>JAFTXK010000047.1 GCA_017461635.1 Clostridia bacterium | reverse complement strand
GTTCGCAATTTTTCCTACGTTAAATCACGGTTGACTTAACAGTAGAAAACCAAGTGGGCGATCCCTTATTGTCATCCTGAGCCTCGGCGAAGGATCTCATATGCTGTTAGTTACTTTTCCCCGCTAAATTATTGTTTATATGATGCAAATCATATTAAAAGGAAGGTAAATAAAATGTCCATTGAAAAGGTTACAGCCCATCTTGAAGGATTCGGGCTTGCAGATAGAATAATTATTCCCCAAAGATCTAGCGCGACCGTCAGCGAGGCGGCGGCAGCTCTCGGATGCTCGGAAGCGGAAATTGCAAAGACCATGTCATTTATAGTTAATGGTGCGCCTATAATTATAGTTATGGCGGGAGATTCAAAAACCGACAACAGCAAATACAAGGCTTTTTTCCACACCAAGGCAGCAATGATAAAGCCCGAGGAGGTCGAGAGCCTTCTCGGACATCCTGTTGGCGGTGTTTGCCCATTTGCGCTTCCCGAAGGAGTGCCTGTTTATCTCGATGAATCTCTGCGCCGTTTTGAAATCGTTTATCCTGCGGCGGGAACGAGAAACAGTGCGGTAAAGCTGACTGTTTCTGAGCTTGAAAAGGCTTCGGGTGCAAAGGAATGGATAGATATTGCGAAAGGATGGCAGGAAGATGGAAATTAAGGATATTTTATCGAAGGTTGACCACACGCTTCTCTCGCGTGATGCTACATGGGATGAGATAAGAGCTCTTATTGATGACGGAATCAAATTCGGCACGGCTTCGGTATGTATTCCGCCAAGCTTTGTAAGTCAGGCAGCGAAATATGCGGATAAAAAAATTGCGATCTGCACCGTTATCGGCTTTCCGAATGGGTATAATACTACTGAGGTCAAGGTCTTCGAGACCGAGAAGGCTGTAAATGACGGTGCGGACGAGATCGACATGGTGATAAACATCGGGCTTCTGAAGGAAAAGCTTTATGCCGATCTGCTTCACGAGATCAAAGCAGTGCGCTCTGCTTGCGAGGGCAAGACACTGAAGGTCATTATCGAGACCTGCGCACTGACGGATGAAGAAAAGATCAAGATGTGCGAGATAGTGGGAGCGTCGGGCGCAGACTTTATCAAGACCTCAACGGGCTTTGCCGGCGGCGGTGCTACAAGAGAGGATGTCAGCCTTTTCAAAGCGCATGTTCCCTCACATCTGAAGATCAAAGCCGCAGGCGGTATCCGTTCGATCAGTGATGCGGAGGATTTTATCGACCTCGGCGCAGAGCGTCTCGGCACAAGTGCGATAGTTAAGATAGTAAAAAACGAAAATCTCGGTGATTATTAAGGAGGTAATTTATGAACTACCCTACACCACATATTAAGGCAGTGCCCGGCGATTTTGGCAAGACTGTTCTCATGCCCGGCGATCCGCTGAGATCAAAATTTATTGCAGAAAATTTTCTCGAAAACGCTGTACTTGTCAATAATGTACGCGGAGTTCAGGGCTATACAGGTACTTATAAGGGCACAAAGGTTTCGGTTATGGCCAGCGGAATGGGTATGCCCTCCATCGGCATTTACAGCCATGAGCTTTACAACATTTTCGGAGTTGAAAACATTCTGCGCGTTGGCTCTGCCGGTGCTCTTCATAAGGAAATAAATGTGCGCGACCTCGTTATAGGCATGGGTGCCTGCACAAATTCCAACTTCATAAATCAATACGGTCTGCCCGGCACATTTGCGCCTGCGGCAAGTTTTGAGCTTCTTGAAGAGGCGGTAAGGAGTGCGAGAGAGCGTTCCCTTCCATTCCATGTGGGAAATATCCTTTCCTCGGACACCTTCTATAATGATGACCCGAATGCTTCGCTGACTTGGGCAAAGATGGGAGTTATGGCTGTTGAAATGGAAGCCGCCGGACTTTACTGCACGGCAGCGAGAAGCGGTAAACGCGCCCTTGCCATATGCACCATTTCCGACAGCATAGTTACGGGTGAATCTCTCGATTCGGATGCCCGCCAGAACAGCTTTACCGACATGATGGAGGTCGCTCTCGACATTGCTCTGCGAATGGAGGAAAAATAATTTGTTTTTTTCGGATAAAATGAAAAGAATATTTCTCATTGTCCTTGACAGCCTTGGGGCAGGCGAGCTTCCCGATGCCGAGAGGTTTGGTGACAAGGGGGCTTCGACCCTTGGAAGTCTTTACAAAACAGGTGAGCTGAGAATACCGAATCTTCTTTCTCTCGGTCTCGGAAATATCGAAGGGCTTTCCTATCTCTCGAGTGCGGATGCCCCCAAAGCCGCATACGGAAGAATGGCGGAAAGGTCCAACGGCAAGGACACCACTATCGGTCACTGGGAGATCGCAGGTCTCATATCAAATGATCCTTTGCCTACCTACCCGGATGGATTTCCGTCCGAAATAATTGAAAAATTTGAGAAGCAGACGGGCAGAAGGGCTCTTTGCAACAAACCATATTCGGGTACAGAAGTTATCCGCGACTATGGTGAGGAGCATCTGCACACGGGTGATCTCATTGTTTATACCTCGGCGGACAGCGTTTTTCAGATCGCCGCCCATGAGGATATCGTTCCTGTGGAAACTCTTTATGAATACTGCGGAATTGCGAGAAAAATTCTGCGAGGAAAGCATGCCGTAGGCAGAGTTATTGCCCGTCCCTTTGTGGGTGAGGCAGGGAATTTTAAGAGGACTGCCAACCGCCGTGATTTCAGTCTTGAGCCTGCGGGAAGGACGATGCTTGACGCTCTGAAGGAGAGCGGAAAGGATGTTCTTGCTGTAGGCAAGATCTCGGATATATTTGCTTCGCGCGGTGTTACGGAGGCTTTTATTACTCACGGTAATGAAGAAGGTATGCAGATAAGTGCTTCTCTTGCCGAGAAGGATTTCAACGGACTTTGCTTTATAAATCTTGTGGATTTTGATTCGGTTTACGGGCACAGAAACAACGCTTCGGGTTATGCAAGGGCACTGAACGCCTTTGATGAATTTCTTCCGACGCTTCTCGGGAAGCTCGGCGATGGCGACATGCTGATAATAACCGCTGACCACGGCTGTGACCCCGGAGATATAAGCACCGATCACACTCGCGAGTATGTTCCGCTTCTCGTTTACGTCAAGCACATTTTGCCCGTTTCCCTTGGCACGAGGGAATGCTTCTGCGATATTGCGGCTACTGTTACCGAGGTTCTTGGCGCGGGCTTTGACTGCGATGGCAAGAGCTTTGCTTCGGAGGTGATCTCAAATGACTGACAAGGAACTGATGCTTGCCGCAGAGGAGGCACGAAAGTGCTCTTACAGCCCTTACTCGGGCTTTGCGGTGGGTGCGGCACTGCTCGCTGACAGCGGCAAGGTTTATACGGGATGCAATATTGAAAATGCGTCATTTTCGCCCACGGTCTGCGCCGAAAGAGTTGCTTTTTTCTCTGCGGTCAATGCAGGCGAGAGGGCTTTCAAGCGCATTGCCGTCGTAGGAGGAAAAGCAAATGAAAAGCCGCAGCCGCTCTGCACTCCCTGCGGAGTTTGCAGGCAGGTGATGAGCGAATTCTGCGGTAAGGATTTTAAGATCATTCTCGGAAACAGTGAGAATTTTGAGGTCTATACCCTCGAAGATCTGCTCCCTTTTGGATTTGATTTAAACTGAAATGAATGGTATTATAGGAGCGAATTAATAAGATCCCGTTAAAATCAGGCTTGAAATCTGATTTTAACGGGATCTTTTATGCAAGACAGTTTTTGTCTTTATTATTCAAGAATATTGGATGTAATATAGTCAACGCCCCATGCGGCAAGTCTTTCTCCGTCCTCTGCCTTATCGACTGTCCAGCAGTTGATCTCCATACCATTTTCATGTATAAGGTCGACCAGCTCTTTAGTAACAGAGCCATAATAGATATCAAGATCAAGGCCGTTTTCCTTAAGCCAGGGAAGAAGATCGTCATTCCATTCGCTTATAAGGAACTGAACCTTTGCTTCAGGCATAATTTCCTTTATCATCAGGCAATTATCCTTGCCGAAGGAGATGAAAATGGTCTTATCCAGATGGTCATTTGCTTTGATAATCTCGATCATTTCCCGATATTTTTCAATGCCTCTGCAGTCCTTAAGCTCAAGCACGCATACCTTATCATATCTATGGCAGATACGGATATATTCTTCGAGAGAAGGTATGCAGAGGTCGCTGCGGGTAACGCCTGCCTTTCTATCATAAAGTCTGATACCTCTTACGGCGTCAAAGGGCAGATTTTCCACATCGGCATCGATGCCGGAAACGCGCTTTGTGCTCTGGTCATGGATGATCGCAAACTTTCCGTCGGCTGTGATATGCATATCGGTCTCAACACCGAAATAGCTTCTGTTTCCTGCGGCAACGAAGGCGGCATTTGTGTTTTCACATTCCAGTCCGCTTACGCCTCTGTGAGCAACCATTTTTACATTTTTCTTATCAAATTTTATTGTATTCATGAGAAAAGTCCCCCCAATAAAGAATTAAGACTATTATATACCCAAAAAACACCTTTGTCAATAACAATTATTAACTTTTTTTGAATTATTGTAGTTTTTTTAACGATTTTTGTGAATCGATGGGATCATCACGAGCGCAGTCGAGGGATGACTTTTTGGAGTGCCTTGTTTTCTGAGACTTTGTTACCTTAACTAACTGCCCGACAAATTATTGCTTGAAGTTCAATTTTAAGTTTTCAGAGATCATTCATAAGTATATATTGAAAAATTTACGGTAAATATCCCATCAAATGTTGTTTTTGATGGGATATTTACCGTTCTTTATTTGCTGACTTTCTTTTTTACTATCAGGAGCAATACTATTGCGATTACAACAACTATTACCGCTGATACAGCAATGATGATAACGGTATCGGACATTACGTTTGCCCCGTTATTGCCGTCATTATAAAATTCAACATTCGGCTCTTCATAGAGGGGATTTACCGTTTCTGTAGCAGCATCTGTTTCTTCATCGCCCTTATGGCGCTCGGCTCTTTCCTGCTCATCCTGATTCATTGCCGGAGGTGTGCAGATGGCATTTTCGGGCATACCTGAGGCGATATCAACAAAGGTCTTACCTTTTTCTGCCGCATAGGTCTCGGCATAGGAGCCGGGAGTACCGTAAATATTTGTGATATTCATGCAGTTTTCAAAGGTGGAAGAACCGATCTCAGTAACCTCGGGGCTGATGATGGGATTTGCCAACAGATATGTATATGCAAATGACCATGATTCAAGCACAGAGACATTTCTCAGATCAAATGTCCCTATAACGGGCTCGTTGCCTGTTGTGTAGACCGCGCGCAGATTATAGCATTTTTCAAATGCCGCACTGCTGATCGCAATGGGAGAATCGGGAAGCTCCACATATTCCAGGTTCTTGCACTGGCAGAAGGCATACTTACCGATGATGGTTATCTCAGAGCCGAAAACGATCTTTTTAATATCATTCTTGATGCTGAACCATGGAGCGGTCTTTGATCCGCCGCCGTAATAATTGGCTATATCATAGACCTCTCCCGAGCCGAAAACGGTGAGAGTTCCTGTTTCCGCATCGAAGGAGGCGACCGCCGCCGTACCTGCGCTTATAAGCTCTGCGGCGTTGATATAACGGTAGTTTTCATAAATAATGCTTCCGTCCTCGGGGCTTACAAGATTGAAATAATTGAGCTTACAATAGTTTCTGAGATATTCGCTGTCTTGAGAAATTATATTCTTACAGCCGAGGAGAGCCGAAGCATTTACATCTGTGATACCGTTCTTAAGCTTCACACTTTCAATGCCTGTATTACGCAGAACACCCGATGATATCTTGCCGAAGCTTGACAGATCCGCAACGCCATCCTCGGGATCAAGCCCGATGCGGTAAATGCTCCTGAGAGAAGTGCAGTCAAGAAAGGCATTTCCGTCCATCTGATAAACGCCTGCGCCTATCTGAACGATTCTGAGATTGGGAAGTCCCCGAAAAGCTCCGCCCGAGATCTTATCGATACCCGCTTGAATCCAGATCTCCTCGATCTGATCGGCATAATCAGACCAATGGGTTCCGCTATCCGAAACCGCGGATCTTGAACCTGTCTCATTATATCCGCCTGCCTTATTATCGAAGAATACGAGGGTCTTTGCATCCGCATACCAAGCCCAGTCGGTATCGATCAGACGGTTGCCCTTATATTCCTGATAGAGATTACCGCCGTCATCGGCTTCTTCTCTCTTCCAGATCCAGACCTCTTCGGGATCCTTTTCTACCTCGCGCGTTCCTTCGAGTATGATCTCGCCTGTTTCGATATCAACGAATTCAAAGCCATAGGTCTCGGCATAGTTCTGAGCTGTTGACCCCTTATAGCCTACCAGGGTGAAGAGAAGCGGACATCCTGTAAAGGCATTTCCCGCTATATTACAGTCGGGATTATTAATTGTAACCTTTTTCAGCTTTCCGCAGGCATCAAATGCCTTGCTGCCAATGATCTTGATCTGATCGGGTATATCAAGCTCTCTGAAATTATTTACCTTGAATGCTTCATTCGGGATCGCTGTCAGGTTTTCGCCCCATATGATCTCGGTAAACTTGGCATTATCAAAAATATAATTTCCCAGATGTGTAAAATATGTAAGATCGCAAACACCCTCCTTGGCTTCGGTACCTCTTACATAGAATTTCGTAAGCTTGGAGCTGCTCTCAAAAACCGCACCTGTAGTTTTTGTAAAGGATGCCGGAACCTCGACACTGAGAAGGAGAGACACCTTGATAAGAACGCCGCCATACGCCTCGGTGATGCCATCGCCGATGACGATATGATGGATAACACCGTCATTGAACCAAGGAACAAGATGATTATTTCCGTAACCGACCTGAGTTCCGTCAGAGGCAAAAGCTGTAATTGCTGTGGACTGCACCTTATCTGTGGCGGTGGGGTCGATCTCAAATCTAAGAGTTACGACATCATCCACTGTGGTAATTGTCCATTTAACATTTGATTGCACGCCCGGAGTTGAGGTATAGCAATAACCTTCCGTGGGCAAAGCATCTGAAGCAAAGCAGCAAACAGAAAAAAACGCCATAACGATAATTGCAGTCGCCAGAATTTTAAACATAAAACTCTTCATATGAGGTCTCCTTCCATATTCATCAAATATAATTATACAGCAGTCATCTTAAAATTTCAAATGGATTTTATGAATTATTCAATTCAAAGTGCGCAAATCATTTCTGCTTTTTGTTGATTTCACGCAAAAATTACTAATATTATTATACAACTGCCCGTTTTCGATTTCAAGTACCGATTGAATGTAATAATATAAATAATCAACGATTTTTCGCTGCAAATTTAAATTTTTAATATGGTAAATTATGAGGGATATAAAAAATAAAATCAAATCAATATCCCATCAGCAAATATGCTGATGGGATATTGGTCGTTTTTTGATTCGAAATAAAAATGATTGAGAAATAAACAAGAATTCAGCGAAGAAGTTAGTTAAATTATTGTTTATATTTGATAAGTTTTTTCCAGCCCTTTTATCAAGGTCTCCAGATAGGTGACCAGCCTTCATCACTATTGGTCTGGTATGTAACAGGCTCGGTGTCGGTTTCTTCGGTTTCGGTGTCGGCTCCGGTTTCGGCTTCCTCTCCTTCTCCGCAAGATGCAAGTGTCAGCGGAAGGGCAAGCAGAAGCAGTAAGAGAAGTATCTTAATTCCAACAATTTTCATTATTTTACCGCCTTTCGTCGATTTTTTTATATTTTATCAGTTTTTTACCCATATGTCAAGGGTTATGAAAAAAACTGTTGACAAACTGCTGTGTATATGGTACAATATGAGAACAATTCTCATTTTGGAGGTGTATTATGGCAAACGGAAGATATAATACTGCCGCGAGAGAAGCCATCATCGCCTTTTTTTGCGCAAATCCCGACAGGCAGTTTACTGCAGACATGGTTTTTGACGAGCTTTCCCGCCTTCTTAATAAAACTCCCGGAAAGAGCACGGTTTACCGTCTGCTTTCAATACTGAGTGAAGAGAGAGTTCTTCGTAAATACCGAGACGGAGCGGATTCGGGTATGCTCTATCAGCTTGTCAGAGGCGGCGGATGCGAGCATCATCTTCATATGAAGTGCACCGAATGCGGCAGAGTATATCATCTTGAATGTGAGCGCAGCAATGACCTTCTCGGACATCTTCTCGATGAGCACGGCTTCCGCATAAACAGCAGCATTTCCATGCTTTACGGCGAATGTGAAAAATGCAGAAAAGGATAATATAAAATGATTAAAAAAATACTGATTTTGTTTCTTGCCTCTCTAACGCTTTGTCTCTGCTCCTGCGGTGAAAATGCTGCCTATGCGACGGACGGGATCAGCATAGTGACAACTGTTTTTCCCCAATATGATTTTGCAAGAAAAATAACCGAAGGAAGTGATGTTTCCCTTCGGATGCTGCTTCCGCCCGGAAGCGAGGCTCATTCCTATGATCCGACTCCTCTGGACATGATAAGCGCCGCGGAATGCGATCTTTTTATATGGGTGGGTGGCGAGAGCGAGGCTTGGGCTGAGAAGATAATCGAAAGCTCGGGGCTTGAAAGAAACAGAGTTCTTGCTCTTATGGATACCGTTCCCCTTCTTGAAAATGCGGACGGCCACGGTGATGAGAATGATGCAGAGCATGCTCACGAACATTCCGAGGAGGAAGCTCACGATCATGAGCATGACGAGCATGTTTGGACATCCCCGAAAAATGCCATAACGATCGTCGGCGCGATCACGGAAAGGCTTTGCTCTATCGATCCCGATAACGCGGATATCTACCTTGAAAATTCAGAAGAATATATTGCCGAGCTTACAACTCTTGACGCAGATTTTGAGACACTTGCCGAAAAAAACTGCAATAAAAACTTGATTTTCGGTGACCGTTTCCCTTTTCTCTATCTTGCACATTCCTACGGCTTTGAATATGCTTCCCCCTTCCGCGGCTGTTCCTCCCACACCGAGGCTTCCATGGCAGAAATAACGGAGGTTATTGAAAAAGCGAAGGGGCTTGGAACAAAAACCGTTTTCTCTGTGGATTTTTCGAATGAGAAATTAGCAAACACCATTGCTTCCGAGATCGGCGCAAAGGTTCTCAGGCTCTATTCCTGCCATACGGCATCAAAGGAAGATCTTGAGAAGGGTATCGGTTATCTTGAGCTCATGCGCATGAATCTTGAGAGCATAAAGACCGCTCTCGGAGAGTGAAATCAAATAATATAATTACAGAATGGAAAAAGCATTGAAAAACACAACATTACATCAGATAGAATGTCGGAATCTCAGTCTATCCTATGATGGGCGTACGGTTCTCGAGGGTGCGGATTTTACCGTTGATTCGGGTGATTATCTCTGCATCGTGGGCGAAAACGGTTCGGGAAAAAGCACACTTATAAAAGCACTGCTCTCCCTGAAGCGTCCTTCGGGCGGTGAGATCATCTTCGGCGAAGGGCTGGGAAAGGGTCAGATCGGTTATCTCCCCCAGCAGACAAATATTCAGCGTGACTTCCCCGCAACCGTGAGTGAGGTCGTGCTTTCGGGCTGTCTCGGAAAAAGCTCATTTAAGCCTTTTTACAGTGCTGAGGACAAAAAGAGAGCGGCAATGAATATGGAAAGGATGGGGATCTCGGATATCGCGTCTGTCTGTTACCGCGAGCTTTCGGGCGGTCAGATGCAGAGAGTTCTTCTGGCAAGAGCACTTTGCGCGGCTGAAAAAATGATACTTCTGGACGAGCCCGTCAGCGGTCTTGACCCCCTCGTTACAAAGGAAATGTACCGCATGATCGAGGAGCTTAACAGGTGCTATGGAATGACCGTTATCATGGTCTCACATGATTTTTCGGCGGCTGTAAAATATGCAACGAAGATACTTCATCTTGACCGTTCCGTTAAATTTTTCGGAACTAAAGAGGATTATATAAAATCACCCATTTTCGGCAGATTTGCGGGAGGAAATGAAGATGATTGACATGCTTTCTACCCTCGCTTCTTATTTTTCCTATAAATTCGTGATATGCGCCTTTATCGTTGGCGGACTTGTGTCTCTCTGTTCTTCCCTTCTCGGAGTTTCGCTGGTTCTCCGCAGATGCTCGATGATAGGCGACGGACTTTCACATGTGGCTTTCGGTGCACTGGCTCTGGCAACAGTTCTCGGCGCCTCGCCTCTGGCTTTTTCACTGCCTGTTGTGGTGATAGCGGCTATCCTTCTGCTGAGAATAAGCGAGAACAGCCGCATGGGCGGCGATGCCGCAATCGCGATGATCTCCAGTGCCTCGCTTGCCATCGGTGTTATTGCGATATCGCTGACCACCGGCATGAATACCGATGTAAATTCTTATATGTTCGGTTCGCTCAGTGCCATGGAGGATGGGGATGTTATCCTCTCTATTATTCTTTCGGTGACCGTTCTGCTCTTTTATCTTTTCTTTTTCAACCGTATCTTTGCGGTCACTTTTGATGAAAGCTTTGCAAAGGCGGCGGGGCTTCGCTCCGAGCTTTATAAGACCGCCATCGCTATGGTTACGGCTATTACAATCGCAATCGGAATGCGCGTTATCGGCGCAATGCTGATCTCGGCACTTGTGATCTTCCCCGCTCTCAGCGCAATGAGGGTCTTCGGAAGCTTTAAGGGTGTTGCGGTCTGCGCCTCGGTGCTTTCCGTGGTCTGCGCCTTTGTGGGAATATCGGCATCCTGCCTTTTCTCACTGCCGACGGGCGCGGCAATAGTTGCGGTGAATGCCGCCGCCTTTATCATTTTTTCCGTCATCGGGAAAGTGAAAAGATCGCTGAAAAGATAATTTATGAGGTCAATATGAACAGATATGCAGATCATCCGTCCTTTGGTGCGGACGGAAAATTAAAAAAGCAGATACCGCGCATTGCGGCGCTTCATGATATTTCCTGTCTCGGACGCTGTGCGCTGACAGTCATCATCCCCGTGCTCTCGGCAATGGGGATTCAGACCGTTCCTCTGCCCACCGCTCTTCTTTCAACACATACGGGCGGATTTGAAAATATGTTTTTTGCCGATCTTACCCATCATATGGGAGAGATCGCTTCCCACTGGAAGTCTATCGGCACGGATTTTGACGCGATCTACAGCGGATTCCTCGGCAGTGCAGAGCAGATAGACATGTTAGTTGATTTTATAAAGGACTTTTCGGTGAAAAATGACGGAGAAAAGACCTTTATCGCGGTAGATCCCGTTATGGGCGATGACGGTGAGCTTTATTCTACATATGACAGGGCTCTCATGTCGGGCATGAGCCGTCTTTGCTATGGCGCGGATCTGATAACGCCCAATCTCACCGAGGCTTGCTTTCTGACAGGCGAAAAATACCCCGCGCATGTTCTTTCCGAAGCGGAAGGAGCTGACATGGCGGGATATCTCTCGAAAAAGCTTATTTCAAAATTCGGCTGTGATAAAGCTGTGGTCACGGGTGTTGAGGCTGAGGGCGAAAACGGCAAAGTTATTCTTACCGCCGCGCTCGAAAAAGGAAAAAGTGTGCCCTTCTTACACAGCACGCCCCTTATGCCCCGTTCCTACCCCGGCACGGGTGATGTTTTTGCCTCGGTGCTTCTGGGCAAGATGCTTTCGGGTGGAAGCTTTGAAGCTTCAGTCAATCTCGCTTCTGATTTTGTTTCAAGCGTCACCGAATTTTCACAGCAATATGCTACACCCATACGTGACGGTCTCGTTATCGAGCCCTGCCTCACATGGCTTACTGACAAATGATCAGTCTATTATGGCAAGTAGCTTACGCATATTGTGAAGCATTTCTCTTCCGTTTCTTGATATAGATCGGATAGGTACGACCGCGGCACTGCATAATTCATAGCTTAATGCATTTTCAGAAAGGCGTACAGCCCCTTCGATAAGGCAGATCATATATCGCAGATAGTCGCATCCGAGACGTTCGCTTATATCCGTCATGCGCATATCCTCTACCATTCTCCCGCAAATGCGCCCCGATGATATCATGTAATTTTCCGTTTCGTCCCTTGACGCTGACGAATCCGAGCAGTATTTTTCTGCATGCTGAAGCCCTCTGATCTGCGCTTCCAGCTCCTTTTCGGCATTTCGTGCAAAGCGAAGCAGAGGTTCATATGAAGAATATCTCATAAGCTGACGTGAAAGCTCGGCTCCGAGACGCAATACGGGCATTGCTTCAAGGGAAAATCTTCGGAAAATATTTTCCCTCTCCTTTACCATCGAAGCAGCATAAACAAGATCATCTATCGATAATTGCACTGTGCGCACAAAATCCTTGGCAGCATGGCATTGATTACAGTTCATAAAAAACACCTCCTCGATAAAGTATATTCACCGAGGACAAATTTCGACATATTTTGGAGAAAAAATGAAAAATTATAAAAACCACATCTTTGATCTTGACGGCACTATTGCCGATTCCATGGGTCATTGGGCTAAAACGATGGTCAGCATCCTTGACGATGCGGGCGTGGAATATCCTGCCGATATAATCCGTCGAATAACTCCTCTCGGAGATGTCGGAATAGCAAAATACTATATTGAGCTCGGCATCGGGGGCACTGAGGCTGAGATCATTGAACGCATGCATAAGATCGCACTGCCGAAATATCGGGATCTCATCCCTGCAAAGGAGGGCATCTGCGATTATATAAAGGGACTGAAAGCAGAGGGCTGTAAGCTCTTTGTGCTGACTGCCAGCCCTCATATTCTGGTTGATCCTTGCCTTAAGAGATTGGGAATATTTGATCTTTTCGATAGGGTTTATACCTGTGATGATTTTGGGAAATCAAAGTCAAATACCGAGATCTATCACGATCTCTGCAATAAAGAAAATATCGATATCTCCGAAACCGTTTTCTATGACGACAACATCATTGCGCTGAAAACGGGCTCTGATGCGGGGCTCGCCACGATCGGAATTTACGATCCGTCATCTGATGGTTATATCGAAGAGATCAAGGAAACAGTACGCAAATATATCAGATCATTCAAGGAGCTTTTATAAATTATAGGGCATTTCTGAAGACTAAATTTAAAATAATAAACTATAATTTGTTGAATAGTTAGTTAATCTCCCATGAGATCCTTCGCCGAGGCTCAGGATCTCATAAAATGTTAGTTACTTCTCCTCGACAAATTACTGTTCAGCAATTCAATTTTGATTTTTGAAGTTACCCATATTATAAGCTAAAGGAGACGGAGGAAGAAAAATGGCTGTATCATATAACAAAGAAAGCAGGATATTCACGCTTGAGACTGAGACCTTTTCCTATTCGATGATCATAACGGCGGAGGATCGGCTTATAACTCTTTACTATGGAACAAAGCTTGCTGAAAGCGATCTTCCCGATATAAAAAGCATTATCAGCCGCAGATCTCTCGGCAGAAATCAAAGAGAAGCGGACTATGAGGAATTTCACGGTCAGAGCCCCTATGGCGGTAACTGCGAGCCCACCATGGAGGTGCGCTTTGCCGACGGCACAAGAGATGCAGATCTTTTTTACCGCCGCTATGCTATTGAGGATAATACCCTAAGGATCTTTCTCGCCGACAAATATAAGCCCCTTGAGGTGGAGCTTATATATAGGGTCTATGAGGATTGCGATATTATAGAAAAGAATGCTGTTTTGCGCAATAACGGATCGGATCCGATAAAATTTGATACGATATTTTCCGGTCTTTGCCATCTTCCCGTTCGCGAAAATTACCGCTTGACTACTCTTACGGGTCAGTGGGCTGATGAATACAGAATAACCCGCGCTCCTGTCAGAGACGGTCAGACAGTTCTCCAGACAAGGAACGGTCTTTCGGGTCCCGATGCAGTGCCGCTTGTGATCCTTGACGAGGGTGATGCCGACGAGCGCAGAGGCGATGCTTGGTATATGACCCTGCTCTGGAGCGGAAACCATAAAATGATAGTTGAAAGAACGGTTTTCGGCAATGTACAGGTAACGGCAGGGCTGAATAACTGGGATTTCTGCCTTGACCTTGAAGGCAGAAAGAGTTTTGAAACACCCGTACTTGCAATAGGCTTTACCGAAGGTGGCTTTGGTCAGGTCAGCCGAAATATCCATGCCTATTCAAGAAAGCATCTTATGCGCGAGATCGAGGCGAGACGGATCATGCCCGTTGTCTATAACCCCTTTGGCACATTCTTCGGCAATATTAATGAAGAAAAGATAATGTCCGTTATCGATATTGCCCATGAGATCGGTGTTGAAGCACTGATCCTTGATGCGGGCTGGCAGGGCGAAGGCGAAAACTACCGCCTGGGCATGGGCATCTGGAATGAGAACAAGGAGCGTTTTCCGAAAGGACTTAAGTTCATTTCCGACGAACTTCACCGCAGAGGGATGATGTTCGGTCTCTGGATGGAGCCCGAATGCTGTCATGTGGACAGTCCTCTTGCAAAGGAGCATCCCGAATGGATCCTGCGCACCCACTGCAAGGATGACGGACGCTTTGACAACCGTTTCGTTCTGAATTTTGCGCTTCCCGAGGTGAAAAAATATATATTCGATAAGACCTGCTATCTTATCGAAAACTGCGGTGTTGACTATTTCAAGGTAGATTTCAACCGTCTTCTTTGGGATGTGGGAACAAAATCACTGCCCGAAAAGGACAGGCAGATGGTGAGGTATTATTATACAAAAAATCTCTGCGATTACTTTGATGAGATAAAGAACAAATATCCTAAGCTCATGTTTGAAAACTGTGCGGGCGGCGGTCAGAGAGTGGATCTGGGCATGCTCCGCTTCACGGGAAGGATCAACCGAAGCGATAATCAGGATCCCTATGATGTTCTGCGTATTCACGAGGGCTTTTCCAATATCATGCTGCCAAAGCTCGCAGGCGGCGGCTGTCATATCAGCAGTGTTTATACGGCGCATCATAATGACCGCGTTTCAACTATGAAATTCCAGGCGAGAGTTGCCATGATGGGTGCGCTTGCGGTGGGTCAGCATCTGATAAATCTCACTGCTGATGAAAAGGAAGAGCTGAAGGACTATATCGCGCAGTACAAGAGCATCAGACATATCGTCCATCTCGGCGATATTTACCGTCTCGCTTCCGTGAACGAACGCCCATATGCGGCTTATCAGTATCTTTCCGAGGACAGGAGCGAGGGCGTGTTATTTATATTCGGCAGAGGAATTTCCGCCATGCGTATATATGAGCGTTTGCGCCTTGACGGTCTTGACGAGGACGCAATATATGAATTTGAAGAGCTGGGAGCAATTGAAAAAGACAGCATCTCCGCCGGAGGCGATGCAAAGATCAATACGCCTCAGCAGAAGCCGAGAACGGGCAAAGCTCTCATGCGGCTCGGCATTGATTTCGTCCTGCGCGGAGATATGGACAGCATCATTTACAGATTTAAGAAATTATAATTCATCAATATTATGAACGGAGATTGAAATGTCAAAATTTTTCAGAATATGCGGTGTGTTATTCTTCCTCGGGGTTGTGGTCGGTTTTTGTCTGATAATGTCGAGCGCAATGTCAAATAGTCTTGCCGATGCCCTTATCGGTATTGCGGCGGCCTTTGTCTCTGCGGCGCTTGGGCTCTTATTCATATATGTTGCCGAATTGCTTGATCGCATCCGAGCCCTTGAACAGAAGCTTGAAGCAAAACGAAAGGATTAATATATCAAAGGGTTGTCTCACCGATCGTGAGACAACCCTTTAATCTATAAGAATAGTTGAAGCCAGAACTCTTTCTCCGCCGAGGATATAAGAGCTGGTATTGAGATATTCGCCATCCAGCTTCATCAGAGTTGACGAGCCGCCGTCAAGGTTGCTGGCATTTACCGCGCCGAAGGAAAGCATGATCTCGATAAGATCATCAAGAGTCGCTCCCAGGCTGTCGATCTGTCTGCCGTTTACAACGAGAAGAAGTATTGCCCCGTCCTCGCGCTGACCAATGGCAGTTCGCGGATTGATGCCGCCGCCAAGAGAACGCTTTGAATTGCAGGGCTCACCGTTGATTATAAGCGCAGGACCATAGCTGACCGCATATTGGAGTCCCAGCTCCATAGCCCTCGCGCCCGTCATTTTTCCAACATAAAGAAGTCCCTTTTCATCCAGACCTGCAAGGCTATAGGATGTGCCGAGCTCGCCCCAAAGAAGCTCACCATCGCTTATAACTATCCCTTCGGGAATACCGCCTGTGCCCGAGCCGTTAGGATCGATAAAGCCTCCGGCATTCGTACCGCCGACGGCATCATATTTTTCAATCATTTTGGTGAGAGAAAGACCGCTGGCTCCCTCGCCGTATCTATCGGGAACGCCTACAAAAACACGGGTAGGATCCTTTACTATCAGCATTTTGCCGTTATATGTTCCGCCCGAAACATCATGAATCTCGATGCCTTCAAGACGTTCGTTTTTTATCTCTTCAGCTTCATCGCCTGTATCCGAATCGGTATCCTCGCCTGAAGGAACGTCATCCTGCAGATCGGAAATATCCTCTCTTTCGGGAAGCTTTATCAAGGCGGTATTTATTTCTGCCGCTTCCTCCTCGGCTTTTTCTGCCTGAAGGGCGGCGATCTCTTCCTCGCTCATATACCAATCGGCGAGGAATCCTCCTGCGCTGGTCTCCTTCAGCGAAAGCACAAAAAGCTTGCCTACCGTTGGCGACGGACCGTTCACCATAACAAACATGGCTGTATAAAGCGCGGCAATAAGCAAGATGAGGGTTATGCCTACAATTATAAGGCTACGCAGGCAGAGCTTGCCCACCTTTGCGGCAAAATCTCTTGAATTACCGTTATTAGCCATATTGCCACCTCCGTTCATAATGATAACATTTTACACCCTTTTTGATTTTCTTTCAATAAGTTTGACGAATTATTTACTATTTTGTTTCATTTTGAGCAATATTTTTCTGAAAAAACGCTTCTTTTGCATATTTATGCTCCTGCATAGACATAATATGAGCATAAAAAACAATTTTGAAAGGATCTTAACAATGATAAAGCATTTTGATGAAAAAAATTTCGACGAAGCACTTTCCGGCAATGTAATAGTTGATTTTTATGCCGATTGGTGCGCGCCTTGCAGAACTATGTCACGGGTCATCGAGGATTTTGACCGTGCGCACCCCGAGGTTTTATTTGCAAAGGTGAATATAGATACCGCTCCCGCCCTTGCCGAGCGTTATGGGGTTAAGAGTATTCCAACACTTGCCTTTCTTCGCAACGGAGAAGTGGAAAAAATGAATGTCGGCGTTATGACCATGCGCGCTCTGGAAGAAGAAGTACTCTGAAAATAGTTTAGGCGCTAAAAGATCCGCTTCAGATCTATATCCGAAGCGGATCTTTTATTTTAGCAAAGCTCCATTGAGATTCGTCTTGAGGGGATATCGGCGGCGGTGATCCTGACCCTTACCGATTGCCCGAGACGGTAGGAGATCTTTCCATAGGATAAAATATAATGCTTTTCGTCAAAGGTAAATCTTCCGTCCATTGTTTCAAGGGGTACGAGGCCTTCGATAGTATTCGGAAGCTGAACAAAAAGCCCGAAGGAGGTAACAGAGCTGACCACTCCTTCAAATTCCTCGCCTACCTTATCCGACATAAAGATCGCCTTATAAAGATCATCTATCTCGCGCTCGGCGGCAAGTGCCTTCAGCTCATTTTCGCTGGAGCGCGCCGCGCTTTCACCCGCAAATGCCGTAAGCCTTGTCAGCTTTTCCCCAACAGCCTCGCCCCTTAGCATTGCTTTAACTATGCGATGCACGGTGAGGTCGGGATAACGGCGGATAGGGGATGTGAAATGGCAATAAAGGTCGATCGCAAGACCGAAATGCGGTGCTGCCTGCGCCGAATATTTTGCCTTCATCATGGCGCGGAGCATCACATTTGAAAGCACGGCGCTTATTCCCTTTTCCCTGCTTTCCTTAAGGATCGCCGCAAAGGAAGACGGATAGAGTTTCTTTGCTCGCAGAGGTCTTACGTCAAGTCCGATTCCGAGGGCAAAGGCAATGAAATTTTCAAGCTTATCGGGCGAGGGCGATTCATGAACTCGGTAAACACAGGGCAGAGACAGATTTGTAAGGAAGGTTGCAACGCCCTCATTTGCGCAGAGCATAAATTGCTCTATCATTCTTTCTCCGTCTCCGCGCTCTCTTGCCACGATATCTGTGGGAGCTCCCTTTTCATCAAGCAAAATTACAGCTTCTTCCGTATCAAGCTCAACAGAACCGCGCTCCTCGGAGCGTTTTTTCATTATTTTGTAAAGACCGTGCATTTCGCGCAAGGCAGGGATGACCTCGGCATATTTTTCGGCAAATTCCGACCCTTCGCCCTTCTCGAAAATATCGTTTACCTCGCTGTAAACTCCGCGGACGCGGGAACGGATGATCGATTCGCAAAGCTCGGTCTCGATTATTTTTCCCTCTCCGTCAAGGGTCATAAATGCAGACAGTGCATAGCGTTCAAGATCTCCGCCAAGAGAGCATGAACCGTTTGAAAGGCTCTTTGGCAGCATTGGAACTACCTTGTCTGTAAAATAGACGCTGGTTCCTCTGCCAAGGGCGCATTTATCGGTCTCGGATCCGAATTTTACATATTCCGAAACATCGGCAATATGAACTCCAAGCCTGTAATTATCCCCGATGCGTTCAAGAGAAATTGCATCGTCAAGATCCTTTGCGTCAGCGCCGTCGATAGTGAAGATGATCATATCGCGCAGGTCGCGTCTGCCCTCGGCTGTAATAGGCTTTTTCGATGCCGCTTCCGCTTCAGCCGTGACTTCCGCACTGAATTCTGTCTCAATGCCGTTTTCGGCGAGTATTGCGGCGTAATTCGCGGTCTTCGATGCGGAATCGCCGAAATTTTTGATTATCTCGCCGCTGAGTTCATCTCTCTCGGAGGGGAATTTTGTGATCTTCACCTCGACCTTATCGCCGATATTGACCCCCATTTCTCTTGACGCTTTTACATCAACGAAAACCGAATAGGGAAGCTTCTTGCGGTCGGGCTCGACCCAGCCGACGGTATGATATTTTCTGCCCCGCTTTTCGGATATTTCATAATAAACGCCCACGACATTATTCTTTGCCAAACGGCGTTCGAGAACCCTCGCTATCTCGCCCTCCGGACCTTTTTCATTCCGCTTTTCCTCGGGAATGGGAACGAGCTTGCCCTTTTTGCCGCGGCGAAGCTTCGCGGTATCAAAATGCTTGTCACGACTCTTATGCTCGGTAACTCTTACGAGAACTCTGTCTCCGTCAAGGGCAAAAAGCGTTTTTGCCGCGGGGATAAATATATCCTCACTGCCGTCATCGGGGGTCACGAAGCCGAAATGCTTGGTAGTTCCTCTGAAAACTCCGCTGACGATACCCACGCTTCTGAGCGAAGCCACCTTGCCCCGCTTTGTCAGAGCAACATCGCCGGCGCGAGCCATATTCTGAATGAGATTCCGAACAGCTTCTATCTCTTCTTCGGGAACATTCATAAGCCCCATCAGCTCACTCGGTAAAAGCGGTCTGTATTCGGGATCCTCGATTATTTCTTCAATTTGCTTGCTGTATTCTTCTAAATTCATTTTCTCTCCATATATTGATGATATTTCAATATTGTGCATATTTCTGAATCACTGTTTATATTATTTACTCAATCGGGAATATAATTCGCCTTTATCAAAACCTCTTTATTTGCTTTATCTGATTTCAGTATATCACAAATTACGATCTTTGTCAATGAAGCTCTGCTGTTTGGAGTAAATACAGAAAACATTTATCGGCAGATCGGTTCAAATTCTGGACGGCGCGCCAAAAAGGGT
>JAFTXK010000046.1 GCA_017461635.1 Clostridia bacterium | reverse complement strand
TTACCTTTATCGTAAATCCATAGCCCATGAGCTTTCTTCGTCTGCCTTTCGGCAAAGAAATTTCATGACGTGGGGTACTCTGATACCCTTTGCAGATTTCTCTATGGTTGCAACATAGAAAAATCGGCGGCTTTTTGTTCCAATCAGAGAACTTATAATTTTTATTAAATAATATTTAGGAAAAGTAACATTAGAGATGGAACATCCTCATCCGTCACGGCGAATAAAAACAACTTTCTACGGTTAGGTATTTTGCCGTGCCACCTTCTCCCACTTGGAGAAGGCTCATATCTGTATCGTTTCTTTATTTTCTACATAACAATTACTATAAATTGTACGTCTTTGTGATAATGAACAGTTAATATTTTTGCCTTCTCCAAGTGGGAGAAGGTGGCTCGGCGGAATACCTAAAATTAGAGTGAGGATATAATTCGCCGAGACGGATGAGGATGCTTTATTTGAGATGTTACTTCGCTAAATCATTTTCGCATAAAATAAAAATCCCGTGCAGTGCATAAAGCATCAAGCACGGGTAATTAAAAAAATTCCACGAAAATAAAACCTATATGCGGAAAACTCTTGAAAAAAGCGGGGAAATGTGTTATAATACATTCCGGGCGCCGGTTATCCGGTTGTATAGGAGTGCTCTGACACTTTTATGCAGAGCTGTCGTAGTTGCAATACGTCAGCTCGCCTTTTTTTATTATTATACTACATTTTTCTTCATTTGTCAACAGCGGATATGAAATAATTTGAACCCCAATATCGCAAAACCAGCGACTTTTAATTTTGTCGGAGCATAATTATTATTCAGCCTTCGTTTTTGCGTTTTCAGATGTTGTTTTTATATGAAACATAATTCATATTTCCGGTTTGAGATCACGCATCATCAGCTCTTTGAGAGAGTCGGCGGCTGAGATCTCACCGCAAATCACTCTGTTGAGAGTGGTACAGATCGGCAGGTCAACTCCGTAAGCCTCGGCAAATTCAATTGCCGCCGGCAGGGCATTCAGTCCTTCAACCGCCATGCCTACCTCCTTTACCGCCTCATCTGCGCTATAGCCCTTGCCGATCAGGAATCCGGTGCGGTTATTGCGGCTGTGTCGGCTAGTGCAGGTTACAACAAGGTCGCCTATCCCCGCAAGGCTTTCAAAGGTTCGTCCGGAGCAGCCCATGGCAACGCCAAGACGGGTGATCTCAGCCATTCCGCGGGTGATTATCGCGGCTTTTGCGTTATCTCCGTAGCCGAGACCTGCTGAAATACCTGCGGCGATGGCGATGATATTTTTCATTGCACCGCAGATCTCAATGCCCTTGATATCGGAATTGGTATAAACTCTGAAAAAGCTGTTTGAAAAGATCTTCTGTATCTTTTCCGAGGCTTCGGTATTCTTTGAAGCGGCAACTATCGCCGTTGGCAGACCGACTGCAACCTCCTCGGCATGAGTAGGACCCGAAAGGGCAACTATACCGCCTTTTTCACCGCCTATCTCGTCTTCAATTACCTCGCAAAGCGTCATTTGTGTTCCTTTTTCAAGACCTTTTGCAACATCCACGATGATAGCATCGTTTTTTATAAAAGGCGCGGCTTTTTTTGCAGTTTCTCTCACATATGGAGAGGGAACAGCAAAAACTATTATGTCTGCCCCCTTGCAGGCTTCTGAAATATCGGTGCTTAAAGCAAGACCTTCGGGTATTCTCAGCTCATCAAGCTTTGGATGGCGGCGGGCGGTTTTCAGCTCTCTTATCTCGCTCTCCAGAGCCGACCAGAGAATGACCTTGCAATCATTTTCTCTTTCGAGCATCGCCGCAATAGCTGTACCCCATGTTCCCGCACCAAGTACTGTTACTGAATTCATAAAACTCCTTATAAAGAATATTCGCAAATATCGGGCTGTCTACTTAAGGCAGCCCGATGCTATTGGTTATTTAACTTCGTTATAGATCTTATCGACCAGAGCGTTCAGCTCATCCATTCTCGCATCGATATCGCGAACCAGCTTGAACTGATTGCGGGCACGGTCAATGTTATGCTCGGGATAAGCGGTTTTGAAATAAACATCGCCGTCAAGATAGTCGGTAAGGAATCTGATGCCCACCTCAAAGGTCATGAGAAGCTGGCTATAAGGAAGAAGCGCACGCTCGCGCTCGGTAATCTCGTGAGCAAAGGATTCGAGAAGTCCTCTTGTGAACTGCTCGAAGGGTTCAATGCAGAAATTGACCTTTTCGAGATCTGTTTCGTCTTCAGCTGCGCTTGAAGCACCAACTCTCAGTGCATCACCATAGTCATAGAGCAAAGAGCCGGGCATAACGGTATCAAGGTCGATAACGCAAACACATTCGTCGGTCTCTTTATCGAATAGGAAGTTATTGAGCTTGGTGTCGTTGTGGGTAACGCGCAGCGGAATAGAACCGTCTGCAATGCCGTCAACCACAGCGGAGATCCTATCCTTATAGGAAAGGGCAAATTCAACATCATCCTTAACCGCGTCAAGTCTGCCGCTCTTATTTTCGGCGATAGCTTTTTCGAGATTTTTCATGCGGTTAGGCGTATGGTGGAACATGGGAATGACCTCAAAAAGCTCATCGGCATCGAAATCTGCGAGCATTTTCTGGAATTTACCGTAGGTCTTAGCCGCGCGGTAAAGCTCAGAGGGCTCTTCAATATTTTCATGGGAAATCGCATCGATAAAGGTGATAACGCGGTAAAAATCGCCGTTCTCGGTCTCAACAAAATTTTTGCCGTCTTTTGCCTTGACTACTCTGTATGTTCCTCTGGTAACATCTTCTCCGTTTTTCTCCAGCTTCTTTGCCAGATGGTTTGTGACGAGCTCAATATTTCTCATAAGCTCAACAGGATTGGGGAAAACATGAGTATTTATTTTTTGGAGTATGTATTTGGGTTCGCTTTCCACAAGGAAGGTTGAGTTGATATGACCGCCTCCGTAAGGAGCGATCTTCACGCCTGCAACATCGGTCTTAAGATCGAATTTTTCAAGCAGATCATATAAGTTTTGTTCTCTCATAGCAACCTCTTTATATAATTTATTTTATTATTCTTCTTATTATACAACTATTTTCCATAAATGTCAAGACAAATCCTGGCATAGCTTTTCTGTTTTTTTTACATATAGATCCGTAGAGGGGGCAGAATAACCCAAAAAATTGGGGCTTTGAAAAAATATAAATATTTCTCTGATATACCTTGACAGGCGAGGTATATCGTGTTATAATAGAATCACAAAGAGGTAAAGGAGGTAAATTCATGTCGATAGCATCTGACATTTTGCGGGGGCATACCGACGGCATTATCCTTGCGAGGCTTTGCAAAAAGGACAGCTACGGATACGAGATCAATAAGTCGATTCAAAAGATAACGGGCAACACCTATGAGCTGAAGGAGGCTACTCTCTATACTGCATTCAGAAGGCTTGAGGAGGCAGGTTATATCGTTTCATATTGGGGCAATGAGCTTACAGGAGCGCGGCGAAGGTACTATTCCATCACCGACAGCGGCAGGGAAATGCTCCGCAGTCTCCGTGCCGAATGGGAAGAATCCAAACGCTCCATTGACAAGCTGATGGACGAGAGCTTTGATACAGATAACTGATTTGGAGGACAGAAAAATGACAGAAAAATTACGTTTTTTCATTGAAGATCTTTTTAAGGACGCGCCGAAAACCAAGCGTGCAATAGAGCTTAAAGAGGAGATATATCAGAATCTTACCGATAAATATAATGACCTTATCTCCGAGGGTAAGACACCCGAGGCGGCATATAACATCTCTGTAGCGTCTGTGGGAGACATAAGCACTCTTATCGAGGATCTTGAAAGGGAGGCGAATATGAGCGGTGAGAGCACTGAAAATACTGAGGCAAAGAAAAGATCGGCGCTTCTGGTGTCGGTTGCGGTCATGTTCTATATAATTTCGGTCGTTCCCGTAATAATCTTCGGTGAGCTTGGTTATGGGCTGATCGGAGTGGTTATGATGTTTCTTCTCATTGCGGCGGCAACGGGGCTTATTATCTATAATGCGATGACAAAGCCTGTCTATAAAAAGAAGGACGAGACCATAACCGAGGAATTCAAGGAATGGCAGAGGGAAAAGGACAGCAGAAGAGCTGTAAAGGGAGCTATCGAGAGCGTTCTTTGGTGTCTTATCGTAACGGCATATTTTATCATCAGCTTTTCAAGCGGCCGCTGGGATATTACATGGATCATATTCCTTATCGGCGCTTCGATAAACGGAATTATCGATGCCATTTTTGCACTCACTAAAAAGTAAGGAGGTATTTCTATGAAAAAAACAGGAGCGATAATCGGTCTTGTTCTCAGCGTCATTTCTCTGATAGTACTATGCAGTCTTTTTACCGCACTCATGGCGCTGGACAGCATAAAGGATATCAGCTTTGGCATTATGAGCGTTAAATATAATAACGCCGAAGATTACAGCGTCGGATCTGCTGAGATCGGTTCAAATATCAAATCTCTTGATATCGAATGGATATCCGATTCGGTAACGGTAGAGATATATACGGGAGATACCGTTCAGATAAGCGAATCCTCTGAGAGCATACTTGATGAGGAGGATCAGCTTCGTTACAGAGTTAAAAACGGTAAGCTGACAATAAAACCCTGCAAACCAATGTGGTTTATCGGGATCAACAATATCCCTAAAAAGACATTGAAGGTACTTGTACCCGTAAATATGGCAGACGGTTTCGATTCGATAGTTATATCTACCACTTCCGCCGATATCGATATTTCCGCATTTACCGCGAAAGAATTTGATCTTGAGACTGTTTCGGGAAATATCACCGCACAAAGGCTTAAAGGAGATGATATAAGCACCGAGACCGTTTCGGGCAATGTTAAGATAAATGCAGAAGCTGTTGATCTAAGCTATGAGAATGTAAACGGTAAGCTGGAATTTACAGGTACGCTTGACCGCTTTGACTGTGAGACTGTCAACGGAAGCATCCGAATGACATTTGAAAACACACCATCTGAAATAGATTGCGAGCTTGTCAACGGAGATATAGTGATCTATCTGCCGGATGATGCTGAGTTTGGCGGGAAATATGAGATGGTAAACGGTGATTTCATCTGCGAATTTACAGGTAAGGTAAGTAAAGGCAGCTTTGACTGCGGAAGATCCTACGGCTATGATTTTGAGGCTGTCAACGGCGATGTTGAGATAAGAAGAAACAACAGCTCGTATTGATATTGCATGACTATTTTTAAGTGTTTTTTCAAAAAAAGTGTTGACAAAATGTCGAAGGTTGTGTATAATTAAACTGTAGACAAAAAGTCTTGACATCCAAAAAACGAAAGGAGTCAAAAAATGAAAAAATCCTTAGCATGCATCACAGCAGTTGTGATACTTATTTTCCTTGTTTCCTGTTCAGAGGAGACACCGATCGATCCTTATGCTTCCCTTCCCCAGCTTCAGAACGTCGAATACAGCATTTCAAGTGAAGTGATCGACGTTGCCATCGATGATAATGAGTTTATACTTTATCTGCTATACAACGACAGAATAACCGCTTTTGATCTTGCAAAAGGTTCCGAGGAGCTTTACTGCGAAACTGACGATAACGATCTTATATCTACCGCTAATAATAAGATTTACACTTATTCCGGCAAAGACGATTTGATCAGAATTTTTGATAACAACGAGCTCACAAAAGAAATCAAATGTAATTTCAATGCTTCGGAGCTTCGCCGTATCTATGTACACGGAAATCATTTTCTTCTTGAAACAATGGACGGAGGAAAATACAATCCCGAAAGCAATATCTATTACGCGGATCTTGAAAGCGGAGAAAATCATATCATCGATCCTAAAAAATTCAAGAAAAGCGACACTGTCATTATAAACAGTATTGGCTTTGAGGACGATGATACCGTAATCATTCTTGCAAGTACCAATCAGAGCCTTACAAACACCGTAAAAAAGATAATTCGTTTT
The DNA here is from genome assembly GCA_017461635.1 of Clostridia bacterium. Lineage (GTDB taxonomy): Bacteria > Bacillota > Clostridia > Oscillospirales > CAG-272 > SIG710. The sequence goes on along the minus strand of JAFTXK010000046.1, from coordinate 888 downwards.
AATATTGTATCTCAAAAGCTGATAGAAAAAAAGAAGATCGACTGCATAACCAATATCAGAGAATATTATCCGTGGGATAAATGCTTTTATGGGGAAGATAACTGTCAGATATCGCTCTATTCACCAGAAAATGACGAAACCACCAATCTTGGATTCAGACATGACTATGAATATAAAGGAAAGTTAAACATCGGGAATTCGGTTTATACCTCCCGCATGATGATAGCGGGGACGAATGCCATTATATGGGATGGCTATATTGATCATAAAATTGTTGTAACTAATTTCAGTGAGAAAGATCCTGTTGTCATAAACCTTCCCATGAATTTTTTTGACCACAAGCTCGTTGCCGAAAGATACAAAGAAAAATTCGGCGGAAATGTGCATTTTACGATATATCAAAATTTTGAAAGCGATAAAGATCTTGAACTGTATTATGATAAAGTCAGACTAAGCCTTCTGGCAAAAGACAGTGAAGTTGATATCTTTTTCATCTCAAATCAATCGGATATGTATTTTCTTGATTCCCTGCTAAACAATGGAGCTTATACGCCCCTTGAAGATTATGAAGCCATTGATAAAGGATTCGATAATCTCATGAGCGGTGTCAGGGATATTATGAGCTATGAGGGACATATTTACGCTGTTCCATTGAATATTGAGCTGTACTGGAACTCGGTAAAAACCGACTATGCAAAGGAATTGGGCTTTGATAAATTTGACCGTTCAAGTCTTACATATGATGACATATGGACGGCATGCGAAAAACTCCGTGCCTTTGACACCGATAAAATTTCACTTTTCTATAACGCGCGGCTTGACGAATTTCTCATTCCCTTTGTTCAAAATGCTATTGACAGCGGGGAGCTTAATGAAGCGGAGCTTACA
>JAFTXK010000045.1 GCA_017461635.1 Clostridia bacterium | reverse complement strand
TCTATATTCTTGATGATACTATCAAGAATGCTTCGAATAATCTCAATGACTATATCTATCCCACTATCCTTAATTCCGCAAAGGTAAACGGCTCTTATTACGGTGTTCCCAATAACATGCCCATAGGCGGAGAGGGTACATATATGATCATCAATAAGGAGCTGGTCGAGGAATTCAAGCTGGATGTTTCCAGAGTTGATTCAGTCGATGATCTTAAGTCCTTCCTTGCTTGGGTAAAGGAGAATAAGGCTGATGTTACACCTATTGCAGGTGAATATGATAAGGTAAATGTAACCTATATGAATGTTGCGGGCAGAGAATTTACAACAGATTTCTCTCTCGTAGGCGCATATGGCAAAGATTCTGTTGCTGATGCTGAGAACCTTTTTGCAAATGCTGATTATACCAAAGAACTTCTCGCTCTTGCAGAAATGAAATATGCAGGATATTTCGGCGCAGCTGATTCCTCAAGCTTTGCAGCGGCTATCAAGACAGGCGATATCCTCTCTATGGCTGAATATTCCGAGGATTATGAGATCGTTGCTCTCGACAGTGCTTCCAAGCCGGCAAACGAGCTCGCAGGCAATATGTTCGCGGTTTCTGCATTTACTAAAGACTTTGCCCGTGTAATGGAGGTTATCACTCTTCTTAATACAAGCAGTGAGCTTCGCAATCTGCTCCAGTACGGTATCGAGAATGTAAACTACGAGCTTGATGAAGAAACAGGCGCACTCCGCCGCATGAATAACGATTATATGATGGATCTCTATAAGACAGGCAATGTTTATATGGCTTATCCCGAAGAGGGTATGCCTCTCAATATCTGGGAGATGGCTAAGAAGCAGAACCTTGTCAGCGGCGAATATGCTGAGGACGCATTCGGCGGCTTCGTAATTCCCGAGGATACAGCAGAGGAGACAGATCCGGAATCCGGTGAGGTAACAAAGGAAGCATTTGCAGTTGATTTCGCTTCATCCACAGCACTCGCTGAGGCATCCGCTTCTCTGAAGGCAGCTCTTGACAGCGCGGCTACATATGAGGAATATGCGGCACTTGTAAACGGTGCGGCAGAGCAGTATGCCGATGTTATCACAGCCTTCCTCAATATAGAAAATGCAAATACACCTTACGCTCTATATAAAGCGCAGTAAGATATTTAGTTTTTAAAGGGACTGCCATGACGGCAGTCCCTTTGTTTAAAGAAAAAAGCGGGGCAAAAGATGAAATATACACATATTTTATGGGATTTTAACGGAACGATCCTCGATGATGTTGAGGCGGGGATAAAAAGCGTTAATAAGCTCCTGTCGGAGCGCGGTCTGCCTATTATCGGAAGTATTGCAGATTACCATGCCGTTTTTGGATTTCCTATAATAGATTATTATAGACGTCTCGGGTTTGATTTTGATAAAGAGCCCTATGAGGTTATTGCACCTCTGTGGGTGGAGCAATATCTTATTAATGTAAAGGATTCGCCGATCTACGATGATGTGAGATCCACTGCCGAAGTCTTTCGAAAAATGGGCCTTAAGCAGATAATTCTTTCTGCAACCGAGATAGATATGCTGAAGGCACAGCTTTCGGATCTCGGGCTTGAAAATACCTTTGACAGTATTCTCGGTCTTGATAATATCCATGCGGAAAGCAAGGTGAAGCTTGCCGAGAAGTGGCGCGCGGAAAATCAGAATGCATGTCCACTTGTGATAGGCGATACTGTTCATGATGCCGAGGTGGCAAAAGCCATCGGCGCAGACTGCATTCTTGTTGCAAGAGGACATCAGTCAAGAAAGACACTCGAAGAGTGTAATTGTAAAATAACAAACACCTTAAGTGAAATTATAAAAAAACACCTGCAATGAGCAGGTGTTTTACTGTTTACTAAAATACTTTGGATAAACAATAATTTAGCGAATAGTTAATTAATACCCTATTAGATCCTTCGCCGAGGCTCAGGATGACAATAAGGGATCGCCAACTTGGTTTCCTACTGTTAAGTTGACCGTGATTTAACGTAGGAAACATTGCGAATAGTACAGTACTGTCATCTTGAGCCTCGGCGAAGGATCTCATAAACTATTAGTTACTTTTCCCCGATAAATTATGGTTTGATCATTTCATTCCGCTTATTGGCGGAAGAGGTATTTCGCAGATTACCTCGTCGATATCGGAGATATTGCAAAGATTATGCAGATATTTTTGCCCGATCTTTGAGCTGTCGCAGAGAAAGATCTTCTTTTCAGACTGTGCCATCATTGCTCTGCGGACAAGGTTTTCCTCAATCGAAGGGTCGGAGAGAAGACCGTCCTCCGTGAGACCTCTGCAGGAGAAAAACGCCGCGTCGGCATTGTAATTTTCAATGGTGCGTATCGCATCATCCCCGACATATGAAAGGGATTTGGACAGCATATGACCACCTGTGCAGATAGTTTTTATATTCATATTTCCAAGCAGAAAGCATGCCTTGGCACTGCTGGTTATAACAGTGAGGTCGCTGAAGGAGGTCAGATAGGGAACTATTGCATAGGCACTGGTTGCGCCGTCAAGCATTATGGTGTCGCCTTCATGGATAAATTCCAAAGCCTTCTTCGCAATAATATTTTTTGCATCGCTCTGCTCATGCTCCCGAAGGAAAAAGGGGATATGCCTGTCGGCAGGATGCTTTATTGGCATCGCACCGCCGTGAGTTCGGATTATCAGCCCTTTTTTTTCTAATTTTTCAAGGTCGCGGCGCAGGGTCTGTTTGCTTATGAAGAGCTTCTTAGCAAGCTCTTCGTTGGTTGATGCTTCTCCGTCATTCAGCAGTCGAAGAATTTCATCTTCTCTCTCGTAAAATGGCATTTTATATGCTCTCCTTTACAAATAATGAGTGATACGATCTCGTAAATGCTCAAAATATGAGCTGTTTGCTATCTTTTCGCCAATTCCATTGACAAAAAATGAGCGTTATACTATAATGATACCGAAAAAAATTAATTTGTCAAGTAGAAAGGGAAAGAAATTATGAAAGAATCAAAAAAAATAGTTCTGCCCGAGACGGGATGCATATGCGGTAAGGACCATAGATCCACTGTTGATGAAGTTATAGTCGGAAGCGGCGTTGTTGCCCGTCTTCCCGAGGTATTGGCAAGATACGGGGCTAAAAAGGTGTTTGTACTTGCTGATAAAAATACATATAAAGCCGCAGGAGAGCGCGTTTGTGCTATTCTCGGAGACAGCGGTATTGAGCATACACTTTATGTTATGCACAAGGAGACTATTGAACCAAATGAAGAAGCTGTTGGCTCGGTTGTGATGCATTTTGACAATAGCTGTGATATGATGGTTGTTGTCGGCACAGGTGTGCTGAATGATGTTACCAAGATCGTCAGTACCATCCGCGGTAAGCGCTATGTGATCGTTGCAACAGCGCCTTCAATGGACGGCTTTGCATCAAATTCGGCATCTGTTATCCGCGACAAATTCAAGCTATCCATCGATACCTGCACCGCATCTGTAATTATAGGTGATACTCAGATCCTTGCGGCGGCGCCTATGCGTATGCTTCTTTCGGGTATCGGTGATATGATAGCGAAATATATAAGCATTCTTGAATGGAAGCTGGCGAATATTATATGCGGCGACTATTATTGCGAGGGTGTTGCCGAGATGATACGTCAGGCGCTTCGCGAGTGTGTTGAAAATGCTGAAGGACTTGTAAAGCGCGATGAGGCGGCAGTTGCGGCGGTATTTAAGGGACTTGTTCTCAGCGGAGAGGCGATGATGTATGCAGGGGTGACCCGCCCGGCATCGGGTACAGAGCATTATTTCTCTCATATTTGGGATATGCGCGGTCTTGATTTTGGAACGCCTGTTGATTTTCACGGAATTCAGTGTGCTGTTGGAACATATCAGTCCATGAAGGTATATGAGCAACTGAAGAAGGTTCATCCCGACAGAGATAAGGCGCTTAACTATGTTAAGAATTTTGATGTTTCAGCTTGGCAGAAGCAGCTTCGCGGATATATCGGTACAGGCGCGGATATGATGATAAAGATCGAGGAGAAGGAACAGAAATACAGCATAGAAAAGCATGCGGAACGTCTTGAGATACTTCTTGCAAAATGGGATGAGATCATTGGGATAATCAATGAGGAGCTTCCCACCTCCGAAGCACTTGATAACCTCTTCAATATTCTCGGCATGCCTAAAGATCCTTCGGATATCGGGCAGAAGGACGAGGATGCAAAGACCGTGTTCCTTGCAGTAAAGGATGTGCGCGATAAATATGTCAGCACCCGTCTCGCTTGGGATCTGGGGATTCTTGATGAGATAGAGCTTTGAAATGAAAAATGAATAATGAATGATGAAGAATTAATTATTGCGGTTGAAAATCGCTGCTGCGATCTTCTTCATTAAAAAGCGGTTGTCTCGCACTTGAGACAACCGCTGAATTTTTGGTTTATACGTTAAAGCGGAAGAGGACGATATCGCCGTCGGCGATGACGTATTCCTTACCTTCGCTTCGCATGAGACCTTGTTCCTTTGCGGCGGTCATGGTTCCGCATTTCATGAGGTCGTCATAGGCAACTATCTCGGCGCGGATAAAGCCGCGCTCAAAGTCACTATGGATCTTACCTGCCGCCTGGGGTGCCTTTGTACCCTTGGTGATGGTCCAAGCGCGGACCTCCTTGGGTCCTGCCGTAAGATAACTGATAAGACCGAGAAGAGTGTAGCTTGCCTTGATAAGACGGTCAAGACCGCTTTCTGCTATTCCGAGGTCTTCAAGGAACACTGCTTTTTCATCTGCGGGAAGCTCTGCGATCTCTGCTTCGATTCCCGTGCAGATCGCAATTACCTGAGCATGCTCGCTCTCGGCATGTGCCTTCAGCTTCATGTACATTTCATTGCCCGTGGGCTCACTGCCGGCTTCATCCTCGCTTACGTTAGCAACATAAATGATGGGCTTGAGTGTAAGCAGATTTGCCTCGGCAATATAGGAGAGCTCGTCCTCGCTGAGCACCAGTGCGCGCGCGCACTTTCCTTCTTCCAGACCTGCATA
>JAFTXK010000044.1 GCA_017461635.1 Clostridia bacterium | reverse complement strand
TGAGATCCTTCGCCGAGGCTCAGGATGACAATAAGGGATCGCCAACTTGGTTTCCTACTGTTAAGTTGACCGTGATTTAACGTAGGAAACATTGCGAATAGTACAGTACTGTCATCCTTCGCCTTGGCGAAGGATCTCATAAACTATTAGTTACTTTTCCCCGCTAAATTATTGTTTAGCAGTTCAAATTTGAGTTTTTAGAGATAGCTATTATTTTTGGAAGGAAAAAACAAACATCATTGTGTTGTCTAACATAATAAGTGAGACAACACAATGATGTTTTGTTGTGATTTTCCGAACAAGCTGTCGAAAAATGGTCATTATTCATCTTTTAGGATAATTCATATCTGCCGGCAGTCCCAGCAGATAGTCAGATGAGATATCAAAAAAACAGCAAAATGCTATTATATCCGATATACTTGGTTCATATGTTCCTCGTTCAATATATGATATTTTACGCTGAGTCATATGGACTGCATTTCCAAGCTGAGTTTGTGTTAGTTCAGCACTTTCTCGCAAAAGTTTGATTTTTTCACCAAAAGATTTTATCATCTATATCACCAAAAATATTTTACCATAAATGAAAAAAACTATTGACAAATAGACGGAAAACGTCTATAATATTATGCGGAGGCAATCAAAATTAAGGAGGTGAATCGGATGCTTACTTGGGGCGCGGTTATTCTCGGCGGTATAATCAATGGTCTTGGTATCGGTTGCGGTCTTTCTTGGTATGGCTTGGGTCACGGTTGGTTTAATTAATTTTTGAATCTTTTAGTTTTATTATTTACGTTTAATTTAGCCTCCGATCTCTTATTTAGTTTGTTTGTATGAAGTGAAATGATAAAACTAATAAGGCAGGTTATTATTACGGTAATAATGACCTGACTAAAACTTTATATTCCAAGTAAGAAGGGCAGTCATTATAGACCGCCCATTGGTAATTATTCAGCAAGCCATTTTTCGGCATTTGCTTTGGACATTCTCTTGATATCCTCTTTCTTATAGGGCGATTCCTCGCCGCCGTTAAGATAAAGGAAATAGTTGCCGCCCTCTGTCTGATAGAGAGTTTCCTCATATCCCGCGGGATCGCCGAAGGCGCCCACAGATTTTCTCTTAATGAGAGTGGCATTGTCTGTGTCATAGACCTTGCCGCAAATTGTTTTAAGCATGTATAAATCCTCCTATATTTCTTTTTTGTCATTTTATCACATATTTGACCTTCTGTCAAGCGGAAAAAGTCGACAAAGAAGAAAAAAATTGTCCGAATGAAAAAAATTTTTAAAAAACTCTTGCATTTTGCCTAAAAGTGTGCTATAATATGGCGTATTATGTGAATATCAGTAAAGCGAGGTGTAAAAAATGAAGGAAGGAATTCATCCTGAATACAAAGAAGTAGTCATCAAGTGTGCATGCGGCGAGACCGTAACCACCAAGTCTACTAAGGGCGAAGATATCAAGGTTGAAGTTTGCTCCAAGTGCCATCCCTTCTTTACCGGTAAGCAGAAATTCGTTGATGCCGGCGGTAAGGTTGATAAGTTCAAGAAGAGACTTCAGGCCAGCGCAAAATAAGCAAAAACTTCGCAGTAGCGGGCAGGAGTGCAGATGCACGTCCTGCCCTTATTGTTTTTTTATCTGAAGGGAAGTGTTTTTTATGCCACAGAATTATAACGAAAAAAGTCTTGACTGCCGTGCAGTGCTCGTGTCTCTGCAGATGAGAGGAATGACGGCGGATGAGGTGGAAAAGAGCCTTGACGAGCTGGAGAGGCTTCTTGATACTGCCGGCGGAGAGGTCTTTGCAAAGGTTGTACAGGTCAAGGATACTCCTGATATAAGAACAGTTGTGGGCAGCGGAAAGGTAAAGGAGATCGGCGACCTATGCAAGGCTAATGATATCGAGCTTGTTATATTCGATACTGAGCTTTCTCCGTCTCAGATCAGAAATCTCGAAGAGGGTATGGATGTTCGCGTTATCGACCGCAGTATGCTGATCCTCGATATTTTTGCTCTTCATGCTGTGACGGGCGAAGGCAAGCTGCAGGTCGAGCTCGCTCAACTTAAGTATACAGCACCGAGACTTATCGGTAAGGGGCTTGAAATGTCACGTCTCGGAGGCGGTATCGGCACAAGAGGACCCGGTGAGAGCAAGCTTGAGAGCGACAGGAGACATATGAAACGCCGAATTACCGCCCTTGAAGCAGAGCTTGAAGAACTGGATAAAAACCGCAGTACCATGCGTGCGGCAAGAGACAGGAGCGGCATTGCAAAGGTGGCAATAGTCGGATATACAAATGCAGGAAAGTCAACTCTCCTTAATCGGCTTACCGATGCGGGAATTCTTGCCGAGGACAAGCTTTTTGCAACCCTTGATCCAACAACGAGAAAATTTGAACTGCCCTGCGGAGAGAGCGTTCTGCTTACCGATACGGTCGGATTTATCAGAAAGCTTCCTCACCATCTTGTAAAGGCTTTCAAATCTACTCTTGATGAGGCTGTTTATGCCGATATTCTTCTTATTCTTATCGATGCTTCGGATGATGAATGTGCGAGTGAGCTTGAGGTAACTGATAAGCTTCTCACGGATCTCGGCGCATCCGGCAAGCCTACTCTTTATGTTTTCAATAAATGCGATAAGGCTATAGAACTGCCCACTCTTGCTGACGGTGAAAGAGAAAATATTTTCTATATTTCCGCAAAGACGGGCGAGGGCTTGGATAAAATGATCGCTCGCCTTGAAGAGCTTGTTCAGGCGGGAAAAAAGAGACTTGTTTTCACTATTCCAAATGCAGAGCAGAGTGCGCTGAATATCCTATATAAAAATGCGGCTGTTGAGGACGTTGAATACGGTGCTGAGGCTGTTAAGGTTACGGCAACGGTCGATGCAAAGGTTCGCGGTATGCTTGGTAGATACCTGCCCGAGTGTGACAGAATAAGAAAAGAGAGTGAGGAAGATTGGTAATATGGCAGAGCTTTATACCACGATAGAGCGAGAAGCGGTTGCCGAATTTGAAGAGAAAAAATCTATCTTTATCGGTCATGCTCTGCCCGTTAAGACCGAAGAGGAAGCTGCGGCTTTCGTAAAGGAATTGAAAAATAAATACCGCGATGCGACACATAATGTTTATGCTTACGTTCTCGGTGACGGTACAGTTCAGAGATATTCAGATGACGGAGAACCACAGGGGACTGCGGGGATGCCGGTTCTTGACGTTATCCGTAAGTCGGGATGTACAGATACCGCCATCGTCGTGACCAGATATTTCGGAGGAACTCTTCTCGGAGCGGGCGGTCTTGTGCGCGCCTATTCTCATGCCGCTAAGCTGGCACTGGATGAAGCCCACGTTATTACTTATGAAAAATATTCTGTGCTTAAGCTGATATGTACCTATTCGGATTACGGCAAATATCTCGCAGAGACCGAAAAATTCGGGCTTATAAATGATGGTGTTGATTTTGCTGAAAACGTCACCATGAACCTTGCCGTAAAAAATACACGCCTTGCGGATTTCGAAAAGCTCATAAGCGATATAAGCAACGGCAAGCTCGCCCCCGAAAAGATTGGCGAGAGATTTGATTACAGATAAAATGGGGCTGTAAAAAGCATTTTGCAAATAATAGCAGTAAATATCCTGTCAGATTAAAATTTGGCAGGATATTTCTTGCATTAAAGCTATAGAAGCTTTAGTAATAAAAAGTTAAACAATAATTTATCGGGGAAAAGTAACTAATAGTTTATGAGATCCTTCGCCAAGGCTCAGGATGACAGTACTGTACTATTCGCAATGTTTCCTACGTTAAATCACGGTCAACTTAACAGTAGGAAACCAAGTGGGCGATCCCTTATTGTCATCCTGAGCCTCGGCGAAGGATCTCATAGGGTATTACTACTATTCGCTAAATTATTGTTTAGTTATTTATTTTGAGTTTTTAGAGGTTACCAATTGTTTATCTTTTATTATTCAAGTTGTTTTTTGATTTCGAAAATATCATAAATATTTTTTTGCGAAAATAAAAGTAAAATGGTTTTTATTTGCGTATATTATTTATATCGGGGAAAAATTCTTTTTTTAGCAGTGAAATGGAGGGATGGTCAATGGCTGATACAACGATTCGTGATCTATTTCTTGAAAGGGAAAAGTCTGCCCTTTCCGAGTTTGCCTGTCTTACCTCGGCAACAAAGGGAAGAGAGAACCCTTATACCGAATGCTCGGTGCGTACGGAATTTCAGCGAGACCGTGATAAGATCATTCATTCCAACTCTTTTAGAAGGCTTATGCATAAGACGCAGGTTTTTCTCGCGCCTGTTGATGATCATTACAGGACACGTCTTACCCATACACTTGAGGTTTCTCAGATAGCGCGTATCATTGCCCGCGCCCTGAGACTGAATGAGGATCTTACCGAGGCTGCAGCTCTCGGTCATGATCTGGGGCATACCCCTTTCGGTCATGCGGGCGAGGATGCTATGCGCGTTTGCTTTGATCCGAACTTTGCTCATTATAAACAGAGCCTTAGGGTGGTCGAAAAGCTTGAGAATGACGGTCAGGGACTTAACCTAACATGGGAGGTCAGAGACGGAATAGTTAACCATACGGGAAAAAATATGGCATCCACACTTGAAGGCGTTATAGTTAAATTTGCGGATAGGATCGCATATATAAATCATGATATCGACGATGCGAGAAGAGCGGGTATCCTTACCCTTGAGGATATTCCGAAGGATATAAGAGACACTCTCGGAAACGGTCACAGTGAAAGAATAAACCGCATGGTGCTCTCTGTAATAAAGGCGAGCGAGGGCAGACCCGAGATCAGAATGACTGATGAGATTCAGCAGGCGACCGATGAGCTTCGTTCCTTCCTTTTTGCCAATGTATATGAGAATTCGGTTGCAAAATCCGAGGATGAGAAGGCGAAGGCTTTGCTGGTCAGTCTTTTTGAATATTACAAAAAGCGTCCTGAGCTTATGCCGAAGGTCTATTTTAATAATGTTGAGAGCGAGGGCGTTGAAAGATGCGTCTGCGATTATATTTCGAGCATGACAGACAGATTTGCCATTGATACATATAATGCGCTCTATGTGCCGAGAGTTTGGGGAGGAAAAGCATGATCCCGAGAGCGGCAATAGAAGAGATACTGTTCAGAGCCGATATTGTTGATACCATCAGTTCCTATGTTACGCTGAAGCGTGCAGGCTCGAATTTCGGCGGACTTTGTCCCTTCCATAGCGAAAAAACGCCGTCTTTTACGGTCTTTCCGGGAACAAGAAGCTTTTATTGCTTCGGATGCGGTGCAGGCGGAGATGTTATAACCTTTGTAATGAGAGCGGAAAATCTGGATTATCCTTCTGCGGTCGAATTTCTTGCGCAGAGAGTGGGAATAACTATCGATCATGAGGATAAGAATGCTACGGGGGCACTTGTGAACCGCAAAAGAGTTTATGAAATGAACCTTGAAGCGGCAAAATTTTTCAGGCAGTGCCTTTTTGATCCCGCATTGGGCGAGCCGGGTATGCAGTATTTCAGATCAAGAGGTCTGAGCAGTACAGTTATAAAGCGATTCGGACTTGGATATGCTCCTTCGGATTTCGGGCTTCTCACAAGGCATATGCTCTCGAAGGGCTTTGGCGAAGAGGAGCTGGTTACCGGCTTTCTCTGCGGGAAAAGTCAGAAAACGGGAAGGGCATATGACTATTTCAGAGGCAGAGTTATGTTTCCCATCATAGATACCACAGGCAATGTGATTGCCTTCGGCGGAAGGGTCCTTGACGATTCAAAGCCGAAATATCTGAATTCCTCAGATACTCCCGGCTTTAAAAAGAGCCGAAATCTTTTCGCTCTTAACTATGCAAAGGATGAATGCTCAGAGCAGATGATCCTCTGCGAAGGATATATGGACGTTATTGCCCTTCATGCGGCGGGCTTCGGCAATGCAGTTGCCACCCTCGGTACGGCGATAACGGGCGAACAGGCTCGGATAATGGCAAAATATACAAAAAAGGTCATTATTTCATATGACAGCGACGAAGCGGGGCAGAGAGCGGCGAACCGCGCGATGCAGCTTCTCGGAGAGGTTGGGCTTGATGTCAGAGTTCTGAAAATGCACGGAGCGAAGGATCCTGATGAATATATCAGAAAATTCGGAGCGGACAGATTCCGTCATTTGCTTGGGCAGAGCAAGACAGGATTTGAGTATAAGATGGAGAACATTCTGGCAAAATATAATATAACCGCCCCCGATGAAAAGATAAAGGCATCGGGTGAGCTCTGCAATATAATTGCATCTGTTCCGTCGGCGGCGGAGCGTGAGGTCTACATCGGCAGAGCCTCATCGGCACTTTCCATCACATCGGATGCTCTTAAATCGGATGTTGAAAGGCAAAGACGGAAGCTTATACGCGAGCAGAGGAAAAATGAGAGCAGAGAAGCTTTGAATACTGCGAAGAATTACGGCGACCGAGTTAATACCGATGCTGTCAAGAATGTTGCGGCAAATTCCGCGGAGGAGACCATTCTCGGATTGATACTGACCTATGAAGAGCATAGGGAGGCTATTGCGAGCGGCAAGATCCCGCTTTGCGCAGAGGATTTCTTTACAGATCTCGGCAAAAGAATATTTGAGGCGGTAATGGAGCTTCATAATAACAATGAACCCTTTGATCCGGCTTATCTCGGGGAAAGATTTACTCCCAAGGAGATCGGACGGATCACAAAATATAAGATAGACCGCGGACAGCTGACGCAAAACGGTGCAGACGTTCTTCAGGGTGCTGTCGAAAAGCTGAAAAGCGAAAAGATGCGCGAGGAAGAAAAGAAGGGCGGAGACAAATTCGCTTCGCTCAGGCGCAAACAGCAGCTTGCCCGTGATCTGAAAAATAAAAATTCAAATTCTTAAGGTTTTGAGAGGTGTATTTTGAGAAAATCGCAGGAAAATGAAATAAACATGATACTTGCGGCGGAGAATAAGTCCGGAGGAAGCGGAGCATCCTATGACCGTCTCTATGAGGATCTGAGAAGCGAGGGGCTGAATGTTCCCGGCGGCGATTTCATATCCTCTGATGCTGAAGATATCGAAAACGAGATGGAAAGGTTCGATAATTCGGATAATATGGAGATGATCCTTGAGCAGGACGGTCTTACCATCGATGACCCGGTGCGTATGTATCTTCGCGAGATAGGCAGAGTTCCGCTGCTTAAAGGCGATCAGGAAAGAGAGCTTGCCGCAAAGATCGAAGAGGGAGACGAGGATGCAAAGCAGGAATTTATCAAGGCAAATCTCCGTCTCGTTGTAAGTATTGCAAAAAAATATGTGGGCAGAGGAATGCCCTTCCTTGATCTTATCCAGGAAGGAACCTTCGGACTTATGAAGGCTGTGGATAAATATGACCATACAAAGGGATATAAGTTTTCCACTTATGCCACTTGGTGGATCAGACAGGCTATTTCAAGAGCCCTTGCCGAGCAGGAGATCATTCCCGTTCATATGGTTGAAACGGTACATAAAATCGCAAAATGTTCAAGACAGATGCAGCAGGAGCTGGGCAGAGAGCCTACCATTGATGAGCTCTCGGAAAAGCTGGGCATGAGCGCGGATAAGATCAGAGATATCCGCCGTTATTCTCAGGAGCCTGTCTCTCTCGATACTCCCATTGGCGAGGAAGAGGACAGCCGTCTCGGAGATTTCATTCCCGATGACGATACTCCGTCTCCCGCAGAAGCGGCATCCGCTTCTCTCATGCGGGAGGCAATAGAAAAAGAGCTTCATACCCTGACTCCCAGAGAAGAACAGGTAATCAAGCTCAGATACGGTCTTATTGACGGAAGATCCAGAACTCTTGAGGAGGTTGGACAGGAATTCGACATTACCAGAGAGAGGATCAGACAGATCGAGGCTAAGGCACTGCGCAAGCTGCGCAACCATAATCATGCAAAAAATTTAAGAGCATTTATTGACTGATAACGTTTATGGCAGGAGAAAACATGAAAGAAGAACTTGATATAAAGAAAAATAATATTGGATACCTTATAGAGAAGGGTAAGAAGGGTAAGCTTTCGGGCACGGATATAGAAGAAGCCATGGAAGCCATGGATTATGATCTCGATAAGCTCTATGCCGAGCTTGAAGAAAACGGTATCGACGTTTCAACAGAGCAGCTGCTTGGCGAGGATATGAGTGAGATCGAAAGCGAGATAGAGCAATTCGACCAACCCGAAAAGATGGAAAAGCTTCTCGAAAGCGAAGGACTTGCTATAGACGACCCTGTTCGCATGTATCTTAAGGAGATAGGTAAGGTGCCGTTGCTCAGCCTTGAGGATGAACAGATACTCGCTGAAAAAATGGCTGAAGGAGATGAAGAAGCAAAGGCAAAGCTGGTCGAAGCCAATCTCCGTCTTGTTGTTAGCATTGCAAAAAGATATGTGGGCAAGGGAATGTTCTTCCTTGATCTTATTCAGGAGGGTAACCTCGGACTTATGAAGGCGGTGGATAAATTTGACTACCGCAAGGGATATAAGTTTTCCACCTATGCAACATGGTGGATCAGACAGGCGATCACAAGATCCATCGCCGATCAGGCGAGAACTATCCGTATTCCCGTTCATATGGTAGAGACTATTCATAAGGTCTCACGCTATTCAAGACAGATGATGCAGGAGCTCGGAAGAGAAGCTACTGCGGATGAGATCGGCGAAAAGATGGGTATGAGCGCGGATAAGGTAAGAGAGATAATGAAATTTTCCCAGGATCCCGTCTCGCTGGAAACTCCTATCGGCGAGGAGGAGGACAGCCACCTTGGAGACTTCATTCCGGATGAAGATACACCTGCACCTGCAGATGCTGCTTCGGCAACTATCCTTCGCGAGGTTATTGAAAAGGAGCTGAATACTCTTACTCCCCGTGAAGCTCATGTTATCAGACTTCGTTTCGGACTTTATGACGGAAGATCGCGTACTCTTGAGGAGGTCGGTAAGGAATTCGATATCACCCGTGAACGTATCCGCCAGATCGAGGCAAAAGCTCTCAGAAAACTGCGTCATCCCAGCAGAGCACGTCATCTTAAGGGATTTCTCGATTGATTTTTTTGCCTGAAATTGTTATCTAAATCAAAAAATCCCTTGACATATGGTCAGAAATGATGTAAAATAATAAGGATTTAATATCTATATTTATGCGAAGGAGTATACTTTCAATGAAAAGAATTATTAGTTTGATGCTTTGCCTGCTTATGCTCGTGCCTATGCTGGCATCCTGCTCTTCCGATGATGAGGTGCAGACTATCGAAACAACAACAAGAACAGCGGTAACTCTTGGCATGTATGTCATTACCGAAGATGAGACTACACCCTTGGCTGCCGATGCTGTTGAAAATGCTATAAGAACTCTCGTAAAGTCTAAATATACAACAAATCTTGAAATCGAATTCATTACCGAGGCTGAATATTACAGCACTGTCGAAGCACGTCTTGCAAAGATGGAGCTGGGCGCAGAAGAAGAGGAGGAAACCGCTGAGGCGACCGGTACAGATACAGCGGAAGATACCGAGGCTGTAACAACTGAGGCTACCATAGGTAATG
>JAFTXK010000043.1 GCA_017461635.1 Clostridia bacterium | reverse complement strand
TCAAAACCGGTAAGGTATATGAAAACATGATGATAAATCTAAAGCCTTCAAATATCAAGCTTCGCGACAGAATGATACGCATAACAGCAGATATCGTAGGATGTGATAAAGCCGCCGCAGAAAATCTGCTCACTGAAAACGATTGGAGCATAAAAAAAGCTGCTGAGGCAGCAAATAAATGATCCGATTCTCACATTACTGTGCGCTTGAAAAAACTAAACAAGGATTTGTACGGTTTCTTTGAACATCTTTAGTTAAACGGTAAAAGTTATCCCTAAAAAATCGACTCCAAAAGGAAAAAGGACGCTTCTGCGTCCTTTTTCCTTTTGGAGCGGATGACGGGAATCGAACCCGCGTATCTGGCTTGGGAAGCGAGCACTCTGCCATTGAGTTACATCCGCATTATTACTATTATATACCAAATTCCAAAAAAATCAACCCTATTTTAAGAAAATTTTCAATATTTAAGAAATCTAAGTGAATTTCCATAAAAAAATCCACAAAAACCATTGACAAAATTCATAAAAAGTATTACAATATAAATTGATACAGAGAATGGGAGACGTATCAAAACAAAGGGTATACCGATACCCTTTGTTTTGATACGTCTTTTTTTGCCCTTTTGGGGTGATCTCACCTCTCCGAAAGTCTGCGGCGGCAGAGGAAAATACGGCAGACAGAAAGGTTCTTATTATGTACGACGTAGCCATAATCGGTGCAGGGGTTGTAGGCGGTATGATAACCCGTGAGCTTTCACGCTACAATCTCCGCATAGTCCTTCTCGAAAAGGAAAATGATGTTGCCATGGGCGCAACAAAAGCCAATTCCGCAATCGTTCACGCAGGCTTTGACGCAAAGGAAGGATCTCTCAAAGCAAAGCTTAATGTTAGAGGCTCTGAAATGATGGAGCTTGTAGCAAATGAGCTCGGAGTTAAATATAAGCGCAACGGTTCTCTCGTCATCGGCTTTGGCGATGACGATAGGGAAACTATCAAGGTGCTTTATGAGCGCGGTATCAAGAACGGAGTACGCGATCTCGCTATCCTCGATCAAGAGGAGCTTCGCCGGCTTGAGCCTAACATCGGTAAGAACGCAACCTGCGCACTGCACGCTCCCACAGGCGCGATCATCTGCCCTTATGAGCTGACAGTGGCATCGATCGGCAACGCTATGGACAACGGTGCAGAGCTGAAGCTGAACTTCCCCGTTACAGCCATCGAACGCAATAACGGCGCATACGAGATCACATCCGTCAATAAAACTATCACAGCAAAGTATATTGTTAATGCCGCCGGTGTATATTCCGACGCTATCGCAAGGATGGTCGGTGACGATTCCTTCACAGTGCATCCCAGAAGAGGCGAATATATCCTTCTCGATAAGGAATGCGGAAATCTTGTTTCCCATACAATTTTCAGAACTCCAAGCAAGATGGGTAAGGGTATCCTCGTTTCCCCCACAGTTGACGGCAACCTTCTGACAGGCCCTACATCTGTCGATATTGAGGACAAGAGCGATAGATCCACAACAGCAGGCGGATTTGCCCATGTCATTAAGGAAACTGCCGAGAATGTTGAGGGCGTTCCCTTCGGAAAGACCATAACCTCCTTCTGCGGTCTCCGTGCCGTTGGAAGCACAGGTGATTTCATAATAACCTCACCTCTCCGCGGATTTGTAAACGCGGCAGGCATCGAGTCTCCCGGGCTTTCCGCCGCTCCCGCTATTGCAGAATATATTGTTGACATTCTTCGAGAAAGCGGTCTTGCGCTTCATGAAAATAAGGATTTCAATCCCATCAGACGCCCTATGCATCATTTCATAGAAGCTTCTATTGAGGAGAAGAACGAGATCATCGCAAAGGACAGAACCTACGGCAAGATAGTTTGCCGCTGTGAAACTGTTACCGAGGGCGAGATACTTGAAGCTATCCGCACAAATCCCAAGCCCAGGGATCTTGACGGTGTTAAGCGCAGAACAAGAGCACAAATGGGACGCTGTCAGGGCGGCTTCTGCTCTCCCAGAATAGTTGAGCTTCTCGCAAGAGAGCTGGGAATAGCCTATGAGGATGTAACCAAATTCGGCGGTAAATCACGACTAAACTACGGAAGAACAAAGGGGGATAAATAAGATGACAGATCTGGTAATAATCGGCGGCGGTCCTGCCGGCATGAGTGCCGCCATTGCGGCATACGAAAGCGGCATCCGTGATATACTTATTCTCGAAAGAGACAGCCGTCTCGGCGGTATCCTCGGTCAGTGCATACATAACGGCTTCGGTCTCCACCGCTTCGGCGAGGAGCTTACAGGTCCCGAATACGCATGGAGATATGAGGAAAAGGTAAGAGCCATGAATATCCCATTCAAGCTGGGAACTATGGTTCTCGATATCAACGAAAATAAGGTCATCACAGCAACAAACGAAGATGACGGTATCTTCCAAATTGAGGCTAAAGCTATTATCCTTGCAATGGGATGCCGAGAGCGTTCAAAAGGCGCGCTCAATATCGCAGGAACACGTCCCGCAGGCATATACAGCGCAGGAACAGCGCAGAAATTTGTAAATATCGAGGGCTATATGCCCGGAAAGAATGTCGTTATCCTCGGTTCGGGCGATATCGGTCTCATCATGGCAAGAAGAATGACCCTTGAGGGTGCAAAGGTTCATGCAGTTTGCGAGCTTATGCCATATTCGGGCGGTCTTGCAAGAAATATCGAGCAGTGCCTTAACGACTTCGGTATTCCGCTTAAGCTGAGCCATACAGTTGTTGAGATCCACGGCAAGGAACGTCTTGAGGGCGTTACCATCGCAAAGGTTGACGAAAACAGACGTCCTATTGCTGAAACAAGAGAGTATATCCCTTGTGATACTCTGCTTCTCAGCGTTGGTCTTATCCCCGAAAATGAACTTTCCAAAAGCGCAGGCGTTGCTCTTGACAGAGTTACAAGCGGTGCTATAGTCGATCAAGACAGGCAGACAAATATCGAGGGCGTATACGCCTGCGGTAATGTTCTGCATGTCCACGACCTTGTTGACTATGTTTCCGAGGAAGCGGAGATTGCAGGAAAGAGCGCGGCGGCTTATATCAAAGGCGAAAAATGCGATGCTGTTTCGGTTGATATAAAGACTGATGGAAGAATACGCTATACAGTTCCTCAGAAGATAACGCAGGATAAGGACATCAGCGTTTATTTCCGTGTTTCCGACGTATTCAGAAATGTTACCGTTGCCGTTTATAAGAATGGCGAAAAGGTATTCTCAAAGAAGAGACCCAAGGTCGCTCCGGGAGAAATGGAAAGCATTAAGCTGTCAAAAAATATTTTTGCAGGCGCGAGCGAGCTTGAATTCAGACTTGAACAGAATTGAGGTATCGAAAATGAAAAGAGAACTTACTTGCATAATCTGCCCCATCGGATGCAGTCTTGAGGTCAAAATTGATAACGGTGAGGTAAAGAGCGTTAAGGGAAATACCTGCCCCAGAGGAAAAAAATATGCCGAGACCGAATGCATCGCTCCCATGAGAACAGTTACAACCACTATGAAGTGCGATGACGGAAGCGTTGTTCCCGTGAAGACCGACAGCCCTATCCCCAAGGAAAAGGTGTTCGAGCTGATGAAAATTATAAATAATTCAGTTACCCACTTGCCAATTTCTGTTGGAGATGTTATAATAGAGAATGTATTCGGATGTAATATTGTTGCAACTAAAAATATGTAAGGAATAATTATGACGGATTTTACAAAATGCGCCGTTATTGCGGCAGTGAGAAGCGAAAGCGAGCTTGAAGAAGCTCTTCACAGCAAGGTTCAGATGATATTCGATCTTTGCCCCAGTATTCTGACGTTACATGAGGTTGTGAAAAAAGCTCATGACGCAGACAAAAAAATCCTTATCCACCTTGATCTTGCCGAGGGCATCGGCAAGGATAAATGCGGTATCACATATGCAAAAAACATAGGTATCGACGGAATAATTAGCACAAGAGTGAATATAATCAGATCGGCAAAGGAGCTTGGGCTTTTCACTGTTCAGCGTTTCTTTATCGTTGATTCTCATTCTATACGGACGACCATGGATTCTCTGCGCGCCTCAAAGGCTGATATGATAGAGATCATGCCAGGCGTTGTCTATAAGGTTATAGAGGAGCTTCGCTCTCTCACGGGTGTGCCGATAATCGCCGGTGGTATCATCGACAGCCGCGAGGAGGTTGAAAAGGCTCTGGGAAGCGGTGCTTCTGCAATTTCAACCGGAAAAAAAGAACTTTGGGAGGCAATAAAATGAGTGACCTTAGAAAAAAGAAGCTGTTCCTTTTCGACATGGACGGCACGATCTATCTTGACAACGACCTTTTTGACGGAACACTGGATATCCTGGCTCATATCAAGAAGATAGGAGGAAAATATATTTTCCTCACCAATAATTCATCAAAAAGCGTTGATAAATATATTGAAAAGCTGGCAAGCCTTGGGATCGAGTCCTGCCCTGATGATTTTCTGACATCAACCAATGCCACGGTGCTTTATCTCGGTAATCACCCTTATAAAAAGATATACGCTCTCGGCACTACTTCCTTTAAGGAACAGCTCCGCGATGCGGGACTGCCAATAACGGACGTTCTTGAGGATGATATCGACTGCCTTCTCATGGGCTTTGATACATAGCTGACATTTAAGAAGCTGGAGGACGCATGCATACTGCTTGGCAGAGGAGTTGACTATATCGCAACCAACCCCGACTGGGTCTGCCCCACATGGTACGGCTATGTGCCCGACTGCGGTTCAGTGAGCACAATGCTCTATAACGCGACCAAGCGTCTGCCGAAATTCATCGGCAAGCCCGAGCCCGATATGGCTCTGCTGGCTATTGAGAAAACAGGCTTTACCAAGGAGGAGACCGTCCTTCTCGGCGACCGTCTCTATACCGATATTGCATGCGGAGTGAACGCAGGCATCAGCACCATTTTCGTCCTCAGTGGCGAGGGCACCCTCGAAGATCTTGCCGCCAGCGAGACTAAGCCCGAATTCGTCTATGAGAATATAAGAAAGGTTTACGAGGATATTATATAAAAGGCTCTCCAAAAAAGCACCAGCATCCTGTCAAAATTTGACGGGATGCTTGTGCTTTTTATCTTACGATGACCGATAATTATAAAAAATCAAACAAAAAGTATCGTTCCGACATCATATAGCGGCTCATGGGATAGAGAAACAGCTTCTTTGCCGTGTTTACAGCAGAAATCAACTATCCTCTCCC
>JAFTXK010000042.1 GCA_017461635.1 Clostridia bacterium | reverse complement strand
TTTTATTATTTGTTTTATTTGAGATGCTTTAATTGACATATTTGGTTAGGTTTTAGCTTACGAGCTGAATGCCATTATCGGTTCTTTTGTGAACAAAATTCAAAATCTATTGCAAAAGGTGTTTCTGTGTGGTAAAATAAAGTGCCGAATTATAAGTGATCGGAGGTTAATATGTTAAAAAGAAGATTTAATTTGTTTATTTGCGCGGCGATGCTCATGCTTTCGCTGTGTTTGACATCTTGTTCGCTCTTTGTGACCAACACCGGAAGATTTGAATTTGAAGATGAGGATAAGAATACTAAGGGTATAGTTATCTCGGATATTTCCGAATATACTGTTGTACGCGGCGACCTTTGTTCAGATGAGGAAAAAGCCGCACTGGTCACCTTCCGTGAGACGGTTATGAAGAATCTGGGCATAACTCTTCCCGCACTCACCGACTGGATAGGCGAAGGTCAGGAGGAGCGCGAAAAGGAGATCCTTATCGGAGAGACCAACCGCGAGGAATCCATAGAGGCAAGAGAAGGCCTCGGATATAACGATTTTGTGATAAAGAAGGTCGGAACAAAGCTCGTTATTGCAGGCGGAAGCGGAGTTTCCACACAGGCGGCGGTGGATTATTTCGTTGAAAATTATATTGACATCTATCAGTCGACCCTTTGCTATCCCGAAAGCGGTTATAAATATGTTCAGGAATATCTAATTTCGTCGATCTCCATTGACGGCACTCCTATTTCCGAATATAAGCTCTATGCAAACGATCCCGAGATCGATCTTACCGAGGTACAGACCGCTCTTTCGGATTCTGTGGCAGGTGTTTATATTGAGATCGCGGAGACGCCCGATGAATATTCCAAATACATAGTTTTTGATAATACCGATCTTGTGGCATCCCGCTACGGAACTGAGCTTGAGGACAATGGAAATCTTTATGTTTACGGAAGCTATGATTCCTTTGATACCGCAGTTGAATATTTTTGCGGTGCATATTTTGAAGAGCTTGCCGCTGAGAAGGGAACAAGGGATATCGACATCACCTGGCATGATGATAAGACAAAAGAAGTCGGCAAAAACGAGATCTATACAAAAGAAGCTCTGATGGAGCTTCTCGGTGAGGTCTATGCCGACAGAGACAGCATTATCCTCGGAGAGATGATCAGCGGTTCACAGTCAATGCCTTCTTATACTCTTGAAAATTTTTATAACGCCACCGGTAAATATCCTGCCATGATCGGCATCGACCTTGCGGGCTACGGTCTTCAGCTTGGGGAAATGTCTTCTGCGGACTGGAGCCATGCGATCTGTGAGCTTGTGGATTATGCCGCAGACGGTGGTATTATAACCGCAACAGCTCATTTTGAAAATCCCACCGGAAACTGGACGCTCGGAGATAAGAGCCGCGGTATCCTCGGGGGTGAGGACAAATGGGAAGAACTGCTTACAGAGGGCAGTGAGTTGAATCTGAAATTCAAATATGAGCTCTCTTCCTATGCAGCGTTCCTTAAGGCTTTGGATGATAATGAAGTTCCCGTGCTCTGGAGACCTCTCCATGAGAGCAATTCGAATTCCTTCTGGTATGGAGCGATCCAGGATGATACCACCGTGGGAGCTGAATATTTAAAGCGGCTTTGGATCTATATCTACGAATATTATGCTTCGCTCGGAATCGATAATCTCATTTGGGTATACAGTCCCGTTGTTACAAACGGTGAGGCGGGAACAATGCCCGTTATGTATGCTTATCCCGGTGATGAATATGTGGATATGGTGGGATGCGACTGGATCACGGCGGATGAGAGCGAGCTTGACGGAAGCGGAAAATCCTATGAAACACTGATAAATGAAAGCGGAAAGATAGGAGCGCTCACCGAATTCGGGCTCAGAAGCGGAAGTGAGCTTGTTGGAAACACAAGAGAGGATCAGCTTACCAGGTTTAATGGAACAGATCTTGCCGAAATGCTGACAGAGCTCCGTTCAAAGGGCTATAGCTTTGCATACATTCTGCTTAAAAACGGAACCAACTCCATAACTTGGCTGGGTGACGGCGAATACTTGGTCGGTGAAGAAATGATACTTACTCTTGATGATATTGCACCCCGTCTCGGAGCAGGATGAAGGACGGATTTAGGAGAACAATATGAAATTCGATCTCAATATGTTTAAAAGCTGCGCATCGGGATGCGCAAGAATAGCAGAGGATAAGGAAGGCTTCAGTTTTTTCCGCTTCAGCGAGGCGCAGGAAAAATACTATGAGGGCTCGGGTCATTACATAAAGACCTTTTCGACCGCAGGTATCAGACTTGAATTCAAAACCGACAGCAAAAATCTTTCTATGTCCGTAAATGTAAAACCGGGATCTTCACGCAGCTTTTTTGCCTTTGATATTTTTAAGGACGGAAATAAACTTGCGTCATTAACCAATATTCCTTATGAGGGTATAACCTTCAAGGAAGATGGCTTAATGCCGGGAAACACAAAGCTTCCCCTTGGCCATTTCGAAGAAATCTTCGAAATCGGGGAGGGCGAAAAGGTTATAAAGATATATTTCCCATGGTCGGTGACGCCCATAGTAAGAAGTATTGAAATTGATGACGGAGCAAGCTTCAGAAGCATTGTTCCCGAAAGAAAGATGCTTATATTCGGAGATTCCATAACCCATGGATATGATGCATTTTATCCCTCAAATTCCTATGCTTCGATCCTTGCGGACGAGCTCTCTGCCGATGCGAGAAACAAAGCCATTGGCGGAGAGAGATTCTGCCCCGGTCTTGCAAAATGTAAGGATGATTTCGATCCCGAGATCATTACTGTTGCATACGGAACAAATGATTGGAATGGACTCGAAAGAGAGATATTCGAGGAAAAATGCGAGGGATTTTTCGCGGAGCTTTCGAAGAATTATCCGAAGGCTAAGATCTTTGCCATCACGCCTATATGGCGCAGGGATTGGGAGCAGGAAAAGCCTTGCGGAGAGCTTCAAAGCGTAAGAGAATTTATCACCGGCATGGGAAATAAATATCCGAATGTTGTACCGATATCGGGAGAGGGTTTCGTTCCCGAAAATTCTAAGTATTTTTCGGATTTCAGACTACATCCGAATGATGACGGCTTTGCTTTCTATGCAAAAGCACTTATCAATGAGATAAAAAAGCATATATGAGGCGATGAAAATGAATATCAAGGTTTTTTCATTTAATATCCGAATGGATAATTCGGGAGACGGAATAAACTATCAGCCGAATCGCTTTTCGCGCATCAAGGAGCTTATAGATAATGAACAGCCGGATATAATCGGCTTTCAAGAGACTCGCGAAATGGCGAGAAAATGGTTGAATGAAACATTGAAGGATTATACAATTCTCGGCTGCGGACGTCTTAAGGGATTTACGGGAGAGGGTGTTACTCTCGCTTTCAAGCGTGACAAATTTGATGTTGTAAATTTTGAAACCGAGTGGCTTTCTCTTGAACCTAAAGTTCCCGAATCGACCTACGGCGGAGATCAGAGCTCTTGCCCAAGAGTTTTGCAGACTGCTCTGCTCGTTCCGAGAGACGGTTCTGAGCCCTTTATTTTTGCCAATGTTCATCTTGATCATCAGGGTGTTGACGCGCGCAAGCTCGGAGCAATGCAGACCATGCAGAAGATACTTGCTCAGCCCTATAAATTTATTTTGACGGGCGATTTCAATGCAAAGCCGGATGACGGCTCTATAGCTCTTATCCGTGACTGTAAAGTGAGAAATATCAAGGATATTACCGAAAATCTGGGCGGAACCTTCCATGATTGGGGACGAAAAGAAGAGCCGAGCAAGATAGACTATATTTTTACCGATTTTGAAAAATATGAAAATGTCCATATTATCGAGGATACTCATCCCGAGGGCGTTTACTATACCGATCATTATATTATCAGCGCAGAGATAGAGATTTGAAAATGTTAAAAGAACCGGCTCAAGCAAGTGAACCGGTTCTTACTTATTTTTTCTTTTTTTGCGATGGTCTTTTGTGATGACCGTTATTTTTATTTGGAGAATAATTTTTCCGGTCTGTGAACTTTTTATCGCTGTATTTGGTATTTTTACTTCGGCTGTCGGGAGCTTTTTTACCGTATTTATTGTTATTTGCTCTCGGCGGTTTTATGAGACATTCGGGACTAAAGCCAATGAGATCGTCTCTTCCTGCGGCATGGAGAGCCTCGGCAACGAGTGAAGCATTTTCGGGTCTTGCATACTGTAGCAGAGCGCGCTGCAGTTGCTTTTCATGATAGTCGGTGGTGACATGCACCTTTTTGCCGTCAAGAGGATTGATTCCCGTATAATACATTACTGTCGAAGCTGTTCCCGGCGTTGGATAATAGTCCTGCACCTGTTCGGGAGAATAGCCGTCGCGTTTCAGACAGCGAGCAAGAGCGATGGCGTCCTCAAGGCGCGAGCCGGGATGGCTGGACATAAGATACGGAACGATATACTGTTCCTTGCCAAAGCTCTTTGTCAGCTCGAAATAACGCTTTCTGAATTTTTCGTACACCTCAAAATTGGGCTTTCCCATTTGACGGAGAACAGCGGAAGAGCAATGCTCAGGTGCTACTTTAAGCTGTCCGCTCACATTATCGCGAACCAGCTTTTTAAAGAAGCTCTCGTCCTTATCCGCCATCACATAGTCAAAGCGGATCCCCGAACGGATAAAGACCTTCTTTACGTCGGGAACGGCTTCTACAGCTTCGATGAGGCGGATATATTCGGAATGATCGACCTTAAGATTCTTGCAGGGTGTGGGAGCAAGGCATTTGCGGTTGGCGCAAACACCGTGTTCCAGCTGTTTATCGCAGGCAGGATAACGGAAATTTGCCGTTGGACCGCCTACATCATGGATATAACCCTTGAAATCGGGAAGTCTCGTTATCTTTTCAGCCTCGGCAACAACGCTTTCAATACTTCTGGAGCGAAGTGTGCGTCCTTGATGGAAGGCGAGTGCGCAGAAATTACATGCACCGAAGCAGCCTCGGTTGTGTGTGATGGAGAATTTGACCTCAGCTATTGCGGGAACGCCGCCCAGAGGCTCATATGACGGGTGATATGAACGCATATATGGCAGGGAATAGACATGATCGAGCTCCTCTCGCTCAAGAGGGGGCATTGGAGGATTCTGAACCAGCATTTTTTCATCATAAAGCTCAACTATCGCCTTGCCGTTGATCGAATCCTGATTTTTATATTGTACGCCGAATGCCTCGGCGTATTTTTCTTTGTCGGTTTTCAGTTCATTATAATCAAAGGTCGCCGCAACGGGAAAGTGGATCTTCTCGTCCTTTTTTGCAAGAAAGACAGTGCCTCTTACGTCTCTTATCTTCTTAACCGGAACTCCCTTTGAGAGCAGGGAAGCAATGCGAAGAAGGATATTTTCGCCCATGCCGTAGGTAAGGATATCGGCGCGCGAATCAACGAGGATCGAACGCCGAACCTTGTTATCCCAATAATCATAATGGGCAAAACGGCGCAGCGATGCTTCAAGCCCTCCGATTATTATCGGGATATCGCCATAAGCCTCGCGGATGCGGTTGCAGTAAACGATGGTGGCTCTGTCGGGGCGTGCACCCATCTTTCCTCCTGCGGAATAATAGTCATAGGAACGCTTTTTCTTTGCGGCGGTATAGTGGGCAACCATGGAATCGATATTACCTGCTGTTACGAGAAAGCCGAGACGCGGTCTGCCAAAGGTCTTGAATTCCTCGTCACTCTTATAATCGGGCTGAGAAAGGATGGCGACCCGAAATCCCGCATCCTCCAGCACTCTCGAAATTATCGAAACGCCAAAGGATGGATGATCTACATATGCATCACCCGTAACATATACGAAATCCGGCGCATCCCAGCCCCGCGCGTCCATTTCCGCACGGCTGAGTGGCAAAAATTCCATCCCTTCCTCGGGGAATGGTTTTTTATTATTGTTTTTCATGTTTTTTCCTTGATTTTTATTTGTTTTTGCGAGAGATTACCAATAATTTAGCGGTGTGAGAAGACGAGCGCAAAATTAAAAAGTTTTGATCGACCTTTTTCAGAAGGTCGCGAGATCCAACGCCGCCGTTGGTCGCCTCCGCAGAGGCGAAACTCTCTTAGCGGCGTTTTCTTTTTGCAAAGCTTTTTCTTTGCGCCTTTCGCATCAAAGAAAAAGCGTCAAACGATTTGTACTTATAATAATTAGTGAGCGGTCACAGTGCAAACTTAATATTTATCACTCTAAATAAAGCTAACGAAAATCCAACGACGCTTTTTCTTTGGCGATACAGGCGCAAAGAAAAAGCTTTGCAAAAAGAAAGCGCCGCTAAGGGAAGTTCGCCGTTGCGACGGCGACCGGCGATGGCGCCGGCTCCCAAAAACTTTTGAAAAAGTTTTATCAAAACTTTCAGTTTGAGTTTGTCCTCGTTTGCTAAATATTTTTACGCCTTTGATCAAACAGCGAATTGGCTGTTATACAGATCTGCATAGAATCCGCCTGCGGCGAGAAGTTCATCGTGCCTGCCCTTTTCGATGACGTTTCCGTCCTTCATGACGAGGATAACGTCGGCTTCGCGGATAGTAGAAAGTCGGTGGGCGACTATGAAGCTGGTTCTGCCCTGCATCATCCGGGCAAAGGCACTTTGTATCTTGGTTTCGGTACGGGTGTCGATTGATGAGGTCGCCTCATCAAGTATCAGCATGGGAGGCAGACAGAGCATAACGCGCGCAATGCAGAGAAGCTGCTTTTGCCCCTGTGAAAGACTGCCGCCGTCCTCTCCGATAAAGGTGTCATAACCATCCGGAAGACGCTTTATAAAGCTGTGAGCATGTGCCGCCTTTGCCGCCGCGATGACTTCTTCATCGGTGGCATCGGGCTTGCCCATTTTGATATTATCGCGAATCGTTCCGCCTGCCAGCCATGTTTCCTGAAGAACCATTCCGTAGGAGGCGCGAAGGTCGTTTCTGGGTATGTCGCGGATATCGATATTATCAAGCGAAATCGAACCTTCCTTTACATCGTAAAAACGCATGAGAAGATTGATAACAGTAGTTTTTCCACAGCCCGTGGGGCCTACTATTGCTATCCTCTGACCGGGCTTAACCTCGAGATTCAGATCCTCGATCAGCTTTTGCTCGGGAGTATAGGAAAAAGAGACATTTTTGAGGGAGACCTTGCCGCTTGGGTCTGTAACTCTGACGGCATTTTCTTTATCCGGTGTCTGAGGCTTTTCATCAATGAAATCAAAAATTCTGCGAGCGCACGCCAGAGAATTCTGAAGCTCGGTAACAACGCCTGAGATCTCATTGAAGGGCTTTGTATACTGATTTGCATAGCTGAGGAAGGTGGAAAGTGTACCGACCGTCATGCTTCCGAAGCCAGCGAGACCGCCGACAACGGAAAGCGCACCGAAGCATCCCACAGCTGCATATACAACGCTGTTTACAAATCTTGTGCAGGGATTGACAAGGGACGAGAAAAATGTTGCGCGCAGAGAGCATTTCACAAGTTTGTCATCGATCTCGCAGTATTTTTCCATGATCTCGTCCTCGCGCCCAAAGGCTTTTACTACCTTCTGAGATCCTATCGCCTCATCGATAAGGGCTGTCTGCTCGCCGCGTGTCTCGGATTGAAGCTTGAACATATCATAGGTGCGCTTCGAAACGAATCTTGCCACAAAGAGCGAAAGCGGTGTCAGAACAACAACTATAAGCGCAATAATGGGGCTGAGAATGAACATGAATATCAGCGTTCCTATAATGGTAAGAACACCTGTAAAGAGCTGAGTGAAGCCCAGAAGGAGACCGTCGGCAAAGGTGTCAACATCGCTTATCACCCGGCTGACGATATCACCGGAGGGGTGTGAATCGAGATAAGAAACGGGCAGGATCTGTAATTTTTCAAATGCTGCCTTGCGCACATCTCTGATGACCTCGAAGGTTATCTTATTATTGATCGTGCTTATGATCCATGTGAGTATCGCCGTCAGGACTACCGAGATCGCCGCACGGATAAGAAGGGGTATGATCTTACCAAAATCAACCTTTCCCGCTTCAATGATGAAGTCAATGGCGTCACCGATAAGAATAGGTACATAGAGCGTAAGAAAAACACTTGCGGCGGAAAGTATTATTGAAAGAATAGTGAGAGAGGCATAGGGCTTCAGAAATCTGATGACCTCGGGAAGCACTGCCGCACTGTTTTTAAGCTTGCTCATGCTCTCTCGCCCTCCTTTCTGAACTGTGATTCGTGTATCTCGCGGTAAACGGGGCAGTTTTCGAGTAATTCTTCATGCGTTCCGAGACCAACCTGTCTGCCATCGTCAAGAACGACTATCTTGTCGGCATTTCGGAGAGACGAGGTGCGCTGAGAAACGATGAATACTGTGGGGTTATAGTCAAGCTCTCCTATGGCTTTTCGGAGAGCGGCATCGGTGGCAAAGTCCAGCGCGCTGGTGCTGTCATCGAGAATGAGGACTTCGGGACGGCGTACGAGAGCTCTTGCAATGGTCAGTCGCTGTCTTTGACCGCCTGAGAAGTTTCTTCCGTTCTGTTCAACAAATTCTTCAATGCCTTTTTCCTTCTCCGAAACGAAATCAGCGGATTGAGACACGGCAAGTGCTTCTGTAATTGTTTCCTCCGCGGCATTTTCGTTGCCCCAGAGGAGATTTTCTTTGATAGTTCCTCTGAAAAGCACAGCCTTTTGGGGAACGATACCGATCCTGCCGCGAAGCTTTTCAATATCAAGCTCTTTTATATCGGTGTCTCCGATCAGGATCTGCCCTTCGCTTGCGTCATAGAAGCGCGGTATCAGATTGACAAGGGAGCTTTTTCCCGAGCCTGTACCTCCGATAATACCGACGGTCTCACCCGGCAAAGCCTCGAAATCAATACCTTCAAGAGAGGGCTCGGAGGAAGTGCCATAGGTGAGAGAAACGCCCTTGAATTTAATACTTCCGACATTTTGGGTGTCTTTTGCGTTTTCTGCGAGCTTCATAGAGGATCTCAGTTCATAGATCTTTTCCATTCTGTGCTCACAGGCAACGGATTTTGTAATGGTGATTATTAGGTTTGCGAATTTCACCAGCTCCACAAGGATCTGAGACATATAGTTATAGAGTGCAATAACCGCGCCTTGGGTGAGGATTCCTGTTTCAACCCGGATCGCACCGATATAGATAAGGATAAGCACGGCAAAATTGATAAGAACATAGGTAAGCGGATTCATCAGAGCGGATATCCTGCCCACCTTTTCCTGCATTGCGGAAAGATCCTCGCATTTTTCCGTAAAGCGATTTTTTTCGTAGTCCTCTCTCCTGAAGGCGCGGATAACTCGTACACCTGTCAGATTTTCTCTCGTTAAGCCGAGGACACCGTCAAGCTTCTGCTGAACATGGCGGTAAAGAGGAATGCAGATAAGCATTATTCCGAAAACAACAATAGAAAGGGCGGGAATGACAGCCGCAAAGGTCAGCGCACTTTTCACATCGATGGTAAAAGCCATGATCATTGCGCCGAAAACGATGAAGGGAGAGCGCATGAAAAGGCGGAGCGTCAGATTAATGCCGTTCTGAACCTGATTCGCATCGCTGGTCATTCTCGTGATAAGTGTTGACGTACCTGCTGTGTCAAGCTCTGTAAAGGAGAGCGATTGGATATGAGAAAGCAGATCTCTCTTCATTCCCGAGGTGATCCCCACGGCTGCTTTTGCGGAGAAATACTGGGCAATGACTGTGCTCGTAAGGCCAAGAACTCCGAGGAGCACAAGGACAAATGACATGCCAACGATATATCCCTTTCTGCCCTCGCCAATGCCCACATCGATTATTTGCTGCATAACCAGGGGCACACCCAGCTCAAAGGAAGCTTCGAAAAGCTTGAAAAGCGGACCGCAGATGACTTCCTTCATATATTTTTTCGCATGTTTTATAAGATGTTTCAATTTTAGCCGTTCCTTTCAGTTACTATCATTATATTGTAACACAAAAAGACGATTTTGTACAGATGTTTTATATATTTTATAAAAACAACATATTCCTTTCTCGGCTAACATCCGCAAACAACCGATAGCACATGCGGACAATTGCCGATAACAAACAATTTCTTCAGACGGGAGCATGTGCGGTACTATACCCCCTTTTTGAGGCAAAAAGCACCGCCTCAAAAAGGGCTAAGTGAACCGCACATGCTCTCGTCTGAGGGAATCGTTTGCCAGAGGCAATTATCCGCATGTGCTATCGGTTATTTGCGGATGTTAGTTTAGAGTTGGAGTTGGATGGTTATTATTTAAAAATTGTGAGAAAAATTGACCGTTATGGGGCGTAAATGTTAAAAAATATTGTATTCTCTTGAAAAAGAGGATGATATATGTTATTATATAATGTATGTTTAGGCGAGGTGGGATTATGGAAGAAAAACGTTTTCGCAAAAATGATGATTCCTTTGTTTGTGCAAATTGCGGCAAGACTGTTGAGCCGCTGGGGTACAGCTCCCGAAATCATTGCCCATTTTGCCTTTGCTCCCTTCATGTTGATGTGAACCCCGGAGATCGGGCAAACGAATGCGGAGGTCTCCTTGTTCCTATAAGAGCCGAGACCGATCCGAGAAAGGGATATATCATCATTCATCGGTGCGAGAAATGCGGCGAGATCAGACGCAACCGTGCCGCCCACGAGGCAAAGATCCAGCCCGATGATCTCAGAAAGATCATTAAGCTTACAGCAGGCGAAATATAAGCTTGAAATAAAATCTGAAAGGATTTAGATATGATAAAAATTGAGCATTTGGTAAAGAACTACGGTAATTTTTGTGCCGTTGACGACATCAGCTTTTCCGTTGAGGCGGGCGAGATCGTCGGTTTCCTTGGCCCAAACGGTGCAGGAAAAAGTACGACCATGAATATGCTTACCGGTTATCTTTCCTCTACAGCCGGAAGCATCAGCATCGCAGGCATAGACATTCTTGAAAATCCTCTTGAGGCAAAGAAAAAGATCGGATATCTTCCCGAGCAGCCGCCTCTTTATATGGACATGACGGTTGAGGAATATCTGAATTTTGCCTATGATCTGAAGGACTGTAAATACGACCGCAAGAAGCATATCGCGGAGATCTGCGAGGTTACCAAGATCACCGATGTAAGAAAGAGACTTATTAAAAATCTTTCAAAGGGTTATAAGCAGAGAGTCGGAATTGCACAGGCTCTTATTAACAATCCTCCGGTCATTATTTTTGACGAACCTACTATCGGTCTTGATCCCAAGCAGATCATTGAGATCAGAAACCTTATAAGAAATCTCGGACGTGACCATACTGTTATCCTCAGCACTCATATACTGCAGGAGGTGCAGGCGGTCTGCGACAGGATCGTTATCATCAATAAGGGTAAGGTCGTTGCCGATGAAAAGACGGAGAATATCAGCCGCGCCATCGATCAGAGCCGTCGCTTTAATGTTAAGATCTGCGGCCCTCAGCGAGAGGTTCTTGCTATGCTTAAGGAAAAGAGCGGAATCATTTATGCCGAGGCACTTGCCGAGCGTGACGGCGATGCATATACATATATGATCGAAAGTGCTGTGGGAGTTGATATCCGCAAGAGCCTTTTCTATACTCTTGCAGAGAAGAACTGGCCGCTTATCGGCATGGAGGCTCTCGGAATGAGCCTTGAGGATATCTTCATCAATATCGTTGACAAGAGCAATGAACGCAAATCGCTCAGAGGTGAGAAGGAAAAGGGCTACCGCCCCGGTAAGGCGGGCATGGAAAAGCAGATCGCCGCTGACATTATGAAGAATACCGCCGAAAACCAAAAGAACGATAATAACTGATCGCAATAAAGAAAGGAAACGAATATGCTCGCCATATATCGAAAAGAACTGAAATCATATTTCATAACTCCCGTTGGTTATGTTTATGTCGGAATTTTTCTTGCGCTGACCGCGCTGATCTTCTGCTATACGACCCTTATCAGTAATTCCTATGACACTACAAGTTATTTTTCAATGATGATCTTCACCTTCGTTGTGCTGATCCCGCTTCTTACAATGAAGCTTTTCTCCGAGGAAAAAAAGCTTCGCACAGAGCAGATGCTTCTGACCGCGCCAGTTACCATTACGGGAATGGTCTTTGGTAAATACCTTGCCGCGCTTACCATGTTTGTGGGCTCGGTACTGCTCTCCTGTATTAATTTTATTCCTCTTTATGCCGTTGCAAACCAGGAAAGAGCCGAGGCGGCATCAAATGCTATCCATATCGGCCCCTCGGGCGCGCAGATCATTGGCTCGCTTATCGGCGTTATCCTTGTGGGCGCGGCATTTATCGCCGTTGGCATGCTCATCTCAACTCTGACAGAGAATCAGCTTGCTTCCGCAGTTCTTTCTGTTGCGATCCTGCTTCTCATGATAGTTCTCGGATTTGTAAATAACTTTATTTCCAATTATGCGGTGCGTTTTATCATCGACTGGATCAGTGTGCTCAGCCGTTTTGCTTCCTTTGGTTACGGACGCTTTGATTTTGCGGCTCTGCTCTATTATCTGTCGCTGACCTCTGTGTTTATTTTCCTCACCATCCGCGTTTACGAAAAGCGCCGTTGGGGCTGATAGGAGGTAAAAAATGAATTTCCATACTAATAAAAAGCTTCGCTACGGAAGCGTTTCCGTTGCCTTTACCGCTGCTTTTATTGCAGCCGTTATCGCGCTGAATGTTGTGTTTTCGGCACTTGCCTCCAAATTCCTTTGGTATATCGACATGACGGCAGAGACCCTTTATACTCTTTCGGACGAATGTGTTGATCTTCTTGACGATATCGATGCGCCCGTAAGGATACTTTTCTGCGATGATCCCGATACCCTTGAGGATACCGACACAACACGTCTTGTTTATAATACCGCTCTTCAGCTTGAAGAAAGACTTGACAATATCACAGTTGATACCGTTAATGTTATTCGCAACCGCTCGGCGGTCAATAAATATCTTACAACTGCAACTACCGAGATCAAGACCACCGATGTTATCATCGAAAGCGGTACGGAATTCAGAAAGGTATCTCTCACAGCTTTCTATACCTTCTCGAATTCGAACAGCACCGAGCCTTGGGCTTATAATGCGGAATCCCGCTTTGCGGCGACTATTATCGCCGTAACAAGAGCAGAGGCTCCCGTATGTGCTCTGCTTTCCAACCATGGCGAATCCTATACCGACACAGAGCTTATCAGCCTTGTGACCGATGCGGGATATGATATTGTTCCCCTTGATCTTTCAAAGGATGAGATCCCCGAGGACTGCCGTCTGATGATAAGCTATAACCCCACCAGTGACTTTATGACCACCTTTGACGGTATCTCCGAGGTCAGCGAGATCGAAAAGCTGGATAAGTTCCTTGACGGAATCAATTCCTTTATGATCTTCGTTTCTCCCCAGACCCCTGTTCTGCCCAATATTGAGGAATATCTCTATGAATGGGGCATTCAGTTCGGCAGACACACCGATGAGGTGGATAATACCTATAACGCTATTGTTAAGGATTCTTCACAGTCTCTTACATTTGACGGTTATACCGTTGTTTCCGAATATGTCACCGATGATAACAGCCTCGGAAAGCAGGTAAATAACGACCTGACAAATGCAGGAACTGCTCCCAAGGTCATTTTCAAGGATGTAATGCCTATTTTCCATACCGATAACTATGATTCCACAGGCTATTACAGCTCAAACGGCTATTCGAGACAGATCAATGATATTTTCGTTACAAGTTCCGATGCCGTTATTGAGGCTAACGGTAAAGTTGTAGGAGAGGCAGGCGAGGTTGACCGCTATCCTCTGCTTACCATCACCACCGAGGGCAGACAGCTTTCGGGAAGCACTACTACCGATTATTCCTATGTTATGGCATGCGGTTCTATCGATTTTGCTTCCGAGAACATGCTCCAGTCCAATGTTTACGGAAACCGTGATTCTCTCTATTCCATGCTTCGAATCATGCAGAAGGAGATAGTTTATATCAACCTTGCAAAGAAGCCCTTTGCAAATGTTGAAATCGAAAGCCTTACCACGGCCGATGCAACCTCTTATACACTGATGCTGACTATTATCCCGGCTGCCATCGTATTCATCTGCGGCATCGTTATTATGGTCAGAAGAAGGGCCACAAGATAATCGCAAAAAAGGAAGTCATAGGAAATGTTAAAAAAACAAACTATACTTATAGCCGTGCTCTGTGCGCTTTTTATCGGTCTTATAGTGGCATATTTTGCTGTGGTAAAGCCGATAGTTGAAGCCGAAGAGCCGGAAACCGAGACCGAAGCCGAAACCTATTTGCCCGATGAGGATGTTGCCATGGGTATCGACAAGGTTCTTGTTTACAATTATATTGAGAGTGCCGATATTCAGTCGATAACGGTAAAGAACGATTACGGCAAGTACCGCGTTTACCGCGATGAGGACGATATTCCTCAGATCGAGGGCTTTGAAGGCATCGCCTTCCATGAGGAATCAATGTCTGCCCTTATGACGAGCCTTGGCTATGCCTCCGCTATGTACAGAGTTGAAAATCCCAACGATCTTGCGGAATACGGTCTTGCCCCCTATACCACGGCGGAGGGTAAAACAAAGACTCCCGCAACCTTCGAGCTTGTAACTAAGGACGGCACGAGATATAACGGCGTCGTTGGCGACAAGATCGTTACGGGTAACGGTTATTATTTCCTCTATGAGGGAAGACCCGATGTGGTTTATGTTGTTGATACTGCCATTGCGGATACAGTTCTTTCACCTGTTGAAACTCTTGTTGCTCCCATGATCGTAACTCCAATGACTGCGAATGATTACTTCCTCGTTCATGACTATATGCTCATGAAGGGTGATGAGGTCATTGTCCATTTTGATTATATTGAGGAGGAGGACAGAGCAAACAGCGAATTCGTTACAAAGACCTACGATATGCTCTATCCTCGGAATCTGACTCCCTCTGCCGAAGCTATTTCAGAGGCGATGCTGGGACTTTATACAACCAGTGAGAATGAATCTCTCGAGGTTGTCCATCTCGGCATCGATGATGAAGCCTTGGCAAAATATAATCTGGTAGAAAACTGCTATGCGCTTTATTATACTTATAGCGGAATCGAGAATTTCGTGCTGATCAGCCCAAGAAATGCGGACGGAACCTTCTATGCCGCGTCTTCAATGTTCAAGCAGATAGTAAAGGCTAACGCCGAGGTGTTTGACTTTGTTACATGGGATCTGTTTGATTGGGTAGAATCTCCCTTCTTCCAGATGAAGATCAGCTTTGTTACCGATATCACTATTGAATCAGGTGACTATAGTGTAACCTTCGATCTTAAGCATATCGATGCGGGCGTGAACAGCGCAGGCGTTGATATGGGTACAGATCTTGAGGTAACAGAGCGCGGAACAGATAATAAGCCTGATGTAACCAACTTCCGTCAGTTCTATAAGACCTTGCTTTATGCTTCCTACGAGGGAGAATGCGGACTTATGGAAAGCGAAATAGAGACATACCGAGGTATGGGCGACAGCGAGGCTCAGCTGATCCTCACTATCCATACCGAGAGCGGAAGAGAGCTTCGTTACCGCTTCTTCCAGTATTCCGAGCGCCGTTCCTATGTAGAGCTTAACGG
>JAFTXK010000041.1 GCA_017461635.1 Clostridia bacterium | reverse complement strand
GATGAAGAGGGCGTTCAGCATGTGAATGAGCCCTATGAATCGGGTAAGAAGTACCCCGAAGATGCAATGTTCAATATACTTATAAACAACGACTGCTATGAGAAGCCTGCTGATGAGATAGATGTTGAAATGATCCCCGATACTGTCACCGAGAATACATTTGATATCGTCACTCTTACCGAGGATGGTAAGATAGTTATAACAAAGATCGGTGCAGGCGATGATGTCACTTATTCTTATAATTAAATAGGTATTTCGAAAAATATATCAAACTAAACAATAATTTGTGGGGAAGACTGTTGTTCGCTCTCGCGTACCGACAAATTATTATTTAGCATAAAAATTTTGAGATCACCAAATGATATTGGAGAGAAATTTATGAAGAGAATTATATCTGTTTTAATACCGGTATTATGCGCATTACTGCTTTTCTCCTGCGGGGAGCCCGATGGCGGAGCAAAGGTGGGTGAGCTCGATGCGGACGGTTATTATACAAGAGGTACTGTGGCAGGCGGGTTCTCATGGTCGCTTGATGCTGAGGGTGTCCTCACAATAACCATTGAAGAAGATAATAAGGCAAAGCAGATGGATGCGTCAAATGCCGAATATCTTAGAGCTATCGATCCATTGCTCGATAAAGTTACACATATGGAGATCGACCGCTTTGCGGGCAGAATTTCATATAGTGCGAACAGTGCGATAGAGACTGTTGGCAATGGAGCGCGTAATCTTTGCGCTTCTATGCCAAATCTTATAAGTGTTCATTTCAGGGGAGATAAACAGAATTTCTGGGTTGAGGAGAATGGCGATGAGGTCTGCGGGCTTTTTTACGGTTCTTCCTCGCTAAAAACAGTTTGGTTCGGTGATGAAAAGACTGAAAACTTGATAGACCTATCCGGTGTTGGCTACGGAACTCCTTCAAACAGAGATAATTATTTTTCAAAGTCTCTTTTTTCGGGATGTGCTTCCATCGAAAAGGCGGTTTTACCACGTCAGATCACCGAGATAACCGAATATACCTTTAAAGGATGTACCTCTCTTGCAGATATTGCTCTCGGAATCGGAATTGACAGCATTGGTGCAAATGCTTTTGCGGATTGTTCCGCTCTTAAAAATCTTGTTCTGGAATCAAGCGGTTATACCGTTGGTGAAAATGCCATTCCCGATAATGATGGGCTTGCCATTACGGTTGAAAATAAAAATGATCAGATGGCGATAGAGGAAGCGTGTGCCATGACTGCTGTTGAATTTATCGTACCACTTGATGATTATTGGATAGAGCATATTGATGCAAAGCTCGCGGAGCTTCCCGAGGGGAAATCCTTTATTATCTATACCGATACTCATTTTCAGAGCAGCATGAACCGCAATACCAGAAAGATTGCCGATCTTGTTGAATATGTACGCGAAAATACAGGAATAAAGACGGTTATAAATCTCGGAGATCCTTATACAGGAGAAAAGACCATAGAAAAGGCTGATGAGCTCTTTAGGACCTCGGTTGAGGAATATTTCTTTGATGTATTCGGAACTGATGGGCTTTTTGCTGTTGGAAATCATGATGCAAACTATACAACATGGATGTCTGTGGAAAGGGCAACAGATGATAGAAAGCAGGTTGAGGGTGAAAACGGTTGCGGAGCATTTAATTATACGCTTCCCGATACCAATATCTATAACAGCTCGGTTGCCCATATTGCCGATGCGGTGACCTTTGACAGCAAGCTTATCGACAAGCTTGAAAGCCTTACATATACTGCCGTGGGAGCAGAGGGCGGTCAGTACATAACCCATGAAGGTGTTTATGATCAGGTATATTATTCTGCCGAGGATATGAAGGAGCAGGCTTATGCATGGGCAAAGATGCATTATCATATCGATGATGATGAGCAGAAGATCCGATATATCGTCCTTGATACGGGAGACTGCGGTCTCACCACAAAATACACTCTCGGAAACGCACTTTGGACTGCAATTCTGCCAACACAATATGACTGGCTGGCAGAAACTCTTATGTCAACTCCCGAGGGCTATGATATTGCTGTAGTCGGACATATGCTTTCCCATTATGAGGAAGGCTCTTCAAGCAATAAGCAGTTATATCAGATCCTTTCGGCATTCAGAGCAGGGAATAAGCTTGAGCTTTCGGTCTCGGCGAAAAATGATAATATGGCTATTCTTGTGGGCGATCTTAAAAAATTCTATGATTTTTCGGAATGCGGTTTTGAGGGCGCGGTATTCACAATGAGCGGTCACTGGCATCAGGATGAATCCTATGTTTGGTATACCGATGATTTCGGAACATATCAGACAAATCAGGCGTACAGATACGGCGATTCGCTCCCAGAGGACGCGGTATTTTATATCGGTCTGAATAATGATTGCCAGGAAAATCCGTCAGATGATCAAGATACTGTTATGAGCCGAGGAAATGCTACAGAAAACTGCTTCAGCATTATTACCATCGCTGATGACGGAACTATTTTTCTTACAAGAATCGGTGCGGGTGAAGACAGAATTTTCTCTTATAACAGTTGAGAATCAAAGGTTTTAGCTCTATGGATATTTTTGGATTTTTTTCAATTTTAAATGTTTTTTCTAAAAAATATGTTAAAAATCTGACGGAAATTTTAAAAATATCTTGATTATTGGCAAATATGTGGTAAAATATATAGGTAGATTATAAATTGGAGGATTTTTAAATATGAACAAACTGGAAAAGAACGCACGCTTCGAGGGTATCGAAGGTCCCGTGCTGACAATCGTTATGGACGGCGTAGGTATGGCACCAAATACTGTTTCAAATGCTGTTGCCACCGCTTATACGCCCACTCTTGACGGACTTATGGCAAAATATCCTATGGTAACTCTTAAGGCTCACGGTACGGCAGTTGGTCTGCCCTCCGATGATGATATGGGAAACTCCGAGGTCGGTCATAACGCTCTCGGCGCAGGTCAGGTATTTGCTCAGGGCGCAAAGCTGGTATCCCAGTCAATCGAAAGCGGCAAGATGTTCGATTCCGTTACATGGCAGGAGCTTGTGGCAAATGTTAAGGCAAACGCTTCAACTCTTCATTTTATCGGACTTTTCTCGGACGGTAATGTTCATTCTCATATCGACCATCTTAAGGCTATGCTCACTCAGGCTAAGAAGGAAAACGTAAATAAGGTTCGTATCCACATCCTTATAGACGGACGTGACGTTGGCGAGACCTCCGCGCTCGATTATATTGAGCCCTTTGAAGCATTTATTTCCGAGCTCCGTGCACCCGATTTCGACATCAGAATAGCAAGCGGCGGCGGAAGAATGAAGATCACAATGGATAGATACGAGGCTGACTGGAGCATGGTCGAGCGAGGCTGGCAGACACATGTTCTCGGAGAGGGAAGACAGTTCTGCTGTGCGGCAAAGGCTGTTCAGACCTACCGTGACGAGCTTCATGTCATTGACCAGGATCTTCCTCCCTTCGTTATCGCAGAGGACGGAAAGCCTGTTGGTACGATCGAGGACGGTGACAGCGTAATCTTCTATAACTTCCGCGGCGACCGTTCCATCGAGATCTCCAAGGCTTTTGAGG
>JAFTXK010000040.1 GCA_017461635.1 Clostridia bacterium | reverse complement strand
GCACGTCGTTATGTCGTTCCCTCTGCCCCCGGCAAGAGATCTAAGGATGATACGAAGGTTACAGATATGCTCTATCGCTGTTATGAGATGATAAAGGCTAAAGAGGATATCGAAGAATACTTCGGGCTGATTTGCAAAAGATATAATGAGATCATCGCTGAGCTCGGTATGAACTTCAATATTGACGGCGAGCTTACATACGTTAAAAACGCTATGCTTCATAGCTCGGGCCGTGATTTTGCGGCAAGCCGAGGCGAATATCTCAACGGTCTTATCCTTGCAAAATATCTCGGCTTCGACTTCATTGATGCCGAAAATGTTATTCTTTTCAAGGAAAACGGTACTTTCGATGATGAAAAGACAAATGAGATCCTTGCTGAAGAGCTTAAAAAGCATGAACATGCCGTAATTCCCGGTTTTTACGGCGTTATGCCAAACGGAACGATCAAGACATTCTCCAGAGGCGGCTCCGATATCACAGGCTCTATCGTTGCCCGTGCCGCAAATGCCGACCTCTATGAAAACTGGACTGACGTTTCAGGCTTTATGATGGCAGATCCCAGAATTGTTGATAATCCCTGCGCTATTGAAACCATCACTTACCGCGAGCTTCGCGAGCTTTCATATATGGGTGCTACGGTTCTTCATGAGGATGCCATCTTCCCTGTCCGCATTGCAGGAATTCCGATTAATATTAAAAATACAAATGCTCCCGAGGACAGAGGTACAATGATAGTTCCCTGTGCTAAGGATTATGATTCAAAAAAGGTGATTACAGGTATCGCGGGCAAACGCGGATTCACCGTTATTACGATCGAAAAGGATATGATGAATTCCGAGGTGGGCTTCGGACGCAAGGTTCTCGAGGTATTTGAGGATAATGAGGTTTCCTTTGAGCATCTCCCCTCGGGTATCGATACTATGTGCGTTATCGTTCAGACCGCTTCGATCGAAGGCAAGCAGGAAAAGATTCTTGCTTCTCTTACAAGATCCGTTAAACCCGATACAATCAATATGGATGACGGTCTCGCGCTTCTCGCTGTGGTTGGTCGCGGTATGGTCAAGGCTAAGGGTACAGCTTCGAGAATAGTAAGCGCAGTTTCTGCCGCTGATGTAAACATCAGAATGATCGACCAGGGCTCAAGCGAACTCAATGTTATCATCGGTGTTGAAGAAAAGGAGCTCGAAACAGCTTTAAAGGCTATTTACAGTGAGTTTGTTAAATGATTATTTTTCAGCTTCTGCCAACTTGGCAGAAGCTGACTTTTTTAATATAAATTTTACAGTTAACCTTGACAGATTGCATAAAATAAGATAAAATAAAACGGTTGTCACATTTGTGACAACCGTTTTAAATAGATCAGCCCATTTTGTCTGTCATTTTTCCGCCGCCTAGGATATGAAAATGCAGATGCTTTACGCTCTGGCATGCATCCTCACCGCAGTTAGTGATAACTCGGTAGCCGTTTGAAAGTCCTTCAGCCTTGGCGATCTCGGGAACAGCCTCGAAAATCTTTGCAACATAAATGCTGTTCTCGGCATTCACCTCATCTGCAGAAGCCATATGCGCTTTGGGAACAACTATGATATGAACGGGCATCTGAGGATTTATATCGCGGAATGCGTATACATAATCATTTTCAAATACCTTTGTTGAGGGAATCTCTCCCTTGATAATTTTGCAAAATAAACAGTCCATTTTGAACCTCCGAAAATTTTAAATAAGGATATGAATATGAATAATATTATAACCGCCGAGTACGATATTTGGGAATATCTAAAAAACTGCGGCAAAAAGATCGTAATGTACGGCATGGGAACCGGCGCCGATAAGATTCTCGCGATCTGCGAGAAAAAAGGAATAGAAATTTCTGATTTTTTCGCCAGCGACGGCTTTGTACGTGGTCATTCCTTTCATGGAAAAACCGTTCTGACATATGGAGAAATCAAGGAAAAATACTCTGATTTTGTTGTTCTTCTTTCCTTCGCTACTTCCCTGCCCGATGTACTCGAAACAATCGATAAGATCGCATCCGAAACAGAACTTCTTGTTCCCGATGTGCCCGTTTTCGGCAACACACTTTTTGATATAGATTTCTGCCGAAAGCATATCGAAGATATTGAAAGCACCGCAGAGCTTTTCTCAGATGAAAGATCACGCGAAGTATATAAAGCCGTTATCAATGCAAAGCTTACAGGCAAGACCGAACTTCTAAACGCAAGCGTCAGTGAAAAAAGCGAGGTATATTCGAGCATTTTGCGTCCTCAAAAATATACTTCTTATGCCGATCTCGGTGCATATAACGGTGACACCGTGAGAGAACTTGCCGAATATGCCCATAATCTCAAAAAAGTCTATGCTCTCGAGCCTGACAGACGCACCTTCAGAAAGCTCTCTGATTATGCGGAAAATGAATCCCGCTTTAAAATCTATTGCCACAACTGCGCCGCATGGGATAAGAGCGAAACGCTCTATTTTGACGGCAGCGGAAACAGAAATTCAAATGTTTCGGGTAATTCTGCAACTTTGAGCGGCAAAAAACCTGTTGAAATAAATGCCGTACCTCTTGACGAAATACTTGAAGATGAAAAGATCGATTATATAAAATATGATGTAGAGGGCTCTGAAGCGGAAGCACTTGCGGGCTCTGCCGAAACTATCAAAAAATATTCACCCGATCTTCTCGTCTCCCTCTATCACAGAAGCGAGGATGTATTTGCGCTTCCCCGCCTTGTTAAAGAGCTTGGCGATTACAAGCTGTATCTTCGACGATTCAGATATTATCCCGCATGGGATCTGAACCTCTATGCAATTAAAAATCAGAAGAGCTTTTCGGGATAAACTCCGTCAGCAATAAGCTTTTTGAAATATTCGATAACATAAGGCTTATCCTCTGCATAAGTGACTCCGACCCAAGTGTCCTTTGAAGAAAGCACCCTGACCGCGGCTTCACCATTTGTAACAAGACTGCCTACAAGAGTGGGAAGAACATGCTCGGATTTGATATCATCGCTCGGAAGCGAACGAAGAAAAGCATCAAGCTCCTGTTCTGCTTTCATAAACACACGGGGCGTAAAGCACCACATGTTCATAGAAACAAGCGAATCAATATTGATAGCTGTATCCTTACCGCCTACTGTACCAACGGCAGAACCGCTATCATTTTTGATAATGTTATAGGTTTCAACAACGTCTTTCAGCATTCCGTTC
>JAFTXK010000039.1 GCA_017461635.1 Clostridia bacterium | reverse complement strand
TGATGGTTGACGAGGTTCAGACCGGAAACGGAAGAACAGGCGAAATGTATGCCTATATGAATTTCGGCATTGTGCCCGATGTGGTAACCACCGCAAAGGGACTTGGCGGCGGACTTCCCATAGGCGCGGCTCTGCTCGGCGAAAAGGTACAGAATGTTCTGGGCTTTGGCGACCATGGCTCGACCTACGGCGGAAATCCCGTCTGCTGTGCCGCTGCTTGCAGTATCGTTTCGAGAATTGACGGTAAGATTCTTTCGAAGGTGAAGGAAAAGAGTAAATTTGTCTTTGATTCGCTGAATGGTGCAAAGGGTATCCTTGACGTCAGCGGAATGGGACTTATGATCGGTATCAAGACCGAAAAGAGTGCTTCCGATATTGTAAAGAAGTGTATAGACAAAGGTGTTCTCTGCCTTACAGCAAAGGATAAAGTTCGCCTTCTTCCTGCGCTGAATATCCCCATGGATGTTCTCTCCGAGGCAGTTGAAATAATCAAAAGTGTTTGCGAAGAATAAAATGTTTTTTAAATGATAATTTGTAAGTGAAATATAAAAAGTATCCTGTCAATTTGACAAGATACTTTTTGTATTATAACAACAAAAACATAAATTTTTGCTCAATTTAATTGTTTTTTGTATAGGTAACATAGGTATATCTTATATCACCGCTCACCGAAGCGGTGATTTCCTTTTTGTAAAGGCTTTCGTCAAAATACGGGAAGAAGGTATCACCTTCAAATTCACAGTCGATCTCGGTGATATAAAGCTTTTCACAGAGCGGAAGTGCCTCGGAGTAAAGAGCCGCACCGCCGGAAATGAAAATATTGCGGTCATCTGCTATATTGATA
This sequence comes from Clostridia bacterium, assembly GCA_017461635.1. Classification (GTDB taxonomy): domain Bacteria; phylum Bacillota; class Clostridia; order Oscillospirales; family CAG-272; genus SIG710. The sequence continues at coordinate 24,508 of JAFTXK010000039.1, read as the reverse complement.
GCTTCTGAAAGAGAACGGGCGGTATAGCAGTTTTCGCCTGTAAAATCAGCACTTTTTGAAATGACAATAGTTGTCCTTCCGGGAAGCGGTCTGCCTATTTCCTCAAAAGTCCGCCTGCCCATAATGACAATATTTCCGAGGGTAAGATCGCGGAATCTCTTTTGCTCGCCCGGTATATTCCAAGGAATTCTACCCTTGTTTCCTATAACGCGGTTCTTATCATATGCAACAATCAAAGCTATCATCTTATCACCTCGCGAAAAATATTATATCACTTTTATTTTATAAAGTCAACCAAAGCAGAATAGTTATCTTTTTTTGCATAATACTGTCTTTAATTGAGAGTAATTTTAAGGTATAATTATTAATAACTATCTGAAAAATTGTGCAAACAATATGATTTTCTAAAAATGAAAGGACAGAAAACATGAAAGCAATACTTGTTGGAGCAAACAAAGAGCTCACCTGGTCTGATGTGCCGAATCCCATTATGCAGGAGGACGATGTTCTGGTTGAAATACACTATGCGGCGATCAATCGCGCGGATCTGATGCAAAGAGACGGAGATTATCCGCCTCCTCCCGGATGCCCCGAATGGATGGGACTTGAGATCTCCGGCATTATAGTTGATATGACCGAGGGGGCAAAGGCAAAAAGTAATTATAAGATCGGTGACAAGGTCTGCGCACTGCTGGGCGGAGGCGGTTATGCCGAATATGCCAATATAAAATACGATATGCTGATGCCTGTTCCCGAGGGATGCTCCATGATCGAAGCGGCGGCAATTCCCGAGGCATTTGCAACCTCTTATCTCAATCTCTTCATTGAGGGTAAGATCGAGAGTGGAAATACTTTGCTTATGCACGCGGGAGCAAGCGGTCTTGCAAGCGTACTTATCCCTATGGCAAAATCCTTTGGTATAAGAGTTATAACGACCGTTATTGAGGACTCTTATATCGAAAAGGTAAAGGCACTGGGCGCAGATGTTGTTGTGAACACCAAGAAAGAAAATATTGAGGATGTTCTTAGGGCAGAGCTTGACGCAGGTCATGGCGTTGATGTAGCCATTGACTGCCTCGGCGGCGAGATGATGGGCAGATCACTCCATTATCTTAAGCACGGCGCAAGATGGATAATGATCGCGGCACTTGCAGGAACACAAACGCAGATAGATCTTAAGAATATTTATGTCCGCAACGTCCGCATTATCGGTAGCACGCTCCGTTCAAGAACACCTGCCGTTAAGGCTCAGATCCTTGCGGAGCTGGTTCAGAATATATGGCCCAAGGTCACAAGCGGCGAGGTCAGACCGACCATTTATAAGGTCCTGCCTATAACCGAGGCAGATGTAGGTCACAGAGAGCTTTCCGAGGGCAGAAGCGTCGGAAAGGTTGTTTTAACTGTTAAAGAATAAAATTTCAGGGGCTGAGTGATTTAACTTTGCCCCTTTTTGTTATGAATCAATATAAAATGATGATAATCTCAGAAAAGTTCAGCTCATTCCAAATAGTCATCCCAAGCCCCGCCGAGGGATCTATGTTTTGAAGGCAATCATATGAGAATTATGTGATTTCAATAAATTCGGTATCGCAGTACCTTTTCTTTAGTTCCTCTGAAAAGGAGAAATCGGTGATTATTTTATCAACATCGCCAAAGGTTCCGATATATTGTTCACAGCTCGGTTTTATCTTTTCATGGTCAAAGAGCAGAAATCTTTCATCAGAATTTTCCATCATTGCCTTTATCATCAAATAATGAACCTCATATTCGCCGCATCCGATCTTTCCGTCCTCGGTTATTCCTCCGGCTGAAAAGAACATCTTATCTGCGCTGTATTTTTTTACATTTTCAACGGTCTCTGCGCTGTAGACCATAGAGGGCGGTTCCATGATCCTTCCGCCGAGACAGATGCTTGTAATGTTATATTCACTGAGGAATGATGCAAGGGAAAGATTGTTTGTTATAACGGTTAGATCCTTTCTTTCGGTTATATGCTTTCCGAGATACTGGGCCGTGGTTGAACAGTCAATAAAAACAGTGTCGCCGTCGCAGATAAATTCGGCGGCTTTTTTGCCTATTTTGTTTTTTATGGGACGCATTTTACTGTATCGGAAAAAGAGCGGAACATTTTTTTCTTCGACAAGCTCTGCACCTCCGTAAATACGTCGGATTATATTCTGCTTTTCCATGGCATTAAGATCTCTGTTGATTGTTGCGGTGCTGTAATCAAGCTCTTCTGTGAGAAACTTAACAGTTACAAATCCGTTCTGTTTAAGTATTTCTGTTATGATCTGTATTCTTTCTTTTTGATACATAATAAAGCTCCTTTTTTGAGCAAAACTGAGAAAATTTCAAATATTTTAACAATATTGCAAAAAGCTGAGAAATCTCCTATAATGATTATACTGATCAGATAGAAAAAAGTCAAGTATATTTAGGAGAATAAAAATGTCACTCGTAAATCCAATGGAATTCATTAAGAAAGCTCAGCAAAAAGGAATAGGGATAGCATCCTTCAATGTTCATAATTTGGAGACTGTACAGGCAGTTATTGAGGGGGCGGAAGCAGAAAAATGCCCCGTGATCATTCAAACTACTCCCGGAACACTTAACCATGCCGGTATAGAATACATATCTGCCATAGTTCGTGCGGCGGCAGAAAAATGCAGCGTTCCCGTGGCGCTTCACGTTGATCATTGTAAAAGCTTTGAGACCATAATTCAATGCATCAGAAACGGATATACATCTGTTATGATAGACACAGCCCATCTTCCTTATGATGAGAATATAGCAATGGTAAAAAAGGTAGTTGAAATCGCACACTGTGTAGGAATTGCGGTTGAAGGAGAGCTTGGCAGAATAGGCGGTACAGAGGATGATCTTTCCGTGGATGAGCGCACCGCGACCTTTACCGTACCAGCTGAAGCAAAGGATTTTGTGGACAGAACCGATATCGATATGCTGGCAATAGCAATCGGAACAGCTCACGGTGAATATAAAGGAGAACCGAGGCTTGATTTTGAGCGACTGTCAGCGATCAGGGAAGCTGTCGATTGTCCTCTCATTCTTCACGGTGCATCGGGAATACCCGATTATCAGATAAAGGAGAGCCTGAGACGAGGAATTTCAAAAATTAATATTGCAACCGAGCTGAAGATTCCCATGGCATATGCGATCAAAAAGTGCTTTGAAGAAAAACCTAATGAAAATGACCCTCGCAATTATATGGGAAGTGCTAAGAATGCGGTGAGAGAGGTAGTTCGCCGAAAGATAAGACTTTGCGGCGGCACGAATTTCGCAGATGAGCTTTAAGGAGAGATAAGCAATGAAAGCAGGAGTATTATACGGAAACGAAGATATAAGATATGAAGATATCCCCATGCCCGAGATAAGCGATGATGAGGTTCTTATAAGGGTGAAAATGACAGGAATCTGCGGCAGTGATATCCCAAGAGTTCTTGCAGGAGGTGCACATTATTATCCGATAGTTCTCGGTCATGAATTTTCGGGCGAGATAGCTGAGGTCGGAACCAATGTTAAAGGTTTTGAAATCGGAGACAGAGTATCGGGCGCTCCCCTTATTCCTTGCATGAAATGCGGAGACTGCGAAAATGGAAATTTTTCACTTTGCAAGAATTATACCTTTGTAGGCTCACGCTTGCAGGGGAGCTTTGCGGAATATGTTAAATTGCCGGCAAAGAACGCCATAAAGTTTGATAAAAGCGTTTCCTTTGAGCAGGGGGCTTTCTTTGAGCCTGCAACGGTAGCCTTGCACGGTATCAAATGTTCCGATTACAAGGGCGGAAAGGATGTCGCTATCCTCGGCGGAGGTACTATAGGACTTTTTACAATGCAGTGGGCAAAAATATTCGGAGCCAAGTCGATCACGGTATTTGATATATCGGACAGCAGACTTGAGCTTGCGAAAAAGCTGGGGGCAGATTATATTGTAAATCCAAAGAAGGAAGAGCTTCAAAATGGAAAATTTAATTTTGTGTTTGAAACAGCAGGTCAGCCTGCCACAATGAAAAATGCCTTTGAGATCGCCGCAAATAAAGCAAGCGTATGCTTTATAGGCACTCCTCATGCGGATATTACCTTTACGCCCCGCGAATGGGAAAATATAAACAGAAAAGAATTCAGACTTACAGGCTCATGGATGAGCTATTCCGCACCTTTTCCGGGCGACGAATGGGAGCTTACCTCTCATTATTTCGGTACCGGTCAGTTGAAATTTGACGATAGCCTTATCTTCAAAAAATATCCATTAAGCGAGATAAATGAAGCCTTCAAGCTTTTTAAAGATCCGTCAAAGGTGGGCGGAAAGATCATGATTTGCAATCAGTGATTAGATTTCATTCAAACGAATAACCAAAATTCCACCAATTGACGCACCTGCGATAAAGCAGGCCTGTCAATTGGTGGAATTTTGGTTGTCAGAATTTAAAAGTTAATAGATAAACAATAAATTAGCTTATCGTTTACAATTTAAAAGTTTTTATCGCTTTTACAGCCAAACCATTTTCGTATTCCAAAACTTCACCGAGGGCGAAAAATTCGCCGTTCTCGGAGCAGATGCGAACTCTTGTGCCGAGGGGAATATCCGTTCCAAGCTTTTTCTGATAGATCTCGCATCCGCTTCGGCAGAGCTTTTCATAAAAAGCAGGTAGATTTACTGAGGGTAGTGAGGAAAAGAGCGATTCGGTTGGAATAAGCTTTGACAAAAGCTCTTCCTCTGTCATTTCCTTAAGCTCATCAACCGTAACGCTTTCGGAGATGGGAAATCCGCCTGTTTCTGTTCTGCAAAGGGTCGCCATAGTGCCGCCGCACCCGAGCTTTTCTCCGATATCCTGACAAAGTGTTCTTATATAAGTACCGCTGGAGCAATGAACATCAAGCGCATAATCGGTTTCATTTACTTTCGAGCATTCAACGGAAAAGATCTCGATAGGACGCATTTCGCGTTCGATTTCCGCACCTTTTCTCGCAAGATCAACCAATTTTCTGCCTCCGACCTTGATCGCACTGTACATGGGCGGAAGCTGTTCGCTTTTACCGACAAAGCTTTTGCAAGCTTCAATAACTTCGATTTGTGAGGGAAGAGCACCTGCGTGCTCCGATATAACCTTTCCCGTGATATCCTGCGTGTCGGTAACTATACCGAGACGAAGGGTGGCACGGTACTTTTTTTCATCGCTCACAAGATATTCTGCCGCCTTTGCCGCTCTGCCGATAAGTACCACCAAAACTCCTGTTGCCATAGGATCAAGAGTTCCCGTATGACCGACTTTTTTAGTGTGGTAGAGCTTGCGCACCATATTTACAATATCATGGGAGGTAGGGCCTTCATGCTTATTTACTACAAGAACGCCGTCGGGCTCAAAGAGCGGTGTCTGCGCACTCATATAATTATATCCTCAAGCTTTCTCTTGGGAACTCTATGCGTGCCGTCCTCTGTGCGGTAATATTTAATATCTCCGTTCTCACAGTTTTCGAGAACAGCAGTTTCATCGGGCTCACCAAGAGCGAGTACCAGCATGGGAATATACTTTTTATCAATTTCGAGAGCTTCGGCAACTTTTTCAGCACTGAATGCGCCAAGCATACAGCCGCCAAGTCCCTTTTCGGTTGCCGCAAGCATTATAGTCTGCGCCGCAATGCCGATATCGACACCGAGAAATTTATTTGTACCTTCGGGAGACAGCTCATTATCAGAGCAAATAACAATATAAGCCGCAGGAGCATGCCCTTCGGGGGGGAGAACGAGAGGACGGAGCAGTCCCGCCCATTTCGTCAGCGAAAGCATTTTTGCGCAATCATCCTCCGAAACGCAAATTCTGTATTTAAGAGGCTGGAGATTTCTTGCGGAAGGTGACATTCTGGCAATGTCGATAAGCTCTAATACTTCTTCCTTTGTTATTTTCCTGTCAGGTGAAAAACTGCGGTAGCTTCGATTTTTTATTATCAGATCCTTAATCATTTTCGGTCTCCTTTTTTGTAAATCTCACATGTGCCGAACAAATGTTAAAGCCTTTTGCTGAGAAATTACGCTCATATTCGGTCATGATATTATTCTTTGCGATCTCGTTTTCCTCTGCGTGAAGATTCTTTGTGTGCCAAACTATATGGAGTCCTGCCGCCTCAAATTCCTCCATGCTGAAATCAAAAAGCCCTTCATTGTCGGTCTTGAAGATCAGCATACCGTCCTCTCGGAGCAGACCTCTGTATATTTCAAGGAATCCGCGGTGTGTAAGACGTCTCTTGGCATGACCTTTTTTGGGCCATGGGTCGCAGAAATTTATGTATATGGTGTCGATGGAATGGGCGGGGAAGTATTCGGGAAGAAATTTTGCGTCACCTATGATGAAACGCAGATTATCGTCTCTTTCATTTTCTGTCAGTGCGGCTCTTTCAAGTGCAGTAACCGCAACGTCGGATACCTTTTCCATTGCAATGAGATTGATGTCCTGTCTGGCACTTGAAAGACCCACTGCAAAGCTGCCCTTACCGCATCCGATCTCAAGATGAATGGGGCGCTTTTTTGAAAAAGCAACAGAGGGATCATCTATGAGTGAACGCGGATCTTCAATGAGGAAACGTGAGCAAGCGAGAATTCTTTCGCTTCCGTGCTTCTTTTTTCTTACACGCATATTGAAATTTTCTCCTTTTTCTGATATAATATAAAAGTACAGCCATGATACGCCGAAAAAACGGCTTTCTGTTCTGTAATATTATACCATATTATTTGGATTTGTTAAAGAGTTTTTTTCATATTTCTTTTTATTTTTACGAAAGGAAGCAGTCTTTTATGAAAAAAGAACGGTTTATAGACTTGGTTTGTGCAAGACTTTCGGTGCTTGGTGCATCGGAATCTGAGATAGCAAAGCAGCGTACTCATATAAACGGTTATCTCACGGGTCTTGGAATAGGCGAGGAAGCAGAAGAGCTTGACTATGAAAGCCCGAATGACTTTGCTGATGAGATATTTGAGATAATTAAAACACATATGCCCGCAGAGAAGATCTCCGAGCCGATGGCTGTTGAAGACGGCGAAGATGATATTAAGATATTTGAGCCGAATACGGCAGAAGACGATGACATAAAGGTTTTTGATCCGAATTCTTTGGCGGAATCTGAGGATATTCCGATTATTACAATGGATGAGGAAGACGAGACGCTGAATGATACCGAAGAGGATATCTATGATGAGCTTGGAAACGAGCTTGAATCGGAGATATCGGATTATTATGACGAGGAAGAGCTCGCAGAGCCCGGAGCAACAAGAGAATTCAGCCTTCAAGATCTCATTAGCGAAGAGCTTGAAGATGAAGTAGATATGACCGACGATGATTACTATGATGAAGATGATATAAAGCCCATCGGAAATCCTGTTTTTTTCTGGATACTTACATTTATTCTTTCTCCGCTTTGGATACCTCTCGCGGCAGCTGCAGCGGTGATTATTGTAGCTTTGTACATTCTGCTTTCTCTTTTTATTGTGCTCTATATTCCGCTTCTGATAGTGCTGATTTTGGGCGGTTCGGTAGCTGTTCTTGCAGAATTGGTTTATTCTATAGTAAAATTTGTAACGGGACAGATACATATCGGTCTTTTTGAGCTTGGGCTCGGTTTCCTCATTGCTGCTCTCACCCTTTGTCTTTCGGTACTAATCTACCGCTTCGGAACAAAATATGCACCTAAGATATGGAAAAAATACTGGCAGAGCGCATCAAAGCTTTTCAAAAAACTGAAACGGCTTATAAGAAAGCTTAAGGGGGTATGCAGTATATGAAATTTACCAAGAAAATGAAAAAGCTGCTTATCGCCTCTTCGGTACTTGCCGTTATTGGGGTCGTGCTTTGTATAGCCGGATTTGCTGTGTCGGGTGAGAAAGAGCTTTTCAGCCAGAAGCAAAATGATGAAGGTCAGTATGTTTATACATATGAATTTGATGCTTCTCTTATAAAAAAGATATCTCTTGAGCTTGAATATGCCGATGTTAATGTTATCAAAACAAGCGGTTCGGGGATGATAGAGATGATAAATTATCCTCTTGATAATTTCGGAATGACCGTTGGTGCAACAACAGTTGCCATCGAGGAAAAATCTGCCCTCGGAAATCTTTTCAGTTTTAATTTCGACGGCTTCAGAAATTATTTTAATTCCGCAAAAATGGCGAGCAAGAACCGCACTGTCAATATTTATCTTCCCGAAGGAAACGGTATAAAGCTTATCGATATCGATATTTACAGCGGTGATGCTAATATAAGTAAGCTTCTTGCAGATACTGATTTTGAAATTGAGATCGACTATGGCTCTGCGTTCATTGAAAATGTTGTCAGTTCGGGGAATCTTTCAGTTAATATAAGCGAAGGAAATCTCGTTATAAAGAATTCCGAGATATATTCGAATACCTCAGAGCTCACTTACGGTTATGAAGAGATAGCAAATTCGATCATAACCGAGATAGATGCCGAGATAAAAAAGGGTTATTTTAAATATGAAACAGGCGGTGACAGCCTGCTTTCAAGCGTTTTGCGCCTTAAAACGGATAACGGAAGAGTTCGCTTTGGCGGTGATATTTATGAAAACGGCAGTTTTTCTCAGGGAATGGAATATACCGGTGTTTCAGGCGTTGTCCAGACAGTTATAAATGTCCATGTCGGAGAAGGTAATATTATGATAACCGAATAATTTTCTTGATAAATAGGGGCTGAGCCAATCGCTTTTTAAAAAGCTTTTGACACAGTCCCTTTTGAATGATGAATATTTATTTATCGCGGATAAAAGCTAAAAAAATCAATCTTCTTTCTTTTTCAGAACCGAGAGCGCTTCATATATACTTTTAATTGGTATAAGCTCGATTCCGATAGCATCGATTTTTCGTTTTTCAATATTTCGGTAGGGTATTACGGCTTTTGTAAAGCCGAGGCGCGCGGCTTCGTGGATTCTCGCTTCTATATTGGAGACAGCGCGGCATTCGCCTGAAAGACCAAGCTCACCTATAGCTATAACGTCATCGGGAATGATCCTGTCTGTAAGGCTCGATACCATCGAAAGTGCCGCAGCAACATCGGAAGCGGGTTCGTCAAGGCGGAGACCGCCGATTACGTTCATATAAACATCGCTTTGGAAAAATTTAAGCCCCAAGCGTTTTTCAAGCACCGCAAGTATAAGACACATTCGGTTATAATCTATCCCGTTTGCGGCACGGCGCGGAGCAGGGAATGTAGTCTGTGCCACAAGTGCCTGTATCTCGGCTATGATCGGGCGTGTACCCTCCATAGTACAAACCGCGCAGTTTCCTGGAACATTCTTAGGTCTTCCGGCAAGAAGCATTTCCGAGGGATTTTCGACCTCTTCAAGTCCTTTATCGGTCATTTCGAAAACGCCGATTTCATTTGTCGAGCCGAAACGGTTCTTTATCGCTCTGATAATTCTGTAAGATTGGTGACGCTCACCTTCGAAATACAGCACTGCGTCAACCATGTGCTCAAGCACCTTTGGGCCTGCAATACCGCCTTCTTTATTAACATGACCTACGAGAAGCATGGAAATTCCGGCAGATTTTGCGAGATTGATAAAGGACAGTGCAGATTCCTTAATTTGAGTTGTGCTTCCGGGAGCACTGGACATTCTGTCGCTGTAGACTGTTTGTATCGAGTCGACTATGACAACATCGGGCTTTAGCTTTGAGATCTCGTCAAGGATATTTTCGATATTTGTTTCTGTGAGAACGTGCAGATTTCTGCCGCCAATGCCGAGACGCTTGGCTCGGAGCTTTAGCTGACCGCCGGATTCCTCACCCGAAATATACAGTACATTTCTTGTCTTTCCATGGTTGTCGGTGTTTCCAAGTGCATCGGATATCTGCATAAGCAATGTAGATTTACCGATTCCCGGCTCACCCGAAAGCAGAACTACCGAGCCGTGTACCAGTCCTCCGCCGAGAACTCTGTCAAGCTCTCCGAGACCTGTTTCCGAGCGCATATATGATGGAAGCTCAAGCTCGTCAAATTTTACTGTATGATTAGAGCTGCCTATGCCGTTCATGGAAATGCGCTTTGGAGCAGCAGCCTTAGTCTCCGCTTCAACAACGTCCTCGACAAAGGAGTTCCAAGCACCGCAGGAGGTGCATTTACCCATCCATTTCGGGCTTGTGTATTCACATTCCGAGCATATGTAAACTGTTTTTACGCCTTTCATATCTTTCTCCGCATGGTAAATATTATATTTAGTATATCATATCTTTGCTCTTTTTGCAAGAATAATATTTTTTGATACGAAAATACAATACAAAACCACATTTTTTCTGTGATTGTGTGATTTTGGACTTGACATGTGTGTTGTTTTGTGATACAATTCTACTGTAATGTTTAAAATCAATTCGGAGGTGTCATTATGACAATAAAGGAACGCTACGAATATGCCAAGGCTCGCTATGCCGAGATCGGCGTTGATACAGATAAGGCTCTTAAGCTTCTTTCCGGCAAGGCGATCTCCATGCATTGCTGGCAGGGTGACGATGTTCACGGATTTGAAGGCTCTACATCTCTTGACGGCGGTATTCAGACCACCGGTAATTATCCCGGAGCGGCAAGAAATCCCGAGGAGCTGATGCAGGATATCGATAAGGCTCTTTCTCTTATCCCGGGTACTCACCGCATCAATCTCCATGCCTGCTATGCAATTTTTGAGGATGGCGAGATGGCGGACAGAGACGCGCTTGAACCGAAGCACTTTAAAAAATGGGTGGAATTTGCCAAAGAAAGAGGTCTTGGCATAGACTTTAACCCTACCTGCTTTTCTCATCCCATGGCAAAGGGGCTCACTCTTTCGAGCCCAGATGATAATGTCCGTAATTTCTGGATCCGTCACTGCATTGCTTGCCTGCGTATCTCCGAATATCTCGCCCGCGAGCTCGGCACACCTTGCCTTATGAATATCTGGATCCCCGACGGTTTGAAGGATGTTCCCGCAGACCGTCTTGCACCAAGAGCGCGTTTTAAAGATTCGCTTGATCAGATCCTTGCCTGCGGTTATGATAAGAGCCTTGTTGATGTTTCTCTTGAATCTAAGGTGTTTGGCATAGGCTTTGAGTCCTATACAGTCGGTTCTTCAGAATTTACCGTAAACTATGCGGCAAAGAATGGGATTCTCAGCCTTATGGATAACGGTCATTACCATCCCACAGAGGTGGTTTCGGATAAGCTTCCTTCAATGCTTCTTTTCGGAGATAAGGTTGCTCTGCATGTTACGAGAGGCGTTCGCTGGGATAGCGACCATGTTGTTCTCTTTGATGATGAGACTAAGGAGATCGCAAAGGAGATCGTCAGAAACGATGCTCTTGATCGGGTTCTTGTAGGTCTTGACTATTTCGATGCCAGCATCAATCGCATTGCCGCTTGGGTAATTGGTATGCGCAATTTCCAGAAGGCTCTGCTTTATGCACTGCTTACACCCAATTCCTGCCTTGCTTCTCTTCAGGATAAGGCGGACGGAACTCGCCTTATGATGATGCAGGAGGAGCTGAAATTCTTCCCCTTTGCAGCTGTTTGGGCATAGTTCTGTGAGGATAACGGTGTTGAACCTACAGAAAAGTGGTTCGACGAAATCGACACATACGAGAAAGAAGTTCTCGCAAAGAGAATATAAAAATTTTGGAACATTTTTACTTCCTTTGACGTCTTTTAAGTAAAAAGATGCGCGTCTTTTACGAAAACAGATGAAAACGGAGGTAATTCCAATGAAAAAGATCAGTCAGATCTTGGCTATTGTTTTTCTTCTCTTTGCCTTTGCCGCCTGTAGGGACGATGATATCAAGCTGAACGGCAGAGATACTGCTTCTGACACTGAGATTGGCGATACCGAAAGTAATACCGAGATCGAGACGAATACGGATACAGAAAGTGATACCGAGGCAGTAAATGAAAGCAATACCGCTCTCGTCACCGATGAATGTGATTCCGAGGATGAATCCGCTGAAAACGGCATGACTGCGAGAAAGCCTGTGATCTATCTCTATCCCGAGTCAGAGATGCTTGTTTCGGTTAAGCTTGCTCTCAGAGGTGAGCTTACCTGTACATATCCTCTTTATAACGGCGGATGGAAAGTTACCGCGAGCCCTGACGGAACTCTGACGGATGAAAAGGGTATGACTTACAATTATCTTTACTGGGAAGGAATTCAGAGATGCGATTATGACCTTGACAGAGGCTTTTGCATTGCGGGCAAGAATACTGCGGTATTTCTTGAAGATGCGCTTCAAAAGCTTGGTCTTAACCGCCGCGAGGCGAATGAGTTTATAGTCTATTGGTTGCCCATTATGGAAAGGAATCCTTATAATCTAATCACTTTCCAAAGTGACGCTTATACCGAAAGTGCGGTGCTGGATATAACGCCCGCGCCCGATACTTTGATCAGAGTTTTTATGGTATGGAAGGGGCTTGACGCGCCTATTGACATTGAGCCTCAGGAGCTTTCAGAACCTACCCGCCAGGGCTTTACAGCCGTTGAATGGGGCGGCTCGGAAATAAACTGAAATTATAATTATATAACTGCCACCGGGTAGTTTGTGCTAAAAAGGCACTCGTTTCCAGCATCGTTAGGTCTTAGAAGATGCGGAAGGCGAGTGCCATTAATTTTGGAGGTTAAAAATGAATCCTTTTAAGAATCTTACGAAAAAAGAATGGCTGCTTTACAGCATTTCTCTTGCTGTAGTTGCTGTATCAAATATTCTCACGGGTGATATCGATCCCGTAAATCTTGCGGCTACACTTATTGGAGTTACTGCGCTTATTTTTATTGCAAAGGGAGATGTTTGGGGGCAGATACTTACCGTCTTTTTTGCGATTCTTTATTCAATTACCTCCTGCCGTTTTCACTATTGGGGAGAAATGATAACTTATATGGGAATGACCGCCCCGATTGCCGCAATGTCTGTTATCTCATGGCTCCGCCATCCCTATGAAAAAGGCAAGAATGTGGTAAAGATCCATAAAATGAGCGGAAAACAAATAGCGTTGATGATGGCTTTGGCTATTAGTGTTACGGTTTTATTCTATTTTGTACTCAAGTATTTTGAAACACCTAATCTTATTATCAGCACAGTTTCGATAACAACAAGCTTTCTTGCGTCATATCTCATGCTTTTCCGCAATTCCTATTACGCCCTTGCATATGCGGCGAATGATGTCGTTCTGATAACCCTCTGGGTGCTGGCAACACTTACCGATATAGCATATCTGCCGATGATACTTTGCTTTACGATGTTCTTTATCAACGATCTCTACGGCTTTATAAGCTGGAAAAAACGGGAAAAAGAACAAGGAATAGATAATAAACAATAATTTATCATGCCAATTCTTCTCTTAAAAAGGCAAATATTTTCTTTTCTTCTCTTGATATTTTTACCTGAGAAAGCCCGAGAACCTCGGCGGTCTGCTGCTGGGTATAATCTCTGTAATAACGCAGGAGAACTATCTTTCGCCACAGAGGCTGCATTTTTGATATTGCCTGCGATAAAGCGATATTTTCACAGAGCCTTTCCATCTCAGTACTGCTGTCATCATCCGCGATAGTGCCTTCAAGGGTCATTCCGTCATCGCCGTAGATGCAATCGGACAGGGAAGATACGGGCGTTATGGAATCGAGCGCCACTGCCGCCTCTGAAACGCTGACACCGCAAATACCCGCCAGCTCATCGATATGCGGCTCGCGCCCTTCGTTTGACATAATGTCATTCTTTGCTTTAAGAAGCTGCACACCCAGCTTTTTATAGCTTCGGCTGACCTTGATTATTCCGTCATCACGAAGATAACGTCTAATTTCGCCGATAATAAGCGGTACTGCATAGGTCGAGAAGACCGTACCGCGCTCAAGATCAAAGCTCCTTATCGCCTTCAACATGCCTATAGTGCCTATCTGCATCAGATCCTCATATTCGAGTCCTCGGTCTCGGAATTTGACGGCAATACTGCGCACAAGACCTGTATTCGATACTATAAGCTCTTCGGTAGCTTTTTCGTCACCCGCTTGCGCGCGCTCGATAAGCTCTCTGTTTTTAGAAAAATTTTTGTTCTTTTCACATTCGTAAACATTTTCGCTCAAAGCTTCCACCTCACCGAACTTTATATCGGTATTCATTCAGCTTTTTTCCTCTCCTTCAGAGTTTTGAAGAGAACTACTGTTGTTCCTTTTCCTACCCTTGAGCGAACTGTGATCTTATCCATAAAGCTTTCCATAACTGTAAAGCCCATTCCGCTTCGCTCGGTTTCGGGAGAGGTCGTATATAGGGGTGTACGGGCTAAGGCGATATCTTCTATGCCCTTGCCCTTGTCCTTTATTTCAATGCGGACTGTGCGCCCTTCAAGAATTTTTACCGATATGTATATTTCGCCGATGGAGTCTGGATAGCCATGAACTATGCAGTTTGTTACAGCTTCCGAAACGGCGCATTTTATGTCGGCGAGCTCGGTGGTGGTCGGGTCTGCCTGTGCCGAAAAAGCTGCGACTACGGCTCTTGCGGCAGATTCATTTACCGACAGAGAAGGGAAGCTGAGCTTTAACGAATTTATAACCTTCTTACTTGTTTTCATTTGTCTTTGCCTTCCTTTTTTCAATTCTGATTATTCTTTCCATCCCTGCAAGAGAGAGGATCTTCTTAACTCGCTCTGATGGATTTCTGATCACGGTCTCGCCGCCCAGCTTTTCCATAAGTGAATATCTGCCCATAATAAGACCGAGCCCCGAGCTGTCCATAAAATCAACACACGAAAGGTCGATAATGAGCTTTTTAGGACGGGTGAACATAAGCATGTCGTCTATCTCATGTCTGACAGATACGGCACTGTGATGATCGATCTCGCCGCTGAGAACAACGGTCATGCGATCTTTTTCTTCATCGTATTCGGATATAAATAAATCCTTTTCCATTTTAAAACTCCTTTTTTTCTATATTGTATCACCGAAGGAGCGAGAAATTTGTCAAAGCTTGCGGCAAGATAAAATTTACTGAAAATTATTGCTTTTGCGGTGATTTTGTGCTATACTGTAGTCTGTAAAGCGAGGTATGATAATGAAAAAAATTAAGATAATTCCTATGATCCTTTCAGCTGTTCTTTTGTTTGCCTCCTGTTCGGGGGAGATAAAACGCGCGGAGGTCAATGATAAAATAAAGCCGGATACCGTTCTTGATATTGAAATGCCGAGTGAAAAGGATATTTTCGGCGAAACTCGCATCAGCTTTGCCGCCGCAGGCGACAACCTGATCCACGAGGCAGTATTTACCGATGCAAAAAACAATGCCGCGGTATATGCTTCAAGCACGGGTAAGCAGTCGGGTTACCGATTTACAGAAATGTATGAGGGCATTGCCCACATCATAAGCGGTGCGGATCTTGCTTATATTAATCATGAAACACCTGTTGCGGGCGAAGGCTTCAAAATTTTAGGCTATCCCGATTTTAACGCTCCTACAGAGGTCGGTGACGATCTCTCTGAGGTTGGCTTTGATATAATCAATATTGCCAATAACCATATGCTTGATATGAAGGAGGTCGGCCTGCGCAATTCTATTGCTTATTGGAATGAAAAAGCCGCCGAAAATGACCTTACCATAATCGGCGGATATACGAAGGATGATTACGACAACATAAGATTTATAGAAAAAGACGGTGTTAAGATAGGGCTTCTTTCATATATAACCATGATAAATGATAAGCATAAGAACGCTCTCAGTGCTTCAAGCGAGCTTCTTATTCCATATGCAAATGAAGCTGATATGACGAGGCAGGTAGGACTTGCGAAAGAGCAGGGCGCTGATATTATTATCGTTTCGATGCACTGGGGCACCGAAAACGCTTTTGAACCAAATTCGGCTCAGAAGAGATATGCAAATCATCTTGCCGATCTCGGTGTTGATGTTATAATAGGAACTCATTCTCATACGCTCCAGCCTGTTGAATGGATCGAGGGGCAGAACGGTAATAAGACACTTTGCGCTTATTCCCTCGGAAACTGTCTTTCTACCATGCTTTACAGCTATTATATGGTCGGCGGAATACTGACATTTGATATCGTTCAGGACGATATCGGAGAAACGAAGATAGAGAACCCTATTCTTGTTCCCATGATGTGCCATTACAGCATGACAAGAGACAGCCTTAAGCTCTATACGCTTGAGAATTATACCGATGAACTTGTCTCAGCTCACGGAGCTCAGCTTAACGGGTCATTTACTATGAGCACCCTCAGAGGTTATGTTACAAACACTATCGATAGTGAGTTTTTGCCCGAAGCATTCAAATAAAAAATAACAGGTTGCACCGAGGTGCAACCTGTTATTTTTTATTCTATATCAATATCAAATGGTTTGTCTATCTCGTCCGAGACATACTTTCCGTTTTTCTTCCGCTGTTTAACACACTCAGTGAGAAGATACTCGATCTGCCCGTTTACCGAGCGGAAATCGTCCTCTGCCCATGCCGCAATGGCATTATATAGCTTCTCGGAGAGGCGCAGCGGTATTTGTTTCTTTCCGTTATCGCTCATATCAATAGAGACTTCCAGAATTTACGATAGGCTGTGCGTCACGGTTTCCGCAGAGGACTACAAGAAGATTGGAAACCATTGCCGCCTTACGTTCGTCGTCAAGCTCCACTGTCTTATTTTCCGCAAGTCTTTCCAGAGCCATTTCAACCATGCCCACAGCACCGTCAACTATCATCTTTCTTGCATCGATAATTGCGGAGGCCTGCTGTCTCTGAAGCATAACTGCGGCGATCTCGGTTGCATAAGCGAGATATGTTATTCTTGCTTCAACGATCTCGATACCTGCTTCGTCAACTCTTGCCTGTATTTCATCGCGAATTCTCGCAGCAACTATTTCGCTAGAGCCGCGAAGGCTTCCGTCATCGGCAACTCCGTCACCCGTGGTATCGATACCGGGGGCTACATCATAGGGATAGATACGGACTATATTGCGCAGAGCGGTATCGCACTGCAGGGAAAGATATTCCTTATAGTTGTCAACATTGAAAACAGCTTTTGCAGTGTCAACGATGCGCCATGTAACCGCGATACCTATCTCAACGGGATTGCCGAGGCAGTCATTGATCTTCTGGCGGTTGTTATTGAGAGTCATGATCTTAAGAGAGATCTTTTTGCTTGGAACTTCCATAGAAACAGCCTGTGCACCTGCCGCGCCGATAGTTGCGACCTTTTTAACGTCACCGCTCTGATTAAGCTCTGTTTTTGCCGCAGGGTTAACGCTTACGCAGAAGGGATTGACATAATAGAATCCGTCTCCCTTGATAGTGCCGATATACTTACCGAATAGGGTAAGAACAAGGGCTTCCTGAGGCTTCAGCACGCGCAGACCCATAAACGGTATCCAACCAAGGCAGATATAGATCATTGAGATTATGAAGAGCAAAGGCAGTCCGCCGTTGTCCATCATAATTCCGCCGAATATCACACCTACTATTGCCACGAGATAGAGCAGGATGGTCAGGATCATTACGAGCATTCCGTTTTTCTTGTTTGTAAGTACGATTTCTTTCATTTGTTTTACCTCCAATGTGTGTTGATATCATAATGATATCACAAGGATATGTAAATGTCAATGGGTAATATAGCGGATTTACAATTTGTTAACAAATCACGGCAAAAGTATTTTTTTATATTAAAAATTAAGCTAAAAAATCAAAGCATCCGGGATGGGATGCTTTGATTTTAAATATTCTTGGTAACTTCTAAAAACTCAAATTCAGTTATTTATTTTAAGTTTCCAGAGATACACTATTGTTTATTGTAAAGATTATAATAATAACCTTTTTGTTCTAACAGTTCAATATGTGTTCCGTTTTCAATTATTGTGTTATCTTTTATTACGATAATTCTATCACACTTTTCGATCGTTTTCAGCCTGTGCGCTATAATAATACAGGTAAGATCATTATTTATATCAAAAAGTGTATCTTTTATACCGCTCTCTGTAATACTATCGAGATTACTTGTTGCTTCATCAAGTATTAGTAGTTTGGGATTTCTTAGCAGAGCCCTTGCGATTGCGAGACGCTGTTTTTGCCCGCCTGACAAATTTTTCCCGTTTTCATCAAGATAAGTATCATATCCAAAAGGAAGTTGCTCGATAAATTCATTTGCTTTGGATAATCTGCATGCGCTTTCTATTTCTTTATCGCTGACATCAGTATTTCCGATAATAAGATTATTCCTTATAGTATCCGAAAACAAAAATGTTTCTTGGTTAACATATGCGATTTTATTTCTGATATCATAGGATGAATATTCAGAAATATTTATTCCGTCAATATGAATAGTACCTTTTTCAGGTTCGTAAAAGCGAATAAGCAGTTTTGCAAGAGTGGTTTTTCCACAGCCGCTTTCGCCGACTATTGCTATTTTCTCACCCTTAACAATGTGTAAGTTTATGTTATTTAATATCAGGTTGTGATTTCCGTATCGAAAATCAAGGTTTGAAATATCAATACTGTTAAATTTCAAATTTTTGTACTTGAAGCCGGAGCTGGATTCAGTTGGCAGATCAAGGATGTCATTTAAACGCTCTGCAGCTACTATGGCGGTTTGCAGCATTGGCTGCAATTCGATCAGATTTTTGATTGGTGTGGTGAAGTATGCGAGCAAAGCATAAAAAGTTATAAGTGAGCCAACAGTTATTTTGTTTGTGAGTACCATACTAAAACCTACCCAGAGCATCAGAGCAATTCCGATAAGCTCAATGGAATCACAAATACTATCCTGTGAAAAGTTTATAATATTATTATTGAATACTGATTTTAAGAAACGGTTGAATTTTGTTGTATTTTTATCTTTTACCGATTTTTCTGCTTGATGTGATTTTATGGTTTCTACCCCATCTATGGATTCTTTAAGGAATGATTGCACTTTAGCATTATTTTCCATTACTTCTTGGTTGATATTTTTAATTGGAGTTCTGTAACAGATGATTACTATTGCATAAAGAACAATTATCAGTAAAGAAATCAGAAAAAGTATTTCATTTTCAAGCAACAGAATTATTCCGCACGCTATTACCATAAAAGAATCGAGCAAAAGTGTGAGAGTAGCACCGGAAATTGCATTTCGGATCGTTGAAGCGTCTGAAAATCGAGAAATGTATTCTCCTGTGCTTCGAGTTGAAAGTGATGACAGCGGCAGATCAATCAAATGATTGTAATAAGTCAGTATAAGCCGTTTATCGATGTTTTTTGATAAAATTGACATGAGGGATCCACGTGCAAACTGTATCAGACCTTGCAAAGCGTAAAGAACTATCAGCATTATAAAGAAAATATTAAAATTGTCAGCGTTATTGGAGATAAATCCAATGGCTTTATCTAAAATGTTTTGGTTTTCCGAAGATTCATCATTAATATGCTCGTGCTCTTCTTCGCATCCGTCTTCGCATATTTCTGCGGAATTTGAGACATAAAAATCATCAATCATACTTTCAAATATGAATGCTCCTATAATACCAATGGCGGAAATTATAAATGAAAGGATGATTATTGCAATAAAAATTTTATACTGACCTTTGAGAAGTGAGAAGAATTTACTAAATCCGCCTTTTGTATAGTTTCCGGTTTTGAATTCTTCTGTTATTTTGAATGTTACAATGTAACCGCTCCAAATAGATTGGAAATATTCAAAATCGTATTTGATTTTCCCTTTTGCAGGATCATAAATAATGAGCATGTTGTTTTTGATTTGCTTAACAACAACAAAATGCTGCATAGCATCTTCTGTTATGATATGAGCAATGAAAGGGAAGTGAATTTCATTTTTTTCGATGCCATCAAACAGTTCATTCATGTCTCCCGATAATGCTTCGGAGTTCAAACCGATTTTTTCAGCACCGTCAACAAGACCGTAAAGATTTGTTCCGTTACGGTCTGTTTTTGTCAGCTCTCTGTATTTTGAAATGGGCAGCTTTAACCCATAATGAGATGCGACCATCGAAAGGCAGGCGGCGCCGCAGTCGCGCTCATCGTGTTGTTTTATTAATTTACTCATAATTTAAACTCATAATTTATAGAAAATTTTGGTGAGCTACTATTCAGCCCACCGACAATTATTTATCTTTTCGGACAGAAAAACAAATTAATATGATTGTTTAACTGAGTTTTTGCGGATATTTTATATCCAAATAATTTTTGAATCCAATTTGGATCGCTAAACTTTTTTCTGCAAAACGGACAGTAAACGGTTGCTCCGCCATTTATGTTTCTCATTTCATTGTTTGTAACTCTTGTCATAATGATTAACTCCTAAAATAAAAGAATAATGTATTATAATAAAGTGGAATAGTCACTTTATTAACAAAGACGATCTAGCGAAAAATCCGCTACAAATATATTTTAGCGAATTTTTCGCTAAAAGTCAATAGCTTTTCGAAAAAAATGTAAAATATTTTTATAGTAATATAAAAGGGGAAGTTCTCATGCCTTTATATCCGAGAATTCGAAATTTACGAGAAGATAAAGATTTAACTCAATCTCAGATGGGAGAAATATTGTTTTGCAGTCAAAGAGTATACAGCAATTATGAAAGAGGAGATATTGATGTACCGACAACTATCCTTATAAAATTGGCTGATTTTCATAATGTTTCGGTGGATTATCTTTTAAACAGGACGGATAATCCCGATACGAATAACTAAAAGAGCAAATCCGTTTAGAAGGATTTGCTCTTTTAGTTATTTCGTGTCAACTCTGTTTCGTATCTTACCGTCCATGAAGGCGGCGATATTTTCTATCATTTCGCCTATCAGGCGGATTCGGGTTTCGTATGCGCCCCAGGCGATATGCGGGGTCATGCAGACATTGGGCAGACCTGCGATCTTTTTATAGGGGTGATCTGAAGGGAAGGGCTCAACAGAATAAACGTCACAGCCAAAGCCCCCAAGCTTACAGTCAAGTATTGCCTTTGCAACTGCGGCTTCATCGACTACCGCACCGCGGGCAACATTGATAAGTATTGCATTATTTTTCATCAAAGTCAGTTGTTTTTCGCCGATCATGCCGTGAGTGCCGTCATTCAGCGGTGTATGCAGAGATATGATATCCGAATTTCTACAGAGAGTGTCAATATCGGTACATTCGATATCGGAAACGGGAGTACGCTTGCAGGCCATTACGCGACATCCGAAAACCTTAGCAATATCCGCAACCTTTCTGCCGATATTCCCAAGACCGACTATACCCCAGGTTTTTCCTTTGAGCTCATGGAACTGAGGAACGAGCCTGTTTGCAATCCCCGAAGCGGTATAAGAGCCGTCTGCAACATATTCTGTATATTCGGGCAGATGCATGATGATCTGCAGAGCCATTGCAAGGGTAAGCTGAGCAACGCAGTCGGTGGAATAGCCCGGAACATTGGTAACGGCAATGCCGTGGGCGCGGCAATATTCGATATCGATATTGTCAAAGCCGGTTGCCGCCTCGCAGACCAGCTTCAGCTTCGGTGCATGGATCAGGCTTTCCTTATTAAGCTTATATTTATTCTGAACGATAACATCAGCGTCCGCGGCTCTTGCGGGAAACTGCTCGGGAGTTGTCGTTTCATATACCTCCACATCTCCGCAAGCCTCGAAAACGCTGAAATCGATATCCGCGCCGATAGATGCGGAATCAAGAACTATTATTTTAAGTTTTTCCATATATACCTCGCTTAAAAATCGAAGGCTGTTTGGTCGGCAGAGGAATTTTTAGTGTTAGTTTGATTTGCATTAAAGGGAATTCCGAGGTGCTCATAAGCCATGCGAGTTACAACACGCCCTCTGGGGGTGCGGCTGAGATATCCTATCTGCATAAGATAGGGCTCATAGACATCCTCCAGGGTAACTGCTTCTTCGCCTACCGTTGCCGCAAGGGTCTCAAGACCGACAGGTCCGCCGTCATAAAATTTTATTATCGTTTCAAGCATTTTGCGGTCGGTATTATCAAGACCGAGCTCGTCGATCTCCAGCTTGCTCAGGGCAAAATTAGCAATATCCGAATCGATCTTTCCGCTACCCTTGACCTGAGCAAAATCGCGGACTCGTTTAAGCAGACGGTTTGCAATTCGCGGCGTTCCTCTTGAACGTGATGCGATCTCATAGGCACCGTCATCCGTTATCTGCATTTCAAGAATGCCTGCGCTTCGCTTAACTATCTTTGCAAGCTCTTCGGGTGTGTAAAGCTCAAGCTTAAGCACAACTCCGAAACGGTCTCGCAGAGGAGTAGAAAGCTGACCTGCACGTGTAGTTGCACCGATCAAAGTGAACTTTGGCAGATCGATGCGGATGCTTCTTGCCGCAGGCCCTTTACCGATGATGATATCAAGGGCAAAATCCTCCATTGCGGGATATAATATCTCTTCAACATTGCGTGACAGACGGTGTATCTCATCGATAAAGAGAACATCGCCTTCATTAAGATTTGTGAGCAGTGCGGCAAGGTCACCTTGTTTTTCGATAGCCGGACCGCTGGTAACTCTCATATTAACGCCCATTTCATTTGCGATAATGCCCGAAAGGGTGGTCTTACCGAGACCCGGAGGGCCATAAAGCAGAACATGGTCGAGAGAATCTCCGCGAACCTTTGCTGCTTCGATATATATTTTAAGATTTTCTTTTGCCTTTTCCTGACCGATATAGTCGCCGAGCTCCTTGGGACGCAGTGAATTTTCGCTATCCGATGTGCCCTCGCTGTCCTCGGGCGAAGCCGAGGTTGCCATCAGTCTGTTTTCAAAGTCAAATTCGTTATCCGAGTCGAACATTTGGATCTCCTTTTTACTTCATAAGTTTTTTCAGAGCCAGACGGATGATCTCTTCAAGCTCCAGATTACCCGTATCGATGGTTTTGAGCACCGCTATAGCTTCGCTTCTGGAATAACCGAGAACCACGAGAGCGTCCTGAGCCTCGGAAAGACGGTTCTTAGGTGCTTCGGTAAATGCCGCACCGCTTCCGCCGCTTGATATTACCGATGCGCTTTCCTTTGTGAGCTTGTCCTTTAGCTCAAGAACTATCCTTGCGGCGGTCTTTGCGCCGACGCCGCTTGCCTTCGATAGTGTTTTTGTATCCTCTGAGCAGACAGCAAGGGCAAATTTTTCGGGGGTGAGCAATGTGAGTATAGCCAATGCCGCCTTAGGACCAACGCCCGAGACCGATATCAGCATTTTGAATGACGAAAGCTCCTCGGATGAATAGAAGCCGAAGAGCTCCATATCATCCTCGCGCACTGCCAGATCGGTATAGAGTTTAACTGTTGGAGCGTCCTCGGCATTTGCTTTTGGAGCGGGCAGGGAATCATGGGTCGTTCCGCTGACGGTGAGCTTATAGCCCACGCCGCCGACATCTATTACCGCTACCGCGCTTTCAAGCACGGTAAGCTTTCCGTTAAGATAATAAAACATTTTAAGTTTCCTCTTTTTCGTCTGTTACTTGGGGTACTTCGGGCTCAAATGCGGCATCTTCCGAAATTTCAAGCTCGAACTCATCACTGTTTTCTGCTTCGAGAAGGATTTCATCCTTGCGGTTTTTCTTTCTTACCGCCTCGAGAACGCAGAGAAGAATGAAAAGAACAATGCAGACGGCACTGCAAGCCGCTCCTATAACGAATGCCTTTGGCATATAACGCATGGTGAGAGTATGCTCACCCGCGCTTTCGATATTAAAGGAGATAAGAGCACCGAGAGTTTTTGTATATTCGACCTTTTCACCGTCAAGATATATCTGCCAGCCCTCGTCATAGGGAATGGTTGTAAGAATAGTTTGATTTGCGGCGGCAGTAGTTATATTTCCTTCAAAGCTGCTTTCGGTATAGTCTGTTATCTCATACTGTGTTTCTGAGAGCTTTGAGATCACTTCCTTGAAGGCATCCATATCGAGATAGAAAAGCATGGGAAGATCTGTCTTGACATAGATCTCATTCTGCGCTACCGTAAGGGAGATACGCATAGAATCACCTTCATCAAAGGATGTGCCTACGGTTACTATTCGCGAGGTCTCATTGCCGTAGAAGGTATCCATGGGAACGCCGTCGACCTTCAGCTTGACCTCCCTGGGATAGTCGCTGGGGAGATAGAAATAGTATTCAACATCGGATTTTGGAACATCAAAATAATAATTGATGATAGCATCGGAGGAAGTATTCTGCGGTGCAAATTTATAGTGCCCGGAAATATAGGTCTCTTCCATGTTATAAAGATTATAATCATTATATTCAACCGGAACGAAGACCTCGACTTCCTCGCCGACCATTGCGCTGAGAAGGGCATTGAGCTGAAGCGGAGGTGTTTCCTTCTCTTCCATATCAACATTCAGTATTTCGTTCTCAACGCCGTATGCAAGTGAGAGTGCATAGGGATTAAGGTAAGCTGTATAAGTGTCGTCATCCTTGGAGGTATAAGCCTCCTCATAATAGCGAGACCAATCATCCTCGGAGATGATATATTTGATGCCGAGAAGAGAATCGTTTACGGGAT
>JAFTXK010000038.1 GCA_017461635.1 Clostridia bacterium | reverse complement strand
AGTACTGTCATCCTGAGCCTCGGCGAAGGATCTCATGGTGGAATACTTACTATTCGACATATTATTGTTTATATTTCAATTCTGAATTTTCAGAGATGCCCATTGTTTAACATTCATTATGAATTCGAATAACTTGATAACGTAAATATCAAATCTGCTTCCTCATCTGTTCGAGCGCGCCTTTTTCCAGACGCGAGACCTGTGCCTGGGATATTCCGATCTCCTCGGCGATCTCCATTTGGGTTTTGTTATTGAAAAATCTCAGCTTGATTATTGCCCGTTCACGTTCGCCCAGCTTCTTCATTGCATCCCTCAGCGCAATGTTTTCAAGCCATGTTTCGTCTCCCGAATTAGGGTCGCAGATCTGATCCATAACATAGATCGAATCTCCGTTTTCCGAATAAACGGGATCATATAGCGAGATAGGCGGCGTGATCGCCTCCATGGCATGCATAACGCTCTCTCTTTTCTCCCCCAGCTTCGCCGCGATCTCTTCAACATTAGGCTCGCTCTGCTTTTCGCGTGTCAGCTCCTCTCTCGCATTCAAAGCCCGGTAAGCAAGATCTCTTACCGATCGGCTTACCCTGATCGAATTATTGTCGCGGAGATAACGCCTTATCTCGCCTATTATCATCGGCACAGCATAGGTGCTGAAGCGAACGCCGAGCTCGGTATTGAAATTGTCAACGGCTTTGACAAGACCTATACAGCCCACTTGAAAAAGGTCGTCCATCAGTTCCTTTCTCCCCGTGAAGCGTTGAATGACGCTAAGGACTAAGCGCAGATTTCCGTATATAAGGCTGTCACGTGCCTTTGTGTCGCCTTTTTTTGTTCTGAGAAGAAGCTCGGTGGTTTCTTCTGCAGTAAGAGTTTTAAGCTTAGAAGTATTTATACCGCAAATTTCAACTTTATTATAGTAAATAAAAATCACTCCCATCTCTATGTCAAAAGTATTGACAAGGATGGGAGTTTTATATGCATTTTTCGCCATCGGAAAAAACAGGCAGTATTTTGTTGCAGATGACTATAGTGAACCGATCAGTAGAAAAAATTTGCAATAAAATTTCGATTTTCATTGACAAAATGTATTATGCGTGATATAATAATTGAAAAGAAGAATTTACAAGCAAACATTTTTAAATAAAGTGGCAAACCTGCCGAAAGGTTGGGACGCAAAGCTATAGTGCCTTAGC
Organism: Clostridia bacterium; assembly: GCA_017461635.1. Taxonomy (GTDB): domain Bacteria; phylum Bacillota; class Clostridia; order Oscillospirales; family CAG-272; genus SIG710. The sequence goes on along the minus strand of JAFTXK010000038.1, from coordinate 17,516 downwards.
AGATATTCTGTATGGTTGACTGGCCGCAACTTTTTCCGTTGCGGCCGTTTTTATTTTTCGGAAAGGGGATAAACGGAATATGGAAAGCGAAAAAAATCCTGTTCTGGTCATGGAGACATCCGATGGGGAAAACTTGCTTAAAATTGAATATATATCCGGCGATGCTATTCCCGAAAGTCTCAACGGTGAAAGCGGCTTTCATGTATATCATGTAAGAATGCTTACAGAGCTTTTGCTCCGCCAGTTATGCAAGGTCAGTGATGATTTTGATCTTTCGGAAGAGGAGATCTCTGCAATTTCCATTGCCTCATCTCTTCATGATATCGGAAAATCCAGAATTCCAAAGAGTATATTGGATTTTCCCGGAAAGCTTTCTCCTATTGAGTATGATATCGTAAAGAAACATTCTGTTTTCGGGGAAGAGATAATTGCCGAGGTTTCCGGCGATATAGATCCGATTCTGATAGAGCATGCAAAAGAGATAGCAAGAAGCCATCATGAAAGATACGACGGCACGGGCTATCCCGATGCACTTAAGGGAAATGAAATTCCGATCTCTGCTCAGGCGGTGTCTCTTGCGGATGCCTTCGATGCTCTTACCAGTGCCAGAAGCTATAAGCAGGCATTTTCTCAGGACGTTGCCATTGAAATGATTTCAAACGGAATGTGTGGTGTTTTTAATCCTCTTTTAACCGAATGCTTATATCAGGTGGTAAATAACAAGGTTCTGATAGATATCAGGGAGAGATTCAAGGAAAATAACAGTGTTGTTCTCGATCCGTCTGTATTTATTCCGAAAAAGGTTCTGTTCCTCGGAAATACGGGGTATATAACAAAGGAATTTATTGAAGAGACCTTTCCGAGCAGCTCTGTTATGATAATTGGCGAGAGCAAGCTTGAAAATTCCGAGAAGCTCAAGGTATATAGCAGAAAGAGACCGCCCATCGATGCGATCCTTGCTACATACGATTTTGATTTCATAGTTTATTTTGCAAATGAGCTTACCTTCGGAGCAAATACCGCCAGCGATGCCGAGGAGCTGAGAGAGCTTCTTGAAGGAATGACAGATTTACGTCACGAGGCTAAGCTGCTATATCTCTCTTCGCTTGATGCGGCATTCGAAAAGGAGACCGACAGAGCCATTCTTGCGCGTTCAAAGGAAAAGCTCTGCGAATACTATTGCCGCGAGCATGGTATTGATACTAAGGTGATCAGAATGCCTTATCTTTACAGCGGTACGAAGGGGGATGACTTCCTCTTCTCGGTTTTCGATAGGATCAATAAGAAAGGCGAGATCATTTTTGATGAGTTTAAGGAAGCGAGATGTTATTTCCTCTCAATGTATGACCTTTCGGATCTGATAACGCGTCTTTCGGATAACTGGAAGAGCGGCGCAGGCATACTCAACATCAATGACGAATTCAATATATCTTTTTCGGATATTTCAAAGAAGCTTTCCGAAATAAAGAGCGGCATTGCGGTCGATTATACCGGTGAAAAGCCCCCCAAGGTGCTCAAAACCAATAATACCGCACTCAGAAATGAATACGGTTGGTTTTCAAAGATATCTATCCTTGCGGATATGGAGGATCAGTACGAAAAATATCTTCTTTCGAGGGAGAAAAAAGGACTTACCTTATGGGATAGGATCAAGGAGTTGTTTTCTAAATACTCTCTTGTATTCAAGATCATCGAGCTGTTTTTGGTCTTTATTCTTACAGAGATCCTGATTCAGACCACAGATTCGGCAATTTTCTTTTCCATCGTTGATTTCAGAATGGCGTTCATCGTTATAATGGGTACTGTTCACGGTCTTGCCTTCGGCATTGCCGCGGCAGGTCTCAGCTCGATATCATGGTTTGCGGCAAAGGTTATATCAGGCACAAAATGGCTGACTATATTCTATGAGCCCACAAACTGGCTGGCTTTTGTCTTTTTTTTCTTCGTGGGCGGTCTTTGCGGATATATCAAGCTGAAAAGCGATGATAAGATAGGGAACTATAAGGAGCAGAATGAGCTTCTCGAAGAAAAGCTTATTTTCACCCGCGAGATATATACCGATACATTCAATGAGAAGAGGGATCTGAAAAAGCAGATCATTGGTTCAAAGGACAGCTTCGGTAAGATCTTTGATATTACAAGAAAGCTTGATACCGTTGATCCGCGCGAGCTTTATCTTAAGATCATGGATACTTTTGAGAATATCCTTGAAAATAAGAGCATAAGCGTTTATTCGGTGAATGAAAACAGTGCCTTCGGACGTCTCGAGGTTGCTTCGCGAGATATAATAAACGATGCGGCTCGTTCTATTGCACTTAATGATGTTTATAAGCCCGTTATCGAAAAGCTTCAGGGCGGCGGAATGTGGAGAAATACCGAGCTCGCTCAGGGCTATCCCATGTATGCGGCAGGAGTTTACCGCGGCGAGAGATTGGTGCTTCTTATCTTTATCTGGCATGCAGGGCTGGATCAGCGTTCTCTTTATTATGCTAATCTTTTCAAGATCCTGCGCGACCTTGTTCAGATGTCATTGCTCAGAGCTTATGATTATAATCAGGCGGTATATCAGAAGCAGTTCATCGAAGGAACTCATATTCTGAATTCCGAGACCTTCGGAAAGAACCTTGAAAACTTCCGCCGCATGGCTGAAAGAAAGGTTTTCTCCTATGTGCTTCTCGGAGTTGACAAAAAGGAACATTCTTATGCCGAGATCGATGAAATGCTTTCGAGGCGGATCCGTGCAAATGATATCCTCGGTGTTACCGAGGAAGGTGAGATCAGAATCCTGCTTTCTCAGGCAACAAAGGCGGATCTTGCCTTCGTTCTTCCGCGATTTGAAGGACTTGATATTGAAATAACAGTTTTAAATAACTGACAAAGAAAGTGAGGGATATGTAATATGACATGGCTGTACATTGCATTAGCTATACATGTCCTTTGCTGTATTTTGGTGCTTTGGGGATTGATATTCAAGATCTTAAAGGTACATAGATACATGTTTTTTGTGGCTTTGCTCCTGCCTTTTTGGGGTGTTCTGATAGTTATTATCCTGCATTTTCAGATCTTTATAAAGGGAGACGGAAAGAAGGAAATCGGCATTGAAAAAATGAAGCTGGAATCAGAGATCTACAGGAGCATTGCGGTGGAGGACCAAAAGAGCTCCTTCACAGCCATTCCCATAGAAGAAGCACTTATTGTAAATACCGCCAAGGAGCGCCGCGAGATCATAATGGACGTTCTCAATGACAATCCCAAGGAATACATAGAATTTCTTCAGAAGGCGGGAAACAATGATGATACCGAGGTGGTTCACTATGCCGTTACCGCTATGGTGGAGATCTCAAAGGAAAATGATTACATGCTTCAGCAGCTTGAAAGAAGGCATTCGGCAGATCCTGAGGATTATGATGTGCTTACCGAATACTGCGATTTTCTATGGCATTGCCTTGAGCAGAATCTTATGCAGGGGCAACTTGAGATAATGAACAGAAATCTCTTTGCCGACCTTGCGAAAAAGAAGCTTGCAATAAAGGACAGCATCACCGATCATGTTCGGCTTACCGTGAACTATTTTAAGCTTGGCAATTATACCGAGGCAGGTGCGTCTATCGAAAGGCTTGAAGAGCTTTTTCCGAATTCCGAGAAGCTTATCCTTCTGAAGCTTCAGTATTATGCGTCGCTTGGAAGAGGAGAGAGCATAAAGGAACTGATCGACGAAGTGGAAAGCAAACATATCTATCTTTCTGCCGCGGCAAAGGAGGCAATTGCATTTTGGAGAGAATAAAAGAGAGATTTCTCAAATTCGGATATAAAGGCATTATTGCCATAGTACTTATCTTTGCGCTGATATCGGTGATCCTTTTCCTTGAGCGAAGCGGAATAAATCTTAATTATGAAGAACGCTCCTTGCATCTTTTGCCGAATGACAGGATAGTGACGAAAGATGCGGCTTGCGAGAGTCTTAAAAAGAACAGTCTTGTTCTCTTGAACAGTACAAATGCCGACTGTCGATTGGCTTATGAGCAATTTGAGGTGATTTTGGCGGATATGAAGATCGGATATGATCTTATAGATGTTTCGTGCGCCGAAATGCCTGATTTGAATAATTATGAGATTGTCATAGTTCTTCTCTCTGATATGACACCGATGAAGGAGAAGGTTTTAACACTTTGCGATTGGGTGTTTTCGGGAGGAAATGTGCTCTTTCCAATGACGCTTGAAAAGAATATCTATTCCTCGGTCATTGAGAATAAGCTTGGTATCATTGATTCCTCTTATAATAATGCCATGGTGGAAAGCATCTATATTGAAGAGGATTTTATGATCGGTGGAGGCAGAGCCTTCAGTATTCCCGATGGCTATGATTCGGGATGGGCTGTTCAGCTTTCGGACGGCGATAATATCAACGTATATGCTTATACGGATGATGAAAGAAGGATGCCTCTTATCTGGTCTGCTGACTATGGCGAGGGCAGATTTGTAGTGGATAATTTCGGACTTTATACAAAGTCGATGCGCGGATTCTTTGCCGCGTCTTACAGTTTGCTGACCGATGTTGGCTTATATCCCGTTATCAACGGCTCGACCTTTTATCTCGATGATTTTCCCTCTCAGATACCTTCGGGAAACAGCAGCTATATAAACAGAGATTATAATACTACCATTCGCGATTTTTATGTAAATATTTGGTGGCCCGATATGATGAATATAGCCGATAAATACGGCATCAAATATACGGGTCTTGCCATTGAATGTTATGACGATGCCGTTGACGGCACCACTGATGCCCAGCCCGATGTGGGAACCTTCCTCAATTTCGGAAATATGCTGATGCGCCAGGGCGGGGAGATCGGTTACCACGGATATAACCATCAGCCCCTATGCTTTGACAACTGCGATTATGCAGGAATTTACGATTATAAGACATGGGAAAGCTATGTGGCGATGAAAAGTGCTTTTGACGAGCTTATAGACTTTTGCGATGAGCTTTTTCCTGATGTTGAAATGGCAATTTATGTTCCGCCCTCAAATCTTCTTTCGGATGAGGGAAGAGATTTTCTGCTTAAAGAATATCCTTGGATAAAAACTGTTTCGGGTATATATTTTGAGGATGATGATCTGGATTTCTCATGTACTCAGGAATATGATGTGTCCTCAGATGGAGTTGTGGATCAGCCGCGAATCATATCGGGCTGCGATCTTACTCCTTTTATGGAGCTGGCGGCGGTCTCCGAGCTGAATTTCCATTTTATAAATAACCATTTTACCCATCCCGACGATGCTCTTGACCCCGACCGAGGTGCAGAAATGGGCTGGGAAAAGCTCAAGGAGCATTTTTATGAATATCTTGACTGGCTCTATACCTCCGCACCTGTACTCCGCAATTTTACGGGTACGGAAATGTCGGCGGCGGTTCAGAGATATGCGGCTCTGACGGTGGAGAAGGAGATCGGAGAAAATGAAATGGTGATAAAGCTGGGCAATTTCTATGATGAAGCACAGATTATGGTTCGTTTTAACGATAGAGAGCCGCTGGATGCGGATGGCGGAAGGCTTACTCACCTTACGGGCGATCTGTATTTGCTCGAAGCAAATGAGCCGACAGTTAAAATTTCATTAAAATGATTTTTAATATAAACAATAATTTATCTTAGGCTTCCCCGAGGGGGAAGGCTATTGCACCGATAAATTATTGTTTACATGCTTATAAGATCCTCTTTAAAAGGAGCGGAAAGTTGAGAATTTGTTTGATTTTGGAAGGATGCTATCCTTTTATAAACGGCGGAGTTTCCACCTGGATGCATCAGTACATAACCGAGATGCCTGAGCATGAATTTGTTTTGTGGGTGATCGGTGCAAAGGCAGAGGATAAGGATAAATTTGTTTATAAGCTGCCGGAGAATGTAACAGAGATCCATCAGGTCTTTCTTGATGATGCACTGAGGCTGAAGAGCGGCGGAGTTATCAGTCACCGTTTTACCGATAATGAAAATGAAGCCCTTGCCCGTCTTGTCTCCTCTGATAAGCCCAATTGGGATCTGCTTTTTGATATGTATCAGGTTAAAAGGATAAATCCCATCTCTTATCTTAAAAGCGAAGCATTTCTGAATACTCTTACCGAGATCTGCAAAAGGGAATTCCCCTATATCGCTTTTTCAGATGCCTTTCATTCGGTTCGTTCAAGATTGCTTCCTGTTCTTTATCTGATGGGAACGGAAGTGCCGAAGGCGGATGTTTATCATGCGATCTCCACAGGCTATGGCGGTTTGCTTGCCTCCATGGGGGCTTATATCAATAAAAAGCCATTGCTCCTTACCGAGCATGGCATTTATACCCGTGAGCGCGAGGAGGAAATAATCCGCGCAAAATGGGTGGCGCGCGCTTTTAAAAAGCACTGGATAAGCTTCTTTTATATGCTATCCGATCTTATCTATGACCGTGCCTTCCGCGTTACCTCTCTTTTTACGAATGCCATGTATACTCAGATAGACATGGGATGTGCGCCCGAAAAATGCAGAGTTATTGAAAATGGCATAAGCTATGAGCGACTTTGCAATATTCCGCTGAAGGAAGATGACGGTATGGTCGATATCGGCGCGGTTGTAAGGCTTGCTCCCATAAAGGATATCAAGACTATGATCTATGCCTTCTTCGAGCTTTGCGCGAGGATGGATAATGTAAGGCTTCATATAATGGGCGGAGTTGACGATCAGGAATATGCAGATGAATGCTATGCGCTGGTAAAGCAGCTCGGACTTGAGGGTAAGATCATTTTTACGGGGCGGGTCAATATCGTCGAATATTTCGAAAAGCTTGATTTTACGCTGCTGACAAGTATTTCGGAGGGACAGCCTCTCTCTGTTCTTGAGTCCTTTGCGGCAAGACGCCCTGCGGTCACTACCGATGTCGGCTGCTGCAGTGAACTCCTTGTGGGAAAGCCAACCGATGATCTGGGGCGAGCTGGCTATTGCGTTCCTCCCATGCAGAGAGAAAAGCTTGCCGATGCCATGGAGATCCTTTGCGAATCGAGGGAGCTCAGGCTCAAGATGGGCGAGATAGGTCAGAGAAGAGCTTATGAATATTTCAGATATAATATAATGCTTACAAAATACCGCGATCTTTATAAGGAGGTGGAAGAGGAATGGCAGGAATAGGCTTTGAGCTTAAAAAGCTTTTTTCAAAAAAAGGTGTTTTTGCCTCTCTGCGCGCCTTCGGATATGCAACCGTTATCACGACCGGTCCTATGCTTCTCGGTGTTCTTCTGCTTCTTGGCATAATGGTTCTTTGCGTTTTAGCGGATACTCCCGAGCACAGCCGAGAGCTTCTTATCTGCATGATAACCTATACTCTCCTTTCCTCGATCCTTGTGACTGCCTTTTTTTCAATGGTCGTTACAAGATTTACTTCCGATATGCTCTATGAAGAAAATACCAAAGCGGTCTTGCCCTCTTTTTGGGGCTCGACCACGGTAATGCTCACATTGGGATGCCTTCTTTATGGAATTTTTTTAATATTTTCGGGGGCGACATTTCTTCAGGGGATACTTTTATTTGTATTTTTCGGAGAACTGATAATAGTTTGGAATGCCATGAGCTATCTTACCGCCATCAAGGATTATAAAGGAATATTTCTTTCCTTTCTTACCTCCATCTTAGTTGCTTTTCTCGTCGGAGGACTGCTGATATGGCTGAGATTTTCTGTGATAGAATCTCTGCTATTTGCTGTGACGGTGGGGTATGGAATAATGGTGGTTTGGGATGTTATTTTACTGCACCGATATTTTCCGCAGTCGGATCTTAAAGCCTTTACCTTTTTCAAATGGATAGATTCCTTTCTGCCTTTGGCTCTTTCGGGACTTTTCATGAATATCGGAATGTTTTCCCATCTTGTCATTATGTGGTTCAGCGATATCGGCGTAAGGGTTCATGGTCTGTTTTATGGCTCTCCTTACCATGATGTTCCTGCGCTTCTTGCCTTTATGACAACACTTATTACAACTGTGAATTTTGTGGTGTCGGTTGAGGTGAACTTCTATCCCAAATACAGAAATCATTACAGCCTTTATAATGACAAGGGAACTATAAAGGATATTGCTCAATCAGAGAAGGAAATGCTCGGAACTCTTAAGACCGAGGTTTTCTATACCGCGATGAAACAGCTTCTATGCACAGCCGTTTTTATTGCGGCAGGAGGTTATCTGCTTGATATTCTGCCCTTAGGCTTCAATGAGGTGATGCGCGGTTATTTCAGAACACTTTGCGTTGCCTACGGGCTCTATGCCATCGGTAATATGATAATGCTGATATTGCTTTATTTCACCGATTATGTCGGTGCGCTTATATCAACCGCGGTCTTTGCGGCGTGTACGGTAATTTTTACATTGATATCGCTCATGTTTCCCTCGGTTTATTACGGCTTCGGCTTTTTATTGGCTTCAATGGTATTCATACTTGCGGGGATTATCAGACTTGATTATTATACCAAAAGATTGCCATTCTATATTTTGTCGGTACAGCCCCTTGTATCTGAGGACAGAAGCGGTGTATTCTCAAAAATGGGTGATTTTCTCGATAAAAAACTAAGTGGGAAGGAATGATAATGAAAGTGAAAAAAATAGCGGTTTTGGCGTTCATACTGTTAGCGGTTCTTCTTTGTACTGCCTGCGGCGAGCTTGTTGATACCATTGCAAGTACCGATTTCGGCACAAAGATAGAAATTCAGGAAAGCGGCAGTATAGATGATGTGAAGCTGAGAGATAACCCTCTGCTTTATGAAAACAGCGATCCTGCCGAGGTGGTCACCATGTATCTCACGGTCTCCGAGGGCAATTCTGCGGAGAATACCAACCATACCTGGACGGAGATAAACACATATTCTGTTTATGATTACGAGCGAATGGGCATCGACCGTTATCAGGTGAACGGGCTTTTGCAGATCGGTGACGATAAAAAGCTTCTTGAAGGTGAGCTTGGTTACGGTCAGATCTCTCCAAACTGCACTGTTCAGATAAGAGGCCAGACCTCCAGCAGCGCTCCTCAGAAAAATTATAAGATAAGCATTAAGGATAATAAGGGCTCATGGAGAGGGCAGACAACTATTGCTCTGAATAAGCATTATTCCGACGGTCTCCGCTTCAGAAATAAGCTGGCTTACGATCTGATCGCGGGTATAGACGAAATGATGGGACTGCGAACCACCTTCGTTCATCTTTATGTTAAAGATACTACCGAGGGCGGAAACGGAGTATTTGTTGATTACGGACTTTATACTCAAGTCGAGCAGCTGAATAAAACTGCGCTCAAGGCCCATGGACTTGACAAAAACGGCCATCTTTATAAGATCAATTTGTGTGAGTTTTACAGATATGAAGAATCGATCAAGCTGAAGGACGATCCCACATATGATCTGGAGGCTTTTGAGGAGATACTTGAAATAAAGGGAAGCGACGACCATGAAAAGCTTATTGAAATGCTCCAAAAGGTGAACGATTATTCTATTCCCATTGATACTATTCTTGAAGAGCATTTCGATATCGAAAATATGAGCTATTGGATGGGATTCCAGATACTTATGGGTAATATCGATACTCAAAGCCGAAATTTCTATATCTATAGTCCGTTGAATTCGGAAAAATGGTATTTTATTGCATGGGATAATGACGGTGCGCTTAAAAGGGCAGAATACGAGCTGAACGGAAGAATCGACTACAGTGGTTGGGAAAGCGGAATAAGCAATTATTGGGGCAATATCCTTTTCCGCAGATGCTTGAAATCAGAAAAATATATTGCGGCACTTGACAGTGCCATTGAGGATCTCATGGGATATCTCACAGAGGATCGAATTGAAAGCATGGTTTCAAGCTACAAAACGATAGCTAAGCCCTATGTTTACCGTCTGCCCGACAGAATGTATGCGCCGCTTACCGAAAAGGATTATGATACCGTTGCGAGCTCTGTTTCCTCTGAGATAGCCATAAACTATCAGCTTTATAAGGATTCCTTTAATAAGCCAATGCCATTTTTTATCAGCGTTCCCGAAAGAAACGGGGATATGCTTATGCTGACATGGGATAATTCCTATGATTTCGATGCTGAGACCATAACATATACCTTTGAGCTGGCAAAGGATTATAATTTCAATGAGATAATAGTAAAGCAAGAGAATATTCTTCTTCCCGAGGCAGAATTCGATCTTCTTCCCGAGGGGCAGTATTTCATAAGAGTTACCGCAAGGAATACAAGCGGGTATGAGCAATATGCCTTTGATTACTACATAATTGATTCCGGTAAGGTTTACGGTACTAAATGCTTCTATGTCGATGCCGATGGCAATATTGTGGAGGATATTTATGTCGAAGGCTGAGAAATACAGAAATGAATGGAAATATCTGATCGATATAGCTCAGAAGGAGCTTATCTGCCGCCGTCTTGATCCACTCCTTCATCTTGATAAGCATGCGAAAGACGGCGGGTATATGATAAGAAGTCTTTATTTTGAGGACTATTATAAATCCTCCTATGAGGAAAAGGACTCTGGTATTCTGCGGAGAAAAAAATACCGCATCAGGATCTATAATTGCTCGGATAAAAGCATTAAGCTGGAGCGTAAGAAGAAATACGGCAGTTATATTTATAAGGAATCCGCACCGCTGACAAGGGAAGAGGTATATAAGATACTTGACGGCGATTACGGCTTTCTTCTGAAAAGTCCGCATTCGCTTTGCCGAGAATTCTATATTGAATGTATGAGCAATGTGATGCGTCCGAGGACTATCGTGGATTATGAGCGCGAGCCTTGGATCCTGGACGAGGGTACGGTAAGAATAACCTTTGATATGGACGTCAGAGCAGCTGTCGGAAGCTTTGATATTTTCGATAGCACCCTGCCTGCACTGCCGGTGCTTGAGCCCGGAAAATGCGTAATGGAAGTGAAGTTTACTGAGTTCCTTCCCAGCTTTGTCCGCGAGGTGCTTCCCGATAGAGCTTCGGAATTCACGGCGGTCTCAAAATATGTTCTCTGCTATGAAAAGACCGAATATATGAACAGCTTCAAATACTGGTATGAAAATTAAGTGAGGAAAGACTATGAGTGTACAGGATTTTATTAAAAAGTCAATATTGGAGTCGGGAGCCTTTGACGGCGCTAGCATAACGAGCATCATTCTCGGACTTATAACGGCTCTCATAATGGGTGCGGTCATTTATCTGGTTTACAGCAAGTTTTATGTGGGTGTTATCTATTCCAGAAGCTTTGCCGTGACCCTTGTGGGCATGACGCTGCTTACCGCAATGGTGACTCTTGCCATCAGCACCAATATCGTTATTTCTCTGGGTATGGTCGGCGCGCTTTCGATCGTGCGTTTCAGAACTGCGATAAAGGATCCCATGGATCTGCTCTATATCTTCTGGGCGATCACCTCGGGCATTACTGCAGGTGCGGAGATGTATCTGCTTGTAGTTATCACAGCAGTTGTCATGATCGCTATGATAGCGCTTTTCTACCGCAAACAGCAGAAGGGCAGGATATACATAGTTGTTGTTCATTATACGGGCGATAAGGCAGGCGATGATGTTATCCGTGCCTTCGGAAAGATGAAATATTTCATCAAGTCAAAGACAGTCCGTAAGGAGATCACCGAAATTGCCATTGAGATCTATTGCAAGAAGAACGACATGTTTTTCATGGATAAGATCAAAAATATTGAGGGTGTTGATGATGCAACTCTCATTCAGTATAACGGCGAATACCACGGCTGATAAGGCGCTGTATAAAAAATAAAACAAATTCATGCAAAGCTCTTGACAAAACGAGCTGTTTGTGCTAAAATATATCCGTTATGCTCAGCATAACGGATATGGAGGCATAGCTCAGTTGGTTAGAGTACTTGCTTGACATGCAAGGGGTCGCAGATTCGAGTTCTGCTGTCTCCACCATTAAAAAGTCTTGAAATCATTAGGTTTCAAGGCTTTTTTCTTTTCTCCTGATAAAGCAATAAAAGCTTTCAGGTCAACCAAAAGGTCAACAAATACCGTGTTTTGTGGGAAATAAGGTCAAAATGGCAAGTATTTACCCCAACAAAAAGAACGGAAAGATTGTATCTTTCAAATTCAAAGCATATCTCGGAAGAGATGAAAATGGAAAACAAGTATTCAAATGTACTACTTGGATTCCCGACAAAACAATGAGCGAAGGCAAGTTGACCGCTCTCGCAGAAAAAGAAGCAACCATTTGGGAGCGTGATTTGATTTGTACTATCGCAGAGGAAAAGCGTACAACCTCTCCAGAAGAAATCACTTTCAAAGACTTTGTTGAAAGGAAGTGGTTTCCTAACGAGCTAAATAATGCCGAACACCGTAATTCAACTATTGATTTTAGGCGTTATTTGCTCATTGTAATCGTTGACTACTTGGGAGAATTTAAGTTAAAGAATATCGACAGTGCTAAAATAGAGGAATATTTTGATTACCTCAAAAACACCTACAGAACCAAGCATAACACACAAGTTTCACAACAGACGATGCGACATCATTACTGTACCCTCAATTTAATATTCGAATATGCGCTGAAATTAAACTATGTATCCGTCAATCCTTTAACCAAAGTTAAAACCCCCAAGCTCTCCAAACATAAGGTTGATGCTCTTTCCAAGGGGGAAGTTTTGGAGTTTATAAAGGAAATTGAAAATCTCCCCCTTATGCAACGAGTGATCTATACATTGCTTTTAACTACAGGTGTGCGCCGTGGAGAATGCTTCGGCTTACAATGGGGCGATATAGATTTTGAAAATAGGATAATACACATAGAACGGAATGTAACTTATACAACACTTAAAGGTATATCGGTAGGGCTACCTAAAACTAATACAGGCATACGTGAAATACCGATAACAGCAGGGGTATTATCTTTATTGATTGACTATAAAAAGAGCGAACAACAAGAAAAATCCCTCTCAAATGATATGTTTTTGTTTCATTCTGTAAGTTCTCCTTTTGTTCCTCACGATCCCACATATATTACCAAGCATATGAAGAAATTTATGAAAAGGATAGGCTTACCCGATATGTCTCCGCACGATTTGCGACATACTTGCGCTTCTATGCTTTTGCAAAGCGGTGCAGATATAAAAAGTGTTCAGGATATTCTCGGTCATTCAAATGCCTCTACAACTCTGAATTTCTATGTTCGTTCCGATATGGATAGTATGAGAGGGGCAACTGCAAAAGCATTCGATTTATTATCCTTGTAATTTTAATTTTAGTGTGATATAATGATATAAAAATAACGGAGAACTATAATATGGAAAGTTTATTTAAATCAGTAGGTTTCGAGTATGAATATTACGATGAAATGATAGATTTATACAAAAAATATTTTCTACATACCGATAATATGTTTGTTTTTTTTATAAAAGTGTTTAAAAATGATAAAACAAATAAAACACCTCGTCGAATGATGAACCAAGTTCAACGATTTGTTTCATTAGCGAACGACATTGAAAGAATACGTCCTGGAAAAGATGACTTGATATTAATGTTTATTCGAATATGTTTGGAATCTTTGTGTAATTTATCTAAAGAAAACAAATCAACTTTTTTTGATAACTATCCATGTTTTTTTAGCCAAGACGGATGTAAATATATTTTGGAAAACTTTAAGCTTACAGAAGTTAATAAAAGCGATGATCAAGATTATAATTGTTTTAGGTCAAATAATCATAGTTGTGATATAAGTTTAAACGATTTTTTTCTACTGATTAAGAGTGTTAGAAATCAAGTGGTACATGATGGTGTGTATGGTTCTATGCAGTTTTTTTCTAGAACTGGTTATCCACTTATTACAACGTATACAACGACCGATAGTATAATAAATAATTGCCCATATAAGAATAAGTGTTGGACATATACTTTTGAAACTACATTGAATTACGATAGATTTATTTATTATTTTGTCGAAGCTTGTATAAACTATATTGGTTACTATATTGATACACTAATGATATGATATTATATATGGAAAGGAGTATATTGATGAGATAAGCATCGTCAATGTAACAATATTATGAAATATTCTTTAGCAGAAAATGCAGCAAGTTCGTTGCATATTGCGTTAGAGCATTTTAAAGCCTTCTACTATAATAGTGATGAAATTCCAATGAGTATACTGGATGAGAACATAAAAATAAGTTTATCATTTTTAGAGAATGCTATTGAACTTTTGTTGAAAACAATTTTAGTCGTAGATGATGAGACATCAATATATGTTGAACCTAATTGTAAAACTATAAAAAAAGCTATGAAGAAAAGACCTAAACAGATAACTTTGAGTGATATTTTAATAAAAGATAGCAATGTAAAAACAATTACATATACAGATGCATTAAAACAGTATAATACTAAGTTTTGTAATTCTGACAAAGTGTATAATATATTAACTCGGTTAGGCGAAACACGTAATAAAATTACTCACCTCGGGATAGAAATATTGGAGTATGATGAGATATTAATTATTTTTTTTAATGTCTTTGATGTTATATATAATTATCTATACCCGCAATTGATTAAATTGGATAGCATAGGAGATTATTTTATCTCTGATGATTTCCTTGTAACCACTGTTCACGGAAGCAAGTTTCTATTTGATGAAAATTTTGTATATAACAATATTGTCGATTTTTTTGATGAGTTATTAGGTGATTGCAGGGATTATTTTTGCGCAATGAGAGTTAAGAATCCTAACACGAAAATTGTAGATTTTATAGAATTGTTTAAAATTGCGATTTCCGATAAAAAATTCAATGCATTATGTGATATATATAAAATCAATGTAGACTTTTCAAGTTGCGAGGTTGAAGACAATAGCTATATTATTGATTTTGAGTTCAATAACGGAAAAACCGACTTTATAATTTCGAGATATTTGCCGTATTATAACGCAACTGCCTTTTTTGATGAAGGAGGGAATATTGCTTTTATAGTTTTGCATAGTAAAGAAGAAATATATATATACAGTGAACCGGTTTCTTATCCAGAAACTGATGAGCCAGAGGCGGACGAGCAATGGGTGGATGATATGAAAAAAGGTTATTGTGAAAAAATGAATTTGTCGAAAAGAAATATTCTAAAAGCTTTTGAAAAATTCTTTGTTAGGCTTCAATCTTTGTGATGTAAACGAATTTAATACATTTGATAAAAAGACGGTTTCTCTTTATAGGGAGACCGTTTTCTATTGACAAGAAAACTTATATATGTTATAATATACAAGCCAAACAATTATGAATATCAATTTCCAACATGGGAAAACTTTACCTTGTAAAAAGGTGTTTTCTCTCTTTTTCTCATACCATGTTGGAAGAGTAATTGTTTGGCGACAATGAGGGATACACTTTTTCGGTGCGTCCTTCATGGGCGCACTTTTTTGTTTTGGATAACAATCTATTTTCGTGCATTCGATATGATATGATATAATATAATAAATAATGCAATAATGCAGGGGGAGAGAAAAACTATGGAGAAGGATACATTTGATTATCTAAGTGAGATCGATGAACCAAGTGATGAAGAACTGAGGGAAGTGGAACAACTATTAAATCCTGACAAGTTGAAAAGTGAAAGCTTTGATGCTGGCGGAGGTTTGTGTTTTGATGGTGATGAAAAACTGCTTGATTTCAGTAGATTCGCTACAGGGCATAGAATGGATAATTCACAAGCCCAAAAAACAATAAACATTAAAATTGATGACTTGAATTTAAGTAGTCGTACTGTAACCTTGATGGAGACAATAGGCATATATTCCGTTTCCGATTTGATAAGTCGAACCAGGGCAGAATTAAAATCTTTAAGGTTTGTTGGATTTAAAGGTGTTGCTGAAATTACCGAGGCTTTATTAAAGTATGACCTACATTTATCAGGTGAAGAATTATATATATGTTCAAAATGCGGCAAGAAGTTTTCTGCTGAAAAAACGGATTCAAATGAACATTATTGCAATACATGCCAAGAACGAATTAATCGTATAAATGAAATATCAGATATTAAAGTTATGGTTTCCGGTCCAGAATATTCAAGCTATACAAATATGGGTGAAGGTTTTGTTCTATATGCAAATATCACTAACAACACTTATAATCTGCGAAAGATAAAGGTTAATGATTTCTACTTGGTTTCGGAAGGTCAACAGCGCTCTCCAGAATATTTTTATTCCGGATATATGTTCATCGAAGAAACATTAATGCCTATGTGTTCAAAAAGCTGTGCGAAGATATGGTCTAAAAAAGCAATGAAAAAGGATAAATTATCTCCGAATGATTATGTAATAATCACATTGTTTTCCGAAGCAAAAAATTATATGTTCAAGTTTGTTTTTGATGGCGAAGAATGGAGCATTGATGATTATTTCGAGCAGTACTAATAAAAAAGGAGCCTAAACTATGGAAGTATTAATTATGAGCAGAAAAGATATAGAAGAATACTGCACAGTGCCTTTATTATATAAAACTGCACTTATAAGCATTACAGATTATCAGTGCGAATTTGCAAAATTAAAAAATCCTCCGTACTATTTGCTTCAAACGGCTTTTGATGACGTGGATAACGATATTTTTGTTGATGAGTTAGGTCGAACCCCTACCGAATCCTAACGGTTACTTATAGAGAATAAATGGCATATGCTAAGTGATGAGCAAGCGAAGCAAATTTCTGATTTTTACAGAGAAGTAAAAGATGATGTTGATATAATAATATGCCAGTGTGAACACGGTCAAAGTAGAAGTGCAGCAATAGCGGCGGCAATACTAGAATATGAGTACAAAAAGGGAATTGACATTTTTGCTAATGATGATTATTTTCCTAACAAGGTTATATTCCGTAAAGTATTGAAATCTTTAACAGATATTTGATCTAATATTATTGGAGACAGCATGAGCAGAAGAGAGAACTGAGAAAAACTCGTAAGCAAATGTTGTCGGGTTATTACAATTAAGGAGAATTAAATCAATGTGTGAATTTGATAATGATAAATATTTTGGTGAAGAGGCTATGAAAAGGAGTTTAGAACTTCACAAAAGATGGAAAGAAGAAGAAATAGAAAAACAGAAAAAGCACGGTACATATAAACCACCTAAATCGCCTGAACAACTTGAGCAGGAACACAAGGAATGGCTCTCAAAATGTGATGTTCCCAATGCAATGGATGATGGTTTGGCTTTAGTTCTTTATATTGGAACAATGCTTGGTGGAGTAATATTTGAGGACAGATGGCTAATATGGATTTTTGCTACAATAATCTATTTGTGTCATATATGTAGAAGACAATTACACCAAGCAAAATGGGATAGAGAACATAAAAATAAATAACGAGGAGATTATTATGAATAATTTAACTGGAAGACTAAAAAAGTAGTGTAGAATTGATTAAATAAAATTTCGCTGTTAAGTGTTTAAAATTCAAATTATATTTCTGTAATATAAAAGCTGAATATTAATTGGGATTTAGTGATGATATGAAATGATAGTATGAGT
>JAFTXK010000037.1 GCA_017461635.1 Clostridia bacterium | reverse complement strand
CGCTCGTCTGTATCTTGCATTTACGGGAGGTGCTTCTCGGCAAGAGATGACGCCTTCATTCTGCGCAACGAATACTCGACATTCCCGATGATCGCCTCTTCCGAATCGGTAGGAGGCATATCCGTCAAAGATTTCTGCCTCTGTTCCGCACAAAATCGGAGCACCGAGAGGAAATTTCAAGATAGTATCGGTAGTAGTATTTGCATTGTAAGCAGAGAAGAAAAATCCCTTGTCATGACGAGTGATCGCAAGAGTTGGAGGCTTTTGATCTTTTTTTCTTTTTATGAAATCGATTGTATATCCGCAAACAGACAGAGCTTTGCGCACGGCAGTAACATCCTTTTGGATATTCAGCTTTATCAGATTTTTAAAGCCTGAAAACGTTTCGAGTTTATTCTCGGTTCCGTAGATCAGTATATTTATTCCCTGATTTCCAAAGGATTTCAGCTTTTCAAGAATATCGGGATTTTCGGGAACGGGAGAGATCAAAATACTTTGGCGATACAGATCAATACTGTGGTTCAGAAAGGAATCTGTTGAAGTAACGCAGCAAAGCGGAAGACCGTCATTTATGGCATCGCATATATAATTATCTCCGAGATTCATTTCTTTGAGCAGAGCTTCATCATGGGAGGTTGTGTATTCCCGCAAGGGATATATCCAAACTATCGGGGCAGGCTCGTCTGCCGTGTCCTTTTCTGCTTTGAGTAAATGAGGCAACGGCTCGTTTATACATGCGTCCGGCATATCGCCGTAGGAGTTATCGATAGACAAAATATTCAAAGAATTTGCCGTTTCTATCTTTCCCTTGGCAGTTATACGCGAAATAGCCATGGGCAAATAGATGTCACAAGGAGAGCCATCGTAACGGTCATACCAAGGGGAATTGACCCACCAGGGGTCGTGGATATAGTATCGGAAAGGGAATCTTTCGCTTGGCAATTCGCATATTCGTGTCATATGCCCCATGATCTCCAGACCATAGTTGGCGTTCAGTGCCGCCCATGGGGAATTGGGCGGTGCTGTAATGTCGAGGGCGGCATTATAGATGTCATAGAGTGGAACGCCGTCGCTGGCATAGTCGATCCCAACCGAATTGTTAGTACCTCTTGTTTCAAGGGGAAATGTGCATTCATTGCGGAATAGCTTCCAAAAATCAAAAACATTTTGCTTTGTTTCCGAAAGCTTTTCGGGATAATAATTTTCACCGTCAAATATCTTGCCTGTTTTGTCCCAAGGGTTGGCACTGAAGCCAAGACCTTTGGAGAGCCAAAGATAGTCAAATCCCATATCCCTCAAAAAGACGTTTGATTGCTTTCCGAGAAATGTGCCGAAGAGAGTTCCCTCGGGTATACCTTTGAGATAAGCGGCATATGGGCGAGAGTCTGCATGCAGTTTTGCAGTTGCATCTACAAAGCCGAATTTGTCAAGGGTAGAGCCTGAACAGATTTCGGTATGCCTTTTATATTTAAAATCGGAAATGGCGAATTCGGGTCCTATATCAAAGGTTTCGCCTATTCGTATTTCGGCTTTGGGAAAGGCTTTTTTGCCTTCCTCCTTTAAGCAGGTGATAATGGTTTTGAGAATACCGTAGGTCATTTTTGGAGCGCTTTTGATATAATCCCGTTTTCTTTGGTGTAAAGAGGTTTCAAGAGGAGTATTTTCATCCGGATAAGGCAGATTTGCTGTTCCGATAAAACGGCACCATTCAAATTCATCCTTCATATCCCCTGCATAGTCCAGAATCTCGCTTCCGTCGCCAACCCAAAGCATAACAGAGATGGTCTTTCGGTTTTTCAAAAGTGCGTTCCATTGCAGAAATATCTGAGAGCATATGTTACGAATAAAAGCTTCATCGGTTTTCTTAAAGGGTTTTAAGCTTAATTCCAAGGTGATGTTTTCAAACATATATTTTCTCCGTTAGATTTTTATTTGTCTGCGGTTTTATTCCTCAAATGCAGAGAATATAAAGTCGAAGCCCTCGTTTGTGAACGGAAGTGTGTGACCTCCGTCCCAAACTCTGAAAACAAAGTTCTGCGGACATCCCGCACCGCAAAAGTACCTTTTGGCTCTTTCAGCTTCTGGGATAGCGCTTTCGTAGTTAAATACAGTATCCTCTTTGCCGACTGCAATGTACAGCTTGCGCGGTGCGCACAGAGCGGCTACTTCAGCATCGTGAAAAGTATTGCCGGAATTCGGATAGCTCATGTCGACCCACGGATAAGCGTTTCGGCTGTTGAAGCAGGCGTTGCTGAAACCGACCTTTATGCGGGTATCAGCCGCCATTGTGTGAAGAGTGTAATAACCGCCGTATGAAAGTCCGGTCATAGCGATCTTATTATTATCAACATACGGAAGCACTGAAAGAAAGGTTATAGCATTCATAATGCCTTTTATCTCAAGAGCAGTGATGCTCATACCGAATCGCTTCATATTATTATCGATATTGAGTCTGTTATACGGTATCGGATGGCTGGGTTGTGTAGGAGACTGCTCTCTGAAATTCCACAAAAGTAGCTGGGGCGCAAAAACGGCGGCACCTCGTTTTAAAATGCGGCGAACCATATGATTGTAATTATTTTTTCCATTTATATCGGAGCAAAGCTCGGGCGTTCCGCCTCCGCCGTGCTGTGCGATGATAAGCGGTGCGCGCTTGATGCCGTGAGGAACATAAAGCAGTCCGTAAGGCGGAATTTCTCTTGTAATATACGTTGTTACTCGGTATATTACTGCGTACTCGTCCTCACCTACAGATGTAATTGCAGGTTCGGGTGCGCTGTCGGAGCTGATGCGATCGATACCAAGCATCCCGATATATGCAGAGCGGTATTCTTCGATTCTATTGATAAAATTCTCCGTTGGCATAAATGTTTCTCTGTTGGAATCTCCTTCAGCTTCAAGCCTTTTGATATAGACTTCGATTCCGTCTTTATATGCTGCACGGCAGATATCGCCTTCGCGAATGATATCTTTATACATTTTTACTCCTCGCGTTTTATACTTTTATAAAAAACACAGCTCAAATTTTATCTGACTTCAATAAGCTCTATACCGCTGATTTTCGCAAACTTGCGAAGCGTATCCATATGATGTCCCACACCAAGCGCCAGATGATGCGTAGGTCCTGCCTCGCACCAACGTGAAAGAAATTCGCAGATAGGGCAACCAAAGCTTACTCTTGTATTTGTGTTTCCCGTTTGCGGAATCTCGCCTGCAAGAGATTCGCCCTCTGCCGCGATCATACGGAATTTCCCGTCTCGGTCAACATTGATGCTGAGAAGCGTTACGGGGCCGGCCTTCAGAGAGAACTCAACGCCAATGCCGTTTCCGGATTTTCCGTGATATTTTTTCAGCTTGCGAAGTCTTGGCTTTCCTTCGGAAATTGCAATGTTGTGCGGGCCGTCATGTCCGATAAGCACTACATCGTCGGTAACATCAAATGGATGTATCTCCGCAAAAGAACCGCCTCCGCCTATGCTTTTCATAATAAGCATTGCGGCGGCCGTCTTGAGGTCGGCTTCTCCTGCCAGCGGGATACCTGAGGAGGTCAAAAGAGTGTTTCCGATAATAAGATTTGCGGCAAGCTGCTCATATGGATTCTGGGGCTCGCTCTTGTAATAATAAGCAAGAGCGGTCAGCTTATTATTGCTTACCAGCTTTTTAAGCGCTGCAGCCTGTCTTGCGGAGTATGCAAGATCATCCTCCTTCACAAAATCCGTTAGAGGGTCGATGGAAGGATCGCAGATTTCAAAGGTATCGACAATTTCCTTTATCTGTTCTTTGATTTCCTCGTTTGTGACCGAATCCGAAAGCTTTGCCAGCTCGCACATCTCAAGCATTTTTACATGAGAGCCGAAAGCGGCGGTAAAAGCTGTAGGATCGGTATGCATATCGTACATTCCTTCGTAGGTATGTCCGAGATAGCCAAAGGTTTCATATTTAAAGCTCGCCATAGCAGAAGCTGCGGCAACCCACTCGGAAACTTCCTTTTGAATATTATCGCTTTGTGATGATGCAACGATACAGGGAGGAATAATTCTTCCCAATCTTTCGTACACTCCCGCGATCTCAGGCATGGCGCAAATGTCATCGTTTACCAACTGCATATAGGTAGTGGTATGAGAATAGTCGAGATGCTTTAGCGGCTGAATTCCAACCAGTACCTGCGGAGCATCAATATAGCGGGCAAAGGGAGCGCACACGGCGGAAGGAACATATGTGGAGAGAATAATGAAAATCAAGTCGACATCTTCCTTTTTGAGCTTTTTTACTGCTTCAAAGGACTGATCTACACAATCTATATAACCGACATCAACGATGTCGCACAGATCCGGACTGAGATAGCTTTTGAAATTCTCGCCTTTTTGCATCAATTCTTCGCGCAATCCTTCAAATTGCTGAAAGTAAATATAGTGACCGAGAGAAACAACTGCGATTTTAGATTTTTTCATGGCTTTATCCTTCTTATATGTATTTTTTTATGGTCTCAAGCTTGGATTTTTCTTTATCAAGCCGTTCACGGCTGACTTTTCCCATATCGGGAACTTCCCAGGAGGTGTTAAGTCCATCAGAAAGACCTATATCCTGAGGCGTGCGGTAGTCGGGAAGATTATCTCGCGCTGTAAGCTCTTCGCGTATTGCCTGAAGGTAACGGAATCCGAATTCATGGCTTGGGGAAACATAATGCCCCTCGTCCCATTCGTTCCAGTTGTCTATCATCATTATTTTCTTTGACCACGCGCCCTCAGGCAGGCTGTCGGCTATCTCTTTCATGCCGCGAAGCACTTTCCTGAATCCTTCGGGGCTAAGATACCATCTTTTTGTCCATTTTCCGTAAGTATATCCCATTGATTTCCAATGCTCGCTGAGTCTGGGGGTATAATCCCAGAAGCAGGATGCGGTAGGAATATAATATGTAGGATCAAATTCGAGACTTTTTCTGAAGGCATCAAGCTGTCCATTAACGATAATATCGTCATCATCAAGATAATCCACCTGGTTTTCAAACTGCGAGTTGTATGCAAAAGCAAAATCGTAACCTATCTCTTTAAGCGTCTCAAAGGACATTCCACCGTATTTGTTCGCGGCAAATATCATACCGTCAAAGCCTTGTGACTTCGCATATTCACGGCAGGCGTCAAAGGTTTTTCTCTGCTCCTCTGCATCCTTGAAGCACTCTTCTCCAAGACGCTCCTGCTGATAGATAAAGAGCACGGGTTTATTATCGATTATCAGATAATTACCTCTCTTGAAATATTGCTCTGTCCAGAAAGGCATAAGGTTCTCAAGCATATCATCCTTGTCGGTTCCTCCCCAGCGCGGTGAAGCCTCAAACATTATGGCAAATTTCATATACTTTTGATATTTTGCGTTAAAAAGAGCCTCATGGAGACCATGACCGCAGCGCAGGTCATTTACCGTAACAGGTTTGCCCATGTTTTCCTTTTTTCTGTACCAGCAGTGGATAAAACAGTTTATTCCGTGCTCGGACGCCCATTTTATTTCCCAATCGCAGACTTCGGGGTTTTCCTCGTCATAATACCCCATAAGCGGAGTCCTTTCGGGATAACCATGCAAATCATCAAATCCGCCGTGTATCTCGGCAGCACCTTTTTTTCCATGCGGCATAGTAGTGAGCAGCAACAATGAGGTCGCTTGTTACCGGCTTCGGTTCTGGAACATAATCTGATAATTTAATGTTATACATAATTTCACCTTCCTTTTTTATATTAATTTTAGCATTGAAGGTTATATATGTCAAGTAAAAATATGTTCATTTATAGGACAATCTGTCCGTTTTT
Source organism: Clostridia bacterium (assembly GCA_017461635.1). Taxonomy (GTDB): domain Bacteria; phylum Bacillota; class Clostridia; order Oscillospirales; family CAG-272; genus SIG710. The sequence continues at coordinate 18,424 of JAFTXK010000037.1, read as the reverse complement.
CTATTGACAAAACTGCATGGCTGTGCTATACTGAAATAGCCGAAAGGTGGGATGAATATGATATTTACAGACTTTTTTTTCTTGGATATTAAAAAAATACATATTGCTCACGAATTCATTCTTGACCGAGTCCATAAGTTAGAATATCCCCTTGGCAGAGGTCTGTACGGTCTTGTTTATGTATTGAGCGGAAAGGCGGAATACCGTTTTTTCACGGGAGAACGAATCACAGTTACAGACGGCGATGTGCTCTTCCTTTCGCCCCATGCCGCATATTCCATCGTTACGGAAAAAGAATTCAAGCATTATACAGTAAATTTTGATATTCATGAAGAGACTTCAAGACTTGGAGATTTTGATAGCTCACATCTTTTATTTCAATCAGGAAATACAGAACAGCTTGAACGGACCTTCAGAAAACTGACAGGCATATGGAGATCGAAGAAAGCAGGGTTCGAAATGCAGGCAATTGCCTGTCTTTATGAACTGATCTCGCTCTTTTATTTTGACTATTTCGGTAAAGAGGATAATGTAAACACTGGACGGTTGCTTCCCGCAAAGGAGCATATAGAGCAGCATTTCAAATTACCGATCAGTTTGGAGCAGCTTTCAGGGCTTTGCAATATGAGCGTGACAAACTTCAGAAGGGAATGGAAAAAAATATATTCCGAAACACCTTTGCAATATCGAGATAGTATTCGTCTTTATTACGCAAAAGAATATTTAAGTAGCGGATATTATACTGTCTCGGAGGTCGCGGAAAAATGCGGATTTGATGATATCAGCTATTTTGTGAGATTCTTCAAAAAGCATGTCGGTGTTTCTCCCGGTGCGCTTAAAAAACAATTTATGGGATTTTAGAAAATGAATTATAAAAGGCAATATCAAACTGCAAGGAATGATATTGCCTTTCCGCATTTGGGCGATTTCAGTTTGCTGTTTCCCCCATCTGATTAAGCATGTTTTCTATAAATATTCCATAGCCTGTAGTCGGATCGTTAATCATGACATGTGTTATTGCACCAATGATCTTACCATTCTGGATTATAGGTGAACCTGACATACCTTGGACGATGCCTCCGGTGATATCGATCAGCTTCGGGTCTGTTACCTTTACCGTAAAGCATTTATTTGAATTTATCGGTGCGGATTCATTAATTGCCGAAAGCTCTATCTCATATTCTTTAGCACCGCTTTCGTCAAGGGTGCAGATTACGGTTGCCTTGCCGTTTTGGATCTCATTCTTCAGACCGATGGGGAAGAGCCTGTTTGCTTCCTTGGGCTTTTCTGCATAGATACCGAAAACACCGCAATCTGTGTTTGTAAGAACCGCACCGAGCTTTTCGCCGTCAAAATACCCCTTGATCTCGCCCGGATCTCCCACAAGTCCTTTTTTTACTCCGCTTAAGGTTACATCCATAAGACTTCCTCTTTGCATGGGAAGAAGCTCACCCGTGTTGGGATCACAGATGCCGTGACCGAGACCGCCGAAGCTGTAGTCCTCGGGGGAAACATAGGTCACAGTTCCGATACCTGCGCCGCTGTCCTTGATCCACATGCCTGTTTTATAAAGCCCGTCATCCTTTGAGAGTACAGGTGTAAGCGAAACATTGAATTCCGCTCCGTCGCGCTTATAGGTCAGTGTAAGAGCTTTGCCGCCGCTGTTTTCTATCATTGATGTCAGCTCTTTGGCGCTGGCAACTGCCGTTCCGTTACATTTGATTATAATGTCATTGGCTCTGATGCCTGCGTCATATGCGGGATTTATGCTTCCGCTGTCGGTGGAAACATCTGCAAGGTTTACAACTATTATCCCTTCGGTGAAAAACTTTACTCCGAAGGGGAAGCCGCCTACATAGAGTGAAAATTTGTCATAATAATCGACGCTGACTTCTTTCAGAGGCAAAATTCCGAAAAGCTTTGCGGTTGCATTTACTGTTCTTACATGCTCGGTAGTGGCAATGGCGGGTGCTGAGCCGTCACATTCTACTTTAACGAATGCATTTCGCATCAGCGGCTGTCCTTCATAATATGATTGCCTTGAGGGCACAAGATAATCGGCGCATCCCATAATGAGAGCAAATATAATAAAGACGGAAAGCAGAAGCACCGATGAAATTTTTATAATTTTGGTTCGCATTTTGATTACTTCCTTTTTTCTTTCTTTTGTCTGACTATAATTTGCTCCGAGTAAGCTTTTTTAATGTGTTACAAAATCTAAAGTTTCAGCCAGATTATGTTTTGAACAAAATGTAAAAAAATGATAAATCCCTTGACTTTTGCGGTTAATGTGATATAATTAGTTTGCAAACAAACTAATTGGAGGTTTTCTATGAAAAAATTGGACTGTAAAAAAGAAAATTGCAGAAAAATCGAAGAAAATCCCGTTATGATACTCAATAGCATTGCCCGTCTTTTCGATGCAAAGGCAAGAGCGAGCGGCGTTTTTCCGGAGGCGTTGCCTCATAGCAGCCGCAGGCTTTTGAGACTTCTTGCAAGAAAGGACGGCATTTCTCAGATCGAGCTTGTGGAAATGACGCATCTCAGTAAACCTACGGTCAGCCTTGCGCTGAAAAAGATGGAGGAAATGGGATTTGTCAAGCGTGAATGCGATGAGAAGGATGCCAGAATATCGAAGGTCTATCTGACCGAGCGGGGAAAAGCTCTCGATGAGCAGAATTTTAATACTCTTCAAGAAATTGACAGATTCGTTATGCGCGGTCTCAGCGAGGATGAGATAAAGAAGGTTACCGAGATCCTGCTGAAAATGCGCGAAAATCTATTAAGTGAGGATACCGATAAATGAAACTTGCAAAATATTTGAAGCCCTATATTCTTTTTGCGATAGTTTCGCCGCTTCTCATGATAGGAGAGGTCGCGGCGGATCTTTCGCTTCCGAAGCTGATGTCATATATCGTTGACTTCGGCATTGCCGATAACGGACCTCAAGAGATCGCTTCTTCGGGATTGCCGTATAAAATAATTACCATGCTTTTCGGAAATGACTATACTCAAATGAATATTATCATTACCTTTGGTGCTTTGATGCTCCTAATAGTCCTTGTAGGAGGATTTTTCGGAACGATGTGCGCATATACCGCCGCAAAAGCTTCTCAGGGCTTCGGTCATGATCTGCGCTGTGATGCATACAGAAGAGTAATGTCTCTCTCAATAGAGCAGACCGATAAGTTTACAACAGGTTCGCTGGTTACAAGAATGACAAACGACATTGCAATGCTGATAGAGCTTGTGGAAATGATACTTCGCATGTGCGTTCGTTCGCCTATGTTCCTCATCGGCGGAACCGTGATGCTCCTTTCACTCAATCTCAAATTCGGAGTTGTGCTTCTTTGCTCGCTTCCTCTTCTGCTGGCAACGCTCATTTTGGTTCTCTCAAAGTCAATACCTCTTTTCAGCGTTGTTCAAAAGAAGCTTGATAAGGTGAATTCGGTCGTGCAGGAAAATGTCAGCGGGGCAAGAGTTGTAAAGGCTTATGTAAGAGAGGACTATGAAACCAAACGTTTCATGAGCGCAAACAGTGAGCTGAAGGACATAAATCTCAGAGTTCTGCGCCTTATGGCTATCATCCATCCCGTTTTGAATATAATTCAGAATTTTGCAATTATTGCCATTATCCTTATTGGAGGCATCGATATCAGCAATGGTATTGCGGGCATGAGCGTCGGTAATGTTATGGCGGGTATTACATATGTCACTCAGGTGATCATGTCCATCATGATGGTAACTATGATGTTTCAGTCCATCTCCCGTGCTATTGCTTCGGGCAAAAGAATTAATGAAGTTATGGATTCTGCCCCTGTGATCGAGAGCGGCGATAAGGTCGGTCAGCCCGATAATATTGCTGTTTCCTTTGAAAATGTAAGCTTTCGATATCCGGGAACACAGGGCAGACCCGTGCTTCATGATATAAATCTTCAGATAAAACGCGGAGAGACCCTTGCGGTCATCGGTTCAACGGGCTGCGGAAAGACATCACTTGTCAATCTCGTTCCTCGCTTTTATGATGCTACCGAGGGTACTGTCAGAGTTGACGGTCTTGATGTAAAAGAATATAAGCTGTCTGCTCTTCGCGACAAAATAAGCTTTGTAATGCAGAAGAGCGAGCTCTTCTCTGATACCGTGGCGAATAACATTCGCTGGGGTAAGGAGGATGCAACTCTTGAAGAGATAAAGGAAGCGGCAGAGACAGCTCAGGCAAGAGATTTCATTGAGCATCTGCCCGAGGGCTATGATAATTTTATTGCCGAAAAGGGTGCATCCCTCAGCGGAGGTCAGAAGCAGAGGATCTCTATTGCCAGAGGCGTTGTCAGAAAGCCCGAGATTCTCATTTTCGATGATGCTACCTCTGCTCTCGACCTTGCCACAGAGGCAAAGCTCAGAAGGGCGCTGAACGAGAAAATGAAGGATACAACTGTTATCATGATCGCGCAGAGAATCGCTTCTGTGCGTGAGGCTGACAGGATAGCCGTTATCGAGGACGGTACTATTAAGCATTGCGCTCCTCATGATGAGCTTATGCGCATAAGCGAAACCTACAGAGATATCTATGATTCCCAGATGAAGAACGGCGGTGATATAAATGAATAATCAGAGAGGACCGCAGATGGGCAGACCGGGACCGGGAGGAAGACCCGGCGGCGGACCCATGAATGCGCGAATGAATGTTGAAAAGCCGAAGAATGTAAGACGTACCATCGGAAGACTTTTCAGATATATCGGAAAGAGCAGTGCAATACTTATTGCTCTCCTCGGCATAATGATCTGCGTAACCGTTATCGATCTGCTCGGACCTTTTTTCCAGCAGAAGGCTATTGATACCTTCAAGGTGGAAGGGAATATTACTACTGTTGATTTTGATTCGCTTACCCGTTATCTCATTATAATGGCAATTATTTTTGCCGTAAGCTCAGTGCTTTATTATGCTCAGGGACTTCTTTCGGCAAAGCTTTCTCAGGCAACCGTATTTATCATGCGTAATGATCTTTTCCGCAAGATATCGCGTCTGCCGATCAGCTATACCGATAATCACAAGCACGGAGATATCATGTCGAGAATGACAAACGATGTTGAAAATGTTTCCAATGCTGTATCTCAGTCTATAACCATGCTGTTTTCGAGCATAATAACCCTTATCGGAGCATTTGCGATGATGCTTTATTACAGCTGGCAGATCACGATAATCGCGATACTCACTATACCGATCACTATTTTAGTATCGACAAATCTTGCAAAATTCATGCGCAAATATTTTGTTCGTCAGCAGAGACTTCTCGGTAAGCTGAACGGCGAGGTTGAGGAAATGGTTACCTCATATAAAACTGTTGTTGCATACGGTAAAGAGGACAAGGCTGTCGGCAATTTTGCCGCAGAGAGCGAAGCTCTTCGTAAAAACAGTATTTCCGCAAGAGTTTGGGGCTCGATCATGGGACCTGTTATGAATTTCCTCGGCAACTTCCAGTATGTGCTTATTGCCGCAACAGGCGGATTTATGATGCTTCGCGGAATGGGTATTACCGTTGGTTATATCCAGGCAATGCTCCAGTATTCAAAGAAGTTTACCCATCCGATCAACCAGATCGCAAACCAGTATTCGGCAATTCTTACAGCTCTTGCGGCGGCAGAGAGAATTTTTGAGATCATGGACAGCTCAAATGAGGTCGATAACGGTAAGCTCGATTACGATGCCGAAAATATGAAAGGCGAGATCGTATTTAAGGATGTTGATTTCTCCTATGTTGAAGGTAAGCCCGTTCTGAAAAATCTTAATCTTACCGTTCATCCCGGGCAGACGATAGCTATTGTCGGCGCAACAGGATCGGGTAAGACGACGATAGTAAATCTCCTTACACGTTTCTATGAGATAGATAAGGGAGAGATCACCATTGACGGCGTGAATATTACAGATATTCCCAAGGAGACACTCAGAAAAGCAATCGCAATAGTTCTTCAGGATACCGTTCTTTTCTGCGATACAATCAAAACAAATATCAAATACGGTAATCAGAATGCCACCGACGAAGATATCAAGCGCGCGGCGCATACTTCAAATGCTGACCGCTTTATCGACCGTCTGCCCGACGGTTATGATACCGAGCTTACCGAAGCGGGATCAAATCTTTCCCAGGGACAGAGACAGCTTTTGGCGATCTCCCGTGCGGTTCTTGCCGATCCCAAGATACTAATTCTTGATGAAGCTACTTCTTCGGTCGATACCAGAACGGAAATGCATATTCAGCAGGCAATGGTGAATCTTATGAAAAACCGTACCTCGCTGATTATCGCTCACCGACTTTCCACTATCAGAGATGCGGACGTTATCGTTGTTCTCAGTGACGGAGTTATAGTTGAGAGCGGCAGTCATGAGGAGCTTCTTGCAGGGGGCGGAGAATATTCCAAGCTTTACAGCAATCAGTTTGCGGGTATCGCAACATGACGGAAGCCGATAAGCTGCGCTTTGAGATCTGCATAAGAGAAAATCTGCTCTCCGATCGCTCAGACGGCGAAAATATCGGTACATATAAAGAAAAAAGGCTTCATCGGGTGCTGAAAAAATTCTGCGAGCCCGATGAAGCCTGCCATGAGATCCCTATAGGAGCTTATGTTGCCGATATACTGCGCGGAAATGATATAATTGAGATACAGACGGGAAGCTTTTATCCGATGAAGGCGAAAATTCGTTATTATCTTGAGGAGACGGATTTTTCCGTGACGATTGTCAGACCTCTTCCGCATATTAAATGGTGCGTTTGGCTTGATCCCGAGAGCGGGGAAGCGCTATCGCGCAAAAAATCTCCGAAAAAGACTTTGCCGAAGGATGTTATGCGCGATTGGCTTTTTCTCTGTGATTTCCTCGGTAATGAACGTCTGACCGTAAAGTTTTTACTTCTCGAAGAGAAAGAATACAGACTTCTAAATGGTTGGAGCAAGGACAAAAAGCGCGGATCGAAGCGATATGAGCGAATCCCGATAGGGCTTATAGATGAGGTTATATATTGCGGCGCAGAGGACTATCGCGCTTTTCTGCCCGAAGAACTCGGAGAAAGCTTCACAGCTTCCGAATTTATGAAAGCGGCAAAGCTCCGTTCTTATGGCGGCTATGCCTCTTTGAAGATTCTATGTCATCTCGGATTTATCGAAAAAAGCGAGGAGCGCAAGGGCAGAAGCTTTGTTTACAAAAGAAAAGGTTTGTCTCGTTAATTTGACGAGACAAACCTTTTAATATATGTTTTTATTTAATTCTGAACGACCTTCATTTCCTCGGATTTTTCGGCATTGCAATTAATCTCTTCGGGATCATGATAGGTAGGTACGGTTGCCTTGAAGGCTTGCTTGATGGCTTCGGATTCGATCTCATGCTCGGCTACCTTTACGGCATTTGTAAGCATTTCGATCTTTTCATCGACCTCAGCACGGGGAAGAGGAGTATCCTTCTCAACAAAGATCATATTGTTATCGGTTTTTGAAAGAGTTTCTGATTTGATAAGCAACTCTTCGAAAAGCTTCTCACCCGGGCGCAGACCGATCTCTTCGATCTTGATATCAACATCGGGAGTAAGTCCCGAAAGCTTTATCATATTTACCGCAAGATCATAGATTCTGACGGGCTTGCCCATGTCAAGAACAAAAAGCTCGCCTTTCTTTGCCATAGCACCTGCCTGCATAAACAGCTGGCTTGCTTCGGGGATAGTCATGAAATATCGGATGATTCGTTTATCTGTAATGGTGACAGGACCGCCGTTTTCGATCTGTTTCTTGAAGAGGGGAATGACCGAGCCGTTTGAACCAAGCACATTTCCAAAGCGAACTGCCGCAAAGCTGGTTTTGCTGTCTGTTCTGCACTGAACTATCATTTCGCACATTCTCTTCGAAGCACCCATGATATTTGTGGGATTGACAGCCTTATCGGTTGAGATCAGAATGAACTTTTTAACCCCATATTTTTCAGCCATATCCGCGGTGTTATATGTACCGAGAACATTATTTTTAATAGCTTCGCAATTGCTGTGCTCCATGAGAGGAACATGCTTATGAGCCGCGGCATGGAAAACGATTTCAGGACGGTATTTATCAAAAATGCAGTCAAGACGAACTCTGTCTCTGACCGAAGCGATTTCAACCGTGAGATCAAGTCTGTCCTCATAGAAACGGAGCAATTCCTGCTGTATGTCATAAGCGTTATTTTCGTAAATATCAACTATAATGAGCTTTTTAGGCTTACATTTCGCTATCTGACGGCAAAGCTCACTTCCAATGGAACCTCCGCCTCCTGTAACAAGAATGGTCTTATTGCTGTAAAAATTAAGAGCTTCTTCATTATTGATCACAAGAGATTGTCTGAAAAGAAGGTCCTCGATCTGAAGCTCGCGTATCTTTCGTTTTTCGCTTGAGGCACTCTTTTCGATATCCTTTACAGGTGTATCATATAACTTGATCTTGCAGCCTGTCTGAACATATCGGTCATAAAGCTCCTGAACGCTGTCGTTATCAAGCCCCGCCACAGCGACAAATATCTCCTGAATGGGGAGCTTTTTGATTTTTTCGATAATATGTTCATCTTCATAAAGAACTTCAATGCCGCAGACCTTGCCTCCGCGTTTTGCATTATCTTTATCAATGAAAGCGATGGGATGATAATGGGAATTTTTGCTGTAAAGAAGCTCTTCTGCAAGATGCGCACCGAGCTGACCCGCGCCGAGGATAGCAACATTGATCTTTTTTCCCGTATTTACTTTATGATGCCTATGCATCGTGCTGTAAGCAAAGCGAGATGAAAGGGTCATCAGCGCAAAAAGAGAAGTAACGGTTATCAAATGCCAGTAGTTATTATTTTGAAAAAGCAATCCTTCGATAAGGATCGCCGCAAGACCAGAGATGGCATCTGAAATGACCATGCTCAGATATGCACTTGAATTTGCATATCTCCAAACATTTTTGTAGGTACCGAAAATGCATCTGCAAAAAATAAGTAATAATACGAGAATTGCTGAACTTACGATAAAATCGATCTGCTCCGAGGGAGCGGAATTCATAAGAACAGCAACCATATAATATAGGAAATTCAGCAGTGCAAAGCAAGCGATGTCAATGAGTATCAAGAAGATCTGTCTTGATCTCATATATAAGCTTCGACCAAAATCGGTTTTCATTTGAAATCTCCTTTCAAATTAATAAAACTCCGCAGCCAATGTGTTTATTATATCACTAAAATTAAAAAAAGTCAACAGATTGTAACATTTTCGTTTATTATTTTTATTTTATACTAAAAAAGTTGTAAAAGGACTTGACTTTTTTATAAACATGGTGTAAAATTTTTAAAAAATAGGAGAAGGAAAATGATTTTATCTCAACCTACAAATCAATTAGTAAACAAATTCGGACATGTTGAAGCGATAAGAATGATTGCTCAGGCAGGTTTCGATGCATATGATATGTCGCTGTTTGAAATGTTCGGCAAGGATAGTCGTTTTAACGGCGATAATTACAGAGAATATGCCAGATCTCTCAGAGAGAAGGCGGATTCTTTCGGCATAGTCTGCAATCAGGCACATGCCCCCTTCGGATCAAGCTCTGGAGATCCTGAAGACGATGAACTCAAGTTTGGTATAATAGTACGCTCTATGGAGATCGCCGCGATTCTGGGTGCGAAGATCATTGTTGTTCATCCTTGCCAGCATTTTACATATGCAGATGAAGGAACCCCCGAGATATTGCGCCGGATCAACCTTGATTTTTATAAAAGACTTATCCCTTATTGTGAGAAATTCGGCATCAAGGTAGCTTGTGAAAACATGTGGCAGTGGTCGGACAGGTATGGTAAAATAGTACACAGTACCTGTTCTCGCCCCGAGGAATTTGTTGAATATATTGACATGATCGGAAGCGAATGGATAGTTGCCTGCCTTGACATAGGACATGCCGCGCTGTTGGACGTAAGCCTTGAAAAAATGATACGTATGCTTGGTGCTGAGCGTTTGCAATGCTTGCATGTTCATGATGTTGACGGTCATAGCGACCTTCATACTCTTCCTTATATGGCAAAAATTGATTGGGAAAGTGTTATGAAGACCTTGGGTGAGATCGGTTATAAGGGAGATCTAACCTTTGAAGCAGGAAATTTTCATGCTAAATTTCCCAATGCCCTTCAGCCGGCAGCTTTGCGCTTTATGTGTGAAACCGGCAGACATCTTATCACAATGATTAAATAATAAGGCAAAAAGAACACTGTTTCCATTGGAAGCAGTGTTCTTTTTGCTGAAAAAACTGTTGATTATTTATATTATTCCATTTAATTGGTACTTGAATTATTTTTTTCGGGGTTGTATAATAATAGCGGAGAGATATTTTGGTAAAATAAACAAAAAGTAGAACTGTGATGCGCGATTTAAATGTGAATTATACTTGTAAAAAGAGTTGATTTTAGGTATAATTATTTTACTTAAAGTTTGGAGGCATTATGAAAAAGATTTGTTTTGCTTTGATTTTGTTATTTTCTTTCTTTTGCTTTATTTCCTGCGGCATGGAAAAATCTCCGAATTCGGACGCAACCATCACTTTGACCGACGGAAACGGAGAAAAGACCGATATTGATGTTGATGAAGAAACTGCTGTTTCTTCATACCGAATCATTCGTTCTGATACTGCAAGTCAAAGCGTTAGGAATATTGCCGCGGATATCAGGAGGGCAATACTTGAAAAGACAGGCGAAAAGCTTGATCTTGTCACCGATTACGGTACATCCTCAGGTGAGCAGGTGAAGGAGATCGTCGTCGGCGAGACCAAGGATCCCGAATCATCGGCGATTGCCGAGTCTCTCGGAAGATATGATTATACAATCAAACAGAAAGGAAATAAGCTCTATATCATCGGCGGATCAGAGGATTCTCTTGCCGAGGCAGCAGCGCTCTTTATTATGTGTTTTATTTATGAAGATAATAAGTCTATACTTCTCCCCGTTGAAGACGGTTATGATTTTGTAAAAAAATTTGCTTTTGATAAGCTTACGGCAGACGGTGTTGATATTGCTGAATTTTCAATATATGCCGCAGATACCGAAAGCGTTGACAATACGGAGATAAAAACAAATACATATGCCGAGGAGCTTTCTGCCGCTTTTGCAGATAAGCTAATTGGCAAAAAAATTCCCATAGCCAAGGAGATGGGCGAGGGACATTATATCGTACTTTCCGCCGTCGGTCTTGATGCTGACGGATATTCGGTGAGATTGGAAAACGGAAATATTTATATTGAAGGAAGCTTTGTTTCAATCGATGCGGCTTATAATGCATTTATTTCCGAAATGCTTGGTTATAAAGAAGATGGAGAGCTCTCGAGAACTCTCAAGCTCACTTCCGAGGATAATATCAGCGGTTCTCTCGGATTTACCGTTCCTTATACAAAGCAGGATCTGCTTGATCTTTTCAGCGAAGCCTCCGACAGTAAGGATATGGTGATCTCAGGCAGCCATGTTTATAAAGGAAGCTACGGAAGCAGTTGGGTATCCAATACCTCAAATGCAATTTTTAAGGCGAGCGGAAAACGCCCTGCGATCCTTGAGCTTGATGTGGGACGCCACAGCGTATATTATGATTACTATACAAAGGGCAATACTATAACTCCTTATGACCTTTCAGCTTTTGTTTCCGAGAGTGCTGAGCATGTTTCAAAGGGCGGTATCATTTCTGTTTGTATTCATATGGCAAATCCTCTGATGAATGCTTCGGATAATGTCTGGTATCGAGGTCATCTTGGAAGCGAAGATATGGCAAGAGATATGCTGACAGATGGAACAGAAATGAATCAGGCTCTTCGGAAGACCCTTGAATCCACTTTTATGCTCATAAAGGCTCTTGATGATAACGGTATACCCTTTATTTTCCGCCCGCTTCATGAGATGAACGGCGGATGGTTCTGGTGGTGTGTAAACCAAGGCGAGGTTGCTCTCAGTCAAGAGACTATGCAGGATTTCTGGAAATTTTTCTATAAAGTCGTGACCGAGGAAATGGGCATTGAAAATGCTCTTTGGGTCTATGCGCCTAACTATAATAACGGCGGATGCGCGGATGTTCTCTATGCATATCCGGGTGACGAATATGTCGATATTGTTGGCTGCGACTGGTATACAAACGGTAATTACGAAGTGAATAACAATGATTCATTTACAAAGATCATGTCAACTGGCAAGCCCTCTGCGCTTACAGAGGTAGGGCCTGCCTCGGGTGGAGCTCTTTCGGCAACAGATGCTGACGGAAAGATATATTATACATGGACATGCGAGGATCTTCTCAGTGCTATCAAGGATATGATCAGAGATGATTTCAAGGTCAGCTATTTCCTTACATGGACAGGCAAAATGTCTATCGCGGGTCTCGGCAATGCTGATATTCTTATGAATGATGAAATAATTCTGACTCTTGACGATCTTATGTCTCGCTGTAATGATCTGAAATAACCTTTTGGGTAGGAAAAATTATGAGTACATTTAGAAAACTGACGGTTTGCGGTGAGGATATTTCAGAGTTTTCTCTTTATGTTGACGGTGATAGCTCTGTTAACTCAAAAGTGCCGATAAAAACAGTTACTCTTGCGGAAAAGCTCAGCGCGCTTTTCAATGAAAAATATATCGGCAAGGCTCTGCCTATCGCCGAAGAAATGGGAAGCGGTAATTATATAGTCCTCTCGGCGCATAGCACGAATGCAAATGCATATTCCGTTAAGATCGAGAACGGAAATATATATATTACGGGCAATTATCTTTCGATTACCGATGCTTTTGATCATTTTACCGAAAAAATCCTTGGCGACGGGGAGGAACGTGAGCTTGATCTTACCTCTGAATATAATTATGAGGGATCTATGGGCTTTAAAGTTCCCTATACCGCAGAGCAATTGAAGGAGCTCTTCAAGCTTTCGCAGGAGCGCGGTGACATGATAATTTCTGGAACTCATACATGGGGCTCTTGGGGTAATGGCTCTCAGGTTGGAGACACATGGGGGCACAGCCTTAAAATGTGCGGTCATTGTGCGGCGATCCTTGAGCTGGATGTTGGAAGATATAGCGTTTATGCACCTTCTCATCCGGGCGTTGACACTCTTTCTGATTTCGACCTTTCAATGATAGTTGCTGAAAGCGCGAAATTTATCAACGCGGGCGGTATAATTTCCGTTTGCATACATATGTGCAATCCGCTTATGAATGCGGAAGACAAGGTGTTTTATCGCGGACGGCTTGGAAGCAACGAAGTTGCCGACGAGCTCCTTACAGAAGGAACAGAGCTTAACGGAAAGCTCTATAAAACTCTCGAACCCACTATCAGACTTCTCAAAGCCTTTAAGGAAAACGGTCTGCCCTTTATGTTCCGTCCTCTCCATGAGGTCAACGGCGACTGGTTCTGGTGGTGTATAAATCAGAAGCAGGATGTTTATCTTTCCCGTGATATAATCGTCAGATTCTGGAAGCTCTTCTATAAGCTTCTTACGGTCGAGCTTGGTATAGATAATGCCGTATGGATCTATTCCCCCAGCTCCAATGCCTCTGACGGTGCATATAAGCCCAGCAATCTTTATGCATATCCGGGTGATGAATATGTTGATGTTGTGGGCTGTGACTGGTATACGGGCGGTGACTATGAGATAGAAAAATGCAGTACCTTTGAGAATCTTCAGTCTACCGATAAGCCTATCGCACTTACAGAGTTCGGTCCCGGTGACGGAAGCAAATTTGCGATTAAGAATGAAGAAGGGAAGATAGTCGGTTTTGATTTTACGGGTCTCGATTTTCTGGAGATACTTCAAAATCTCAGATCCCGAGGTAAGAAGATATGTTATTTCCTTACATGGACTTATGCGAGATCAACGGCCACTATGAAGGAATCCAAGGCTCTTCTTGAAAGCGATATAGTTATGAATCTTGAGGATCTTGCCTCTTATTGGAAGAAGCTCAACGGTTAAAATTTTGGAGGTAACATGAAAAAGGCTTTTAGTACGTTTTTTGCTATTATTCTCCTTATTTCGGCATTGTTACTTGCTTCCTGCGGCGATACCGCCGGTGGAAACGGCGGCAGTAAAAATGACGGCAAGGTTAGATTTCTCGGCGAGGAAGGCGAAGAAGTAAGCATTGAGATAAATGAAGATAAGGATATTTTATCCTATTCAATAGTTCGTGATGACAATGCTTCAAAAAATGTAGTTGAGCTGGCAGTAAGGCTGAGATCGGATATTCAGAATAAAGCCGGTGCGGCTCTCGATATAGGTACATCCATTGGCGGCGCAAATGCAAAGCAGATCGTTGTTACGATCGATGAGGATCTTGGCGAGATGGAATATAGCCTTACTGCAAAGAATAAGAAGATATATCTCTGCGGCGGTGCTGAGGAGTCGCTTACAAAGGCTGTTGATATGTTTGTTAAGAATTTTGTGCGCGGAGAGGAAAGCTCTCTGCTCGTTCCAGCTGACGGAGGCTACAGCTATGAGATCTCATATTATTTTGATAAGCTCACAATTGACGGTGTAAATATCACCGAATATACCTTCTATGAGGATGAAGGCGATGAATCTGTCATAAATTATAATAAGAAAGCAAAGATCCTTGCAACAGAGCTCAGCGATCTTTTTGCCACTAAGCTTATCGGAAAGGGAATTGAATATTCCGATGTTCGCTCAAAGGATGGAAAGCAGATAATAATCAGCTCGAATTCTCTGAATGTAAACGATTATTCTGTTAAGATCGAGGACGGCAATATTTATCTTACGGGAAGCTATCTTTCGGTGGAAGAGGCGGCAAATGTTCTCATAAGTGAGATCTTCGGCTATTCCGAGGGAATCGATGAAAGAAGCAAGACCCTTGATGTGGCATCGGGCATAAAAAAAGAAGGTTCTCTCGGTCTCACTGTTCCTTATACAAAGGATCAGCTCCTTGAACTCTTTATTGAAGCAGATAAGCGCGATGATATGGTCATCACCGGTACTCATACATATGGCGATCAGCGTAACGGAAGCGGTATTCAGAAGACCATTGACAATTGCATTAAGGCTACCGGCGAATCGGTTGCGATCATGGAGATCGATGTCGGTCAGTTCGGTCCGTATAACAACAGCCATCTCGGCGAGGATGTACTTTATCAATATGATATTTCACAGCTTGTTTCCGAGGGCGCAAAGCATGTTTCAAAGGGCGGTATCATTGCCATAGTTGCCCATCTCGGAAATCCCCTAAACAATGCGGATGACGGAACTTATTACCGCGGTTTCCTTGGCGGCGACAATGTCGTTGAGGAAATGCTCACAGAGGGAACAGAGCTTAATACCGCTTTCAGAGCTACTCTTGATACTACTGTAAGAGTTGTGGAAGCTTTTGCGAATAACGGTATTCCGGTAATGCTCCGTCCTTTCCATGAAATGAATGCAGACTGGTTCTGGTGGTGCTCGAATCAGGGCTCAGGCAGATATCTCAGCCCCGAGACTATGACGAATATGTGGAAATATCTCTATAACATAGTGACCGTTGAGCGCGGTGCTGAAGATGTTCTTTGGGTATATTCAACAAGCTTTAACGGAGAGAATAAGCATAGCGTAAAATATGCTTATCCCGGAGATGAATATGTCGATATCGTTGGTATAGACTGGTATACCGGCGGTAAGCAGGAATATAACTCCGAAAACAGCTATACCGATCTTATGTCGTTAGGAAAGCCAACTGCTATTACCGAAACAGGTCCAAGTGATGCTCTTGCAAAGAAGAGAGTGGACGGAAGTACATATTATACTTACACCTCTGTCGATATGCTGAATGATATTAAACAGATGCTCTCAGAGGGGCTTAATGTTTCATATTTTGCAACATGGGTAAGCCGTACGGTCTATAATCTTGAGGGTGGCGATGTCCTCATGGCTGATCCCATCATGATCTCAAGAGAGGATCTGGCAGAGCGCTGGGCGAATGACTGATAATATATTACAAATTTGAATTCAAGAAAAAATACTCCTGTGATTTTCATGGGAGTATTTTTTAGATTTCTTAACAAATTGCACAAAAATTGTAAAATTGAAAAAAATTTTAAATAAATGTTTGAAAAATGTAATAACTTATGATATAATAGACTGTGATAGCTGTGCCCAATTGCATTTTGCAGGGGATGGCATCAAATTCAGTTGCAAAAAACTACAATTTTCAGGAGGAAATATGATGAAACTCAGAATTTTTGCACTTCTTCTTACACTTATTCTCGCACTCAGCTGTTTTGTTTCTTGCGGAAACACAGGTGATGGTAAAGACACCGATACCGCTGTTGATTCCGGCACAGAGGCTTTTACAGGCGAAGCTGTGGATACAGATCCTATAGTTGAAGGCGGTACACTTTCTGTTGTTGCCGAGGTGGTAGGAACTCAGCTCGTTGCAAGTGTAAAGGTTGATGGAAATCCCGGACTTGCGGCATTCAATATCAAGCTTAATTATGATAACACAAAGATCTGTCCTGTTGAGCTTACAGATTCAGAGCTCGTTGATCCCACTGTTATCGCATCAAATATCCAGCAGGATCCCGAGGCAGTTTCGGAGCTCACATATGCAACAGCTTTTTATGCTAATCCCACAGATTTCACAGGTGACGGCGTGCTCTTTACAATAACCTTCGATATTCTTGAAGGAGCAACAGGCGAAACAGAGCTTTCTCTTACCTGCGATAAGGGAGGCAATACTAACCAGAAGTTTGAAGATATCATTTTCACTCTCGAAGGTTGCACAGTTACTCTCGGTTGACAGCACAAAAACACATAAATAAGTAATATAAACACTTGATTAGGGTCGCTTTGTTTGTTATAATAGGGTATATGAAAAAATTTAGTAAATTTTCGGCAATTTTTAATATTATATTTTTTGAAATCCCTTTTATAATTGAATTTGGCGACCCATAATTTTAAAATTATGTTCCCAAATTGATTTTTCATAAATATAAATTTAGAAAGGAACTAAAAAATGAACAGCAATTTTAAGAGACTTCTTGCAGCGCTCCTTGCGCTTTGCACGATAGTCACCACCTTCACATTCACTGTTGCAGCAGCTGAATATCCGGATATTTCAACTGTAACAAGTGCAACGATCAGTGAGATCAAGGTAAACGAACCTCTTGGTTATAAGGTTGGACAAGACATTGTCTTCAAATTCCAGATCAAGGGCGATTCCTCTGTTGTCATTGCGCCATATCTTTACTATAGCGCGGTAATGGACGATGGCAGAACTCTCACAGGCTATGTAGAACCTGTTGACGGCGCGTATACCGTTACTCTTGAGGGCGGACTTTTGAGACCCGGCTTTGTTCTTATGACCGTCAATGCCTGTGATGCGAATAAGAGTACTCTTTCTGTACCTGCTGCTTATAAGTGCGGTGCAGGTGCGGGAATTGATGATATTCAGTCGATCTACGGTATGCCCGATGAGTATAGCACCCATGGCGATTTTGATGCTTTCTGGGATAAGACTCTCGAACAACTTGATGCCGATGGCGGCGAAGCAACTATTCAGTATATTTATTACTGCGGAGAATACACCTTCAGCGGCGTTACTTATGATTGCTATGACGTTGAGATCAACTGTCCAAAGGACAGCTATTATGACAGTATAAACGGAAATTGGTGTGGAACAAACCATACTTTCGCTTATCTGACTATCCCGAAGGGAAAGACGGATCTTGGTTTTTTGCTTCAGTATAAGGGTTATGACTGGATACTTAGCGCAGAAAGCTCTTATACCAATATAACTCCTACTTCGGCTATTTGTGATCCAAATAAAATAATCCTTAGCGTATCGCCGCACTCTATTCCGGCACCTCATAATGTGGCGAATGAAACAAACACTGATTATTTGACAACCGATGCAAAAGGGGTTTCCTGCTACAAAGGTACATATTATACTTCTACACTTAAATCTCTCTATGGTTACACAGACACTCACGGTAAGAATACATCTGAGAATGCAAGCCCTTATACTACATATTTTAAGTATATGATTCTGCGTGATGTTCAGGCTGTAAACTTCCTTAAGATGTATTTTGGAAGCACAGGTGTTTCAAGCACTGTAAATGGTGTTAACACATCAGCTTGGGCAGGTCTTTGGGATGGAACAAATATCAAGACCAGCGGAGGCAGCCAGGGCGGTTTCCAGGCTATTGCCGTTGCAGGTCTTGTTCCTGAGGTAAATGAGGTCTATGCCGGTGTACCGTGGTTTGCAGACCAGGGCGTAACCTCTGCGGATTCCGACCGTTATAAGCCCACATCGCCCAGAAACTTCCCCTATGGTGAGGGACTGCGCTATATGGATACTGCCAACCTTGCGGCAAGAATAAATCCTGATTGTGATGTTACTATCAATGCAGGTCTTATCGACACGCTCGTTCCTCCCTCAACAGTTATG
>JAFTXK010000036.1 GCA_017461635.1 Clostridia bacterium | reverse complement strand
CACCTTGCGGCGGTATATGGGAGAGGTAAAGCAGTGATTATGTCTGCCACCGTGAAGCTCCTTCTGACCCTTTGCATTAGTCCTTACGATCTCGGGATATTTCTTGCTCATCCATGCGGGCTTTGAACCGCTGGGAGTTGCAAGGATAACCTTTCCGCCGTTTGCTCCGATCTTCTCTATCATGGTATCAAGATATGTAAAATCATAAACGCCGTCCTCAGGCTCGGTCACCTGCCAGCAAAAAATTCCGAGAGACATGGTATTACAATGTGCCAGCTTCATAAGACGCATATCTTCATCGATTATTTCGGGAGTATCAAGCCACTGATCGGGATTATAGTCACCGCCATGGAGAAAATGCGGATAAAGCTGACTTACAGGGGGATACTTTTTCATATTTGGGATCTCCTTTATTATATTTAATATAATTATATTGCAAAAATTCCCTTTAGTCAATATAAATAAATTGCAAAGCTATAACGATATTGCAATCGTACATATCTATATTGATAATCCTGATTTATGAAAATAATAACAAAAGAGGGCTGTCCGCAGACAGCCCTTAACATTATACAATTATTTGCTGAATATTTTATTGAGAATAACGGTAACACCCATAATAACACCGATAACGATGAAAATACCGAGCATACCGATACCCATATATTCAAGATTCTCAACAAAATTCATTGGCTTAAAAAATATATCAAACATAATTATACCTCCGATTTATAAATTAGAAATAATTAGCAAATCCGAGGATAAGACCGCCGGCGATAACCGATGCGATCTGACCGGATACGTTTACACCGATAGAATGCATAAGCAGGAAGTTCTGAGGATCCTCGTCCTGACCCATCTTGTGAACGATACGGCCCGACATGGGGAATGCGGAAATACCTGCCGCGCCGATCATGGGATTGATCTTTTCCTTGAGGAAGAGGTTGAGGAACTTTGCAAAGAATACGCCGCCTGCGGTATCAAAAATAAACGCAAAGAGACCGAGACCGAGGATCAGCAGTGTTGCGGGAGAAAGGAACTGGTCAGCCTGCATCTTGAATGCGATAGTGATTCCGAGGAAGATCGTTATAAGATTTGCCAGAACCTTCTGCGCTGTCTCGGAAAGCGAATCGAGAACGCCGCACTCGCGGATAAGGTTACCGAACATAAGGAAGCCGATAAGAGCCGCCGAGGAAGGAGCAACCGCACTTGCAACGATGGAAATTACAATGGGGAAAAGAATTCGTGTGGTCTTTGAAACAGACTTCTGTGTATATGGCATACGGATAAGTCTTTCCTTCTTTGTTGTGCAGAGCTTGATTATCGGAGGCTGAATGATCGGCACAAGCGCCATATAGGAATACGCCGCAACCATGATAGCCGCAATGTAACCGCCCTTTGTGGGATCGTCGCCGAGAAGTGTATTTGCAACGGCGATAGCTGTAGGACCGTCAGCCGCACCGATGATACCGATAGAAGCGGCAACCTCTGTGGGGAAGAAGACGGAAGCGAGACAGAAGGTAAAGAAGATACCGAACTGCGCCGCCGCGCCGAAAAGCATAAGCTTGGGATTTGAAAGAAGCGGGCCGAAATCGATCATCGCGCCGATACCGATAAAGAGGATCAGCGGAAAAAGCTCATTGGCAATACCTGCGTTAAAGAGCGTTTCGAGAGGCTCTACTGCGCCCGAATACGGAATATTGACGATAATCGCACCAAAGCCCATAGGCAGAAGAAGTGTGGGTTCCATCTGCTTTTTGATCGCAAGGTAAATCAGAATACCGCCGATGATCCACATGACGATCATTTTCCAGTTACCGTTCTCGCCAAAAGCAAGGATGTTTTCGTAAAGAATTTGAAACTTGTCCATTTTTGTCTCCTTATAATTTTTTATCTCGGATATTATAACATAATAGGTATAAAAATACAACCCCTTTTAGAATTTTTCCCAAAAAAACAATATTTTTTCAAAAAGTATTGACAAAAAAGCATGAATATGCTATCATATGAATACATAAACATATGAACGGAGATTCAATTGATGCCAGAGAAAAAGAAGCATGATCATTCCGCTCTTGTTGATATGCTGCATAGAGAGCTTCCCGACGAGGAACATCTCTGCGATCTCGCCGATCTATTCAAGATCTTCGGCGACACAACAAGAATGCGGATACTTTATTCGCTTTTTGAGAGCGAGCTTTGCGTATGCGCCATATCCGAGCTTCTCGGAATGACACAATCCGCAATATCCCATCAGCTCAGAGTGCTGAAGGATAACCATCTTGTGGCAAACCGCCGCGAGGGAAAAACCATCTATTATTTTCTTGCCGATGACCATGTGAGAAAAATAATCGAGCAAGGCTATGAACATTTAACGGAGGAAGAATAACCATGAAAAAATCATTTAAAATTGAGGATCTATGCTGTGCAAACTGCGCGGCAAAAATAGAGACCGCGATAGGAAAGCTTGAAGGTGTCAGCAAAGTATCTCTGAATTTTCTTGCAGAAAAGCTGACTATCGAAGCGGATGACTCACGTTTTGATGAGATAATGAAGGAATGTGTCAAGATCGCCAAGCGCATCGAGCCCGATTGCAATATAATACTGTAAGAATATGAAAAAAAGACAAAAAAGAGATCTTGCGAGAATACTTATCTCCGCACCCCTTCTGATCATTGCATATTTTTTACCGACAGAAGGATGGCTCAGGCTCACAATATTCCTAATACCTTATATTATTGTCGGTTATGACGTTCTTATAAGCGCGGTGAGAAATATTCTTCACGGTCAGATGCTTGATGAGCAATTTCTCATGGCTATTGCCACGATCGGAGCACTGATACTCGGTGAATATGCCGAAGCGGTTGCCGTTATGCTATTCTATCAGTTAGGTGAGCTTTTCCAAAGCATTGCTGTTGGCAAGAGCAGAAAAAGCATTGCCGCGCTGATGGATATCAGACCCGATACTGCAGTTGTTCTTCGCGAAGGCGAAGAGATAGAGCTGTCTCCCGAGGAAGTATCGGTCGGTGAGATAATAATCATACGCCCGGGTGAAAAAGTGCCTCTTGACGGCATTATCACAGAAGGCTCTACCACCCTCGGAACTGCCGCTCTTACAGGCGAAAGTCTGCCGAGAGACGCTTTCGAGGGTGACAGAGTTATAAGCGGCTCTGTAAATCTTACAGGTCTTATAAAGGTTCGTACCGAAAGCGATTTTTCCGAAAGCACTGTTTCAAAGATACTTGAGCTTGTTGAAAATTCAGCCGAGAAAAAAGCACGAGTGGAGAATTTTATAACAAGATTTGCAAGATATTATACCCCAATTGTCGTTATCGGTGCACTTCTTTTAGCGGTTATACCGCCTATCTTTGTGGGAAACTGGGCAAAATGGATCGAGCGAGCTCTTGTTTTCCTTGTAGTTTCCTGCCCCTGCGCACTTGTCATCTCTGTTCCGCTGTCTTTTTTCGGCGGTATCGGAGGCGCTTCACGTAAGGGTATACTTATAAAGGGTGCAACATATCTCGAAGTTCTCTCTAAGGTCAGAACTGTTGTATTTGATAAAACAGGGACACTGACAAAAGGAAGCTTTAAAGTTTCCGAGATACATCCCGAAAACGTATCAGAGGAAGAGCTGCTCGCCCTTGCCGCCTCAGCAGAGAGCAGATCAAATCATCCCATAGCTGAATCTATAGTAAAGGCATACGGCGATAAGCCCGAAGAGCCCGAATGCGTTACAGAGCCGGCAGGTCTGGGAATCGAGGCAACCGTAAATGGCAGACACCTCTATGTGGGCAATGCAAAGCTTATGGAAAAATCAGGCGCAAAGATCAGCGATTGCCGTAAAATCGGAACTGTCGTTCACATCTCGGAAAACGAAAAATATCTCGGTCATATAGTCATCGCCGATGAGATCAAGCCCGATTCAGCAGAGGCTATGAAAGCACTGAAGGATATCGGAGTTAAAAGGACGGTAATGCTCACGGGCGATAGAAAAGAAGTTGGTGAGGCTGTTGCCGCAGAGCTCGGCGTTGATGAGGTCATGACAGAGCTGATGCCCGAGGATAAGGTCAAAAAGGTTGAAGAATTGTTAAATGAAAAGCCGCCTCTTGCCTTTGTTGGCGACGGTATAAATGACGCGCCCGTGCTTTCCCGTGCGGATGTAGGTATCGCTATGGGAGCTCTTGGAAGCGACGCGGCAATAGAAGCAGCAGATATCGTTCTTATGGACGATAAGCCTACGAAGATAGCGGAGGCAGTAAAGATTGCGCGCAAAACTATGGCTATCGTAAAGCAGAATATCATTTTTGCCCTTGCAGTTAAAGGACTGGTTCTCCTGCTCGGAGCAACCGGCCATGCGGGAATGTGGTGGGCTATATTCGCTGATGTGGGAGTTATGGTTCTCGCAATTCTCAATGCAATGCGAGCAATGAAATAAAAATTATGATCATAAAAAATCTCGGCTCATTTATTTTTGAGCCGAGATTTTTTATATCAGATTCCGGAATTCATCTTGAGATAAGCATTGATAAATCCATCGATCTCGCCGTCCATAACTGCATCGATATTACCGTTTTCAAAGCCTGTACGGGTATCCTTCGCCAGTGTATAGGGCATAAATACGTAAGAACGGATCTGCGCGCCCCATTCGATATTGGTCTTGTTACCCTGAATATCCTCAATGCGCTCCAGATTTTCGCGGATCTTGATCTCCATCAGTTTGCTTTTCAGCATCTTCATTGCGGTTTCCTTATTCTGAAGCTGAGAACGCTCAGTCTGACAGCCAACAACGATACCCGTGGGTAGATGGACGATTCGGATAGCAGAGTCGGTCTTATTGATATGCTGACCGCCGGCACCGCTGGAACGGTGAGCCGTAACCTCGATATCCTCGGGACGGATCACGATCTCGTCATTTGCATCGTCAAATTCGGGGAGAACTTCTACAGAAGCAAAGGAGGTATGTCTGCGTCCGGCTGAATCATAGGGAGATACGCGCACCAGTCGGTGAACACCGTTCTCGCTCTTAAGATAACCGTATGCGTTCTCGCCTTCAACCATAATAGATGCGCTCTTAAGTCCCGCTTCTTCGCCATCCAGCCAATCAAGGAGCTTTACGGTAAAGCCATGCTTTTCAGCCCAGCGGGTGATCATTCTGTAAAGCATCGATGCCCAGTCCTGTGCCTCTGTGCCGCCTGCGCCGGGATGGAAGGAAACAAGGGCATTATTGCGGTCATACTGACCCGAAAGAAGGATCTCGATTCTCTGTCTTTCGGATTCCTTTTTTACAAATTCAAGCTCTGCTTCTACATCGGAAACACAGCTCTCGTCATTTTCCTCGATACCCATTTCAGCAAGAACGATGGCATCCTCAAGACGGGAAACCAATGTATCATAAGCCTCGATCTTGTCCTTACCGTTCTTTATCTGCTGGAGGACCTTAGTGGACTTTTCCGTATCGTTCCAGAATTCACTGTCCTGGGTGGTCTCCTCCATTCTTGCAACATTTTCGCGAACCGCTTCAATATTTAGAGAGTTACCGAGCTCACCAACCTCATCTTGAAGTGAGATAAGCTCACGCTTTGCATTTTCAAGTGCTACTATCATATAAAATAATCCTTTCGGCAAATTTTCACATTTTATATTATAACATATTATTTATATTTTGGCAAGACCTTTATTTCAAAATATATTAAGCAGAGTTCAAACAATAACTGCCAAAAAATTTTGATTGCAAAATCTATGTAAAATATTGCAAAATTCGTGTAAATTTATACAAAACCTCTTGACAAGGCAGAAAAAGTATGGTACAATATTTCCAGTAAAAGAGAGTAGAAGCATTCGAAAGAGTGTTCCGATTCCCGTCAGGACGGCTTTCGCCCGGGTATCGGATGTCATAAATCATGATTTTCAAGACTTTTACGGCGAAAGCTGTGAAAGTCTTTTTTTAGCTAAAAAGACAACCTTTTACTAAAGAAAGCAAAAATTTAATACTTTTGGAGGTATACTATGTTTGGATTACCACTTCCCGCAGCTATTGGCATTATAATCGGAGCTTTTGCGCTCATCGTATTCATCATCGGTTATCTCAAAGCTCCCCCGGATACAGCTTACATAATCTCGGGTCTGGGCAAAAAGCGCATACTTATAGGTAAAGCAGGCTGGAGAGTTCCCTTCTTCGAGCGTGTTGATAAGCTTTCGCTGAAGGTCATGCAGGTTGATGTTAAAACTTCCGAGGCTGTGCCGACGAACGAATTTATCAACGTTTCTGTTGACGGCGTTGCAAATATCAAGGTATCTTCCGATCCCGAGCTTCTTAAGCGCGCTGCCGAAACCCTGCTCGGAATGAGCAAGGCAGAGCTTGTAAGCCTTGTAACGCAGGTTCTTGAAGGTAACATGCGTGAGATCGTTGGTTCTGTAGGTCTTAAAGAGATGGTTCAGGATCGACAGGGCGTTGCCAAGAAGATCACCGAAAATGTGGTTCCCGATATGGAAAAGCTGGGTATCGAGGTCGTAAACTTCAATATTCAGAATTTCAAGGATAACGCAGGCACTATTGAGAACATGGGTATCGATAATGTTGAGCAGATCAGAAAGAATGCTCAGATCGCTAAAGCTAATGCACAGCGCGATATCGCTATCGCTACCGCAAATGCTCAGGAAGAGGCTAACGCAATAAAGGTTCAGGCTGATAAGAAGATCGCGGAACAGAATGCCGAGCTGGCTGTTCAGCAGGCTGAGATGCAGGTCAGAGCCGACACAAAGAAGGCAGAGGCAGACGCGGCTTACAATATCCAGCAGGAAAATCAGCGTAAGACCATCGAGATCACAAAGGCTAATGCCGACATCGCCCGTCGTGAGAAGGAAACCGAGATCGCAGAGCGCGAGATCGCTATTGCAGAGCGTAAGCTTGATGCAGAGGTTCGCAAGCAGGCAGACGCTATGAAATATCAGGCTGAAAAGGAAGCTGAGGCTGATCTTATCCGCCGTCAGAGAGACGCAGATGCAAAAGCTTATGAGGCTATCAAGGAAGCAGAAGCAAGAAAGGCTGAGGCTGAAGCTCTCCGTTTCGCAATGGAGCAGGAGGCTGAAGGTATCAGAGCTAAGGGTCTTGCGGAGGCTGAGGCTATTGAAAAGAAGGCAGAGGCACAGAAGAAGATGGGCGAGGCTTCCATCATCGAGATGTATCTCGAGGCTCTTCCCGAGGTCGTGAGGAACGCTGCTGCTCCTCTGGCTCAGACCGACAAGATCGTTATGTACGGCGATGGCAATTCTACCAAGGTTGTCAAGGACGTTATGAACAGCGCAAGCCAGATCATCGAGGGTATGAAGGAATCTACAGGTATCGACCTGCAGGCATTGCTCACAGGCATCGTTGCAGGCAAGGTCGCCGGCGGAAGCACATGCGAATGTCCCGCGGAAACACCTGAAGTTACGGCTCCCGAGGCTGATTAATCATCCTAAAAGTGCCTGTCCT
>JAFTXK010000035.1 GCA_017461635.1 Clostridia bacterium | reverse complement strand
AGGCTCAGGATGACAATAAGGGATCGCCAACTTGGTTTCCTACTGTTAAGTTGACCGTGATTTAACGTAGGAAACATTGCGAATAGTACAGTACTGTCATCCTGAGCCTTGGCGAAGGATCTCATAAACTATTAGTTACTTATCCCCGATAAATTATTGTTTAACATTCTATCTCGTTTTTATTATTATCAAAACCTATCAAATTTCATTCTGCTATGAAAGGATAAAAAGATGAAAAAAATACTGTATATTTGTATCATTCTCGCCATATGTATTGGCATAGTCTCCTGCGGTGAAAGCAATGATCCGCCCTCCGGCAAGGTTGAAATTGCCGCAGTGGAGGATATCGGAGAATACAAGGTAGTAAGAAGCGAAAATGCTTCCGAGAGCGAAAAAGCATCTGCTGTTGCGCTTCATCAGGCGATCTATAAGGTCATCGACAGCGTTAAGATCACAACCGATTATAACAGCACCTCAAAAGAGATCCTTGTAGGCAACACAAACCGTGCAGAATCCATCGAGGCGGCAAAAGGACTCAGATATTATGACTATGTGATCAAAAACGTCGGCTCAAAGATAGTTGTTGTCGGCGGAAGCGATGAGGCTCTCACAAAGGCAGTTGAGCTTTTCAAAGCAAACTTCATCGATACAGAGGCAAAGACTGTTAAAATCCCGATAAATAAAGAAGGCTACAAATATACGGAAAATTATACTATGGACAGATTTACGATAGATAACGTCGATATTTCGGAATTTCAGCTTTATAATAAAAGCCTGATGAATATAGATGAAATTTTACCTAAGCTTCGCAAGGCTTTCGGTATAGATATCACAGTTGAACCGGATAAAATGATAGACGGAACTCATTATATAATCCTTGACGGATCTGAGCTTATTGCGGATAAATACAGCATCACCATAGAAAACAGCAATATAGTTATTTGCGGCAGCGCTCACTCTCTTCCAACCGCTGTCGATACCTTTACGGGCAGTTATCTTGATTCTCTCGGCTCAAAGGAATATAACCTCACCGCCGCAGATACTCTTGAAGCGAGTACTGGCAAAAAAGAAGTTTACACAAAAGATCAGCTCATGACTGTTCTGAAAGAGGTCTATGACGATCCCGAAAAGATCATTATCGGTGAGGAAACAAACGGTACAGTCAACTGCATCACATATAAGTTAGAAGAATACTATAACGCTACATGCGAATACCCGGGCATCATAGGCATTGACCTTGCCTGCTACGTTGTTGATCTTCTCCACAAAACGGATGTGGAGTGGAGCGCAATCATTTGCGAGATAGTTGATTATTGCGCGAATGGCGGCATCATAACAATGAGCGCCCATTGGGATAACCCTTCCGGAAATACCATGGGTGACGCAAGATGCCGCGGCGAGCTGGGCTACGAAGATTCGCTTGAAGCATATGAGCAGGCATTTACCGATCTTCTCACAGACGGAACAGAATATAACGCCATCTTCAAGAACGAGATCACCGAAAACGCGCGTTTTCTCAAGGCTCTCGGAGATAATGGAGTTCCCGTTATCTGGAGACCGCTCCATGAAGCAAACGGAGGCTGGTTCTGGTTCTGCACAAGACAGGGTACAAACCATACCCTTGATCCCAAATACATCGTTGGCGTATGGCAGTATGTCCATGACTATTTCACAAAGGAGATGGGACTTACAAATCTCATCTGGTGCTATGCGCCGAATACCTCATCAAATGTTGATAATGATCCGAGTACTACTATGAGCACCACCTATCTCTATCCCGGCGACGAATACTGCGATATGGTAGGCGTTGACTGGTACAGTAGCGGCAATCTTGAAATAACGGACGGCGACAACTATCTGCGTCTTACAGACCTGGCGAGAAAGCCCGGTGCCATAACCGAGTTTGGACCAAGCGGTGCTATACTCGCAGAGGACAGAGCCGATCAGCCTAAGCTTTATGACAGCATGAATCTCTATGGCGATCTTTACAGTCTTTCAAAAGAGGGTTGCTCCTTTGCTTACCTTCTCACATGGGGCGGCAAATGGGGTATTCCCGTCATGGGCAAGGGAGAAGAATTTATGGATCAGGAGATGACCCTCGGTCAAGCTGATGTTAAGGCACTCCTTGATGCGCTTAAATAATAGATCCGGATTCTATAACAGAAAAGCCGTCCGAAATGAATCGGACGGCTTCAGTATGTCGAAAAAATTCGTAGCATATGATCCTAAAAGATATTAAAAGTTATTCCGATAAGATTCGAACTCCCCCGAGCAAGCTCGGCGGCAAGAACTCATTTTGTTTATTAAAAATGCGTATCCCCACGCGTTCTTGCAGAAAATTTGAGCGGCTCTCCTTCTCCGCCACGAAAAAAGGAACGCAAATGCGTTCCTTTTTTCGTGGCGGAGAAGGAGAGATTCGAACTCTCGAACCGCTTTTGACGGTTACACGATTTCCAGTCGTGCGCGCTCGACCAACTACGCGACTTCTCCATATTCAATTTTGCGCATTCCTCACGCGACCTATAAATAATACCACAAGTTTGCCCATTTGTCAAGAGTTTTATGCAAAAAAATCTAAAATTTCTCAAAATAATTTTTTGTAACATCACAATGCCGATGCGAAAAATTGTTTTACTCCGCGAAACTCATATAAAGAAATGGAGATTTCATATCTGCATCAAAAAATAGCGCACAAAAAAGCGGCATATGCCGCTTTTTTGTTATATATCCGCGTCCTTAACATATTCTGAGCCATGAACAGCGATAAATTCCTTGCGGGCGGGAAGGTCATCTCCCAGCAGTGTCTCAAATATCTGCTCTGTTGCCGCCGCATCTGCAGGGGTTATTGCTATCAGACGACGGGTGGCAGGATTCATTGTAGTCAATACCATCATTTCCTGGCTGTTCTCGCCAAGACCCTTTGATCGTTGGAGCTTATATTTCTGATCTCCCAGCTTTCTCAGGATATCTGCTTTTTCAAACTCATCGTATGCAAAATAGGTGTCCTTTTTCGTTGTGATCTCAAATAGAGGTGTTTCTGCAATAAATATCTTACCTTCCTCAATGAGTGTAGGAAGCAGACGGTAGAACATAGTCAGAAGCAGTGTTCTGATCTGGAATCCATCCTCGTCCGCATCGGTACAAATAATGATCTTAGACCAACGAAGCTGATTTATATCGAATGCAGGAATATTTCCCTTGATCTTGCCGTTTATCTCAACGCCGCATCCGATGACCTTCAGAAGATCGACTATGATATCGCTCTTGAAGATCCTGTCATAACCGCATTTTAGGCAGTTCAGCGTCTTTCCTCTTACAGATATCAGAGCCTGAAATTCAGCATTTCGGCTGAGCTTACAGGAACCAAGCGCCGATTTACCCTCCACTATATAGACCTCTCGCTTTTCGGGATCCTTGGAACGGCAGTCAACATAGTTTTCAACGCGGTTGGCAATATCCATCGTTCCCGTCAGTTTCTTCTTAACGTCGATTCTGATATTCTCCGCGCTCTCGCGGCTTCTCTTATTGACCAGAACCTGATTTGCAAATACCTCAGCCTCTGTGGGATTTTCGATGAAATAGATATCCAAATTCTGCTTCAGATAATCCGTCATTGCATCGCAGATAAACTTATTGGTTATAGCCTTTTTGGTCTGGTTTGCATAAGAAGTGACCGTTGAAAAGCTGTTAATAACGAGAACAAGACAATCGGAAATATCCTCAAAGGTTATCTTCTTCTCATTCTTATTATATTTGCCTGCATTTTTCAGATATTTGTCTATTGCATAAGCAAATGCACTGCATACAGCCTTATCGGGAGAACCGCCATGCTCAAGATAACTGGAATTATGATAATATTCAAGCTTCCTTGCAGTATTCGAAACACAGAAAGTAAATTCCGCCTTCAGCTTATATTCTTCCTTATCCTCTCTGTCCTTACCCTTGGTCTCCATCTTCCAGAGAACGGGCGCAGTCATGGTATTTTCGCCTGCTATCTCTATAAGATAATCTGCAATTCCGTTTTCATAATAATAAGATTTTTCCTCAAACTTTCCCTTCTCTGTCTTATATCTGAAAACGAATTTAATACCCGAATTGACTACCGCTTGGCGGTGCATAACATCGTCAAAGAACTCATGAGGAATATCTATATCGGTAAAAACGTCAAGGTCGGGACGCCATTTAACAACAGTTCCCGTGCGCTTTTCCTTCTTTTCAAGGTCACGCACTGCCAGCTCTGAAACAGGATCGCCCTTTTCAAAATGTATCTCGCTGAGATGCGCACCGTCATAGGAATAAACGTCCATATATTCGGAGCTGTACTGGGTCGCGCAGGCACCGAGACCGTTTGTACCGAGAGAGTAACCGTAAGCGGCATCATCGGCGTTATTATTATATTTACCGCCGGCATAAAGCTCGCAGTAAACAAGCTCCCAGTTATATTTTCCCTCTCGCTCGTTATAGCCCAGAGGAACGCCGCGTCCGAAGTCCTCAACCTTGATAGATTTATCAAGGTAAGCTGTAACGATTATCTCATTACCGTACCCTTCCCTTGCCTCGTCAACCGAGTTTGAAAGGATCTCAAATATCGAATGTTCACAGCCCTCAAGACCGTCTGAGCCGAAGATAACGGCAGGTTTTTTCCGAACTCTGTCCTTACCCTTCAACGAAACTATACTTTGGTCATTATATTGCTTTGCGGTATCCTTGCTTTTTGCCATTTTATACCTCTTTACAATTACTTTTTCTTATTATTATACCACAAAAAATCAATTTTGAAAAGGGGTATTTTGTCTTTTTTTACTATATATGCCCATTTTTACTCCCAAACATGAGCAAATATGGGGTAATACATAAAGCAGACTGTCGAAATATGACAGCCTGCTTTATCTTTTACAAAACTTCTCCCGTGTGAAGCTTTACTCCGTTTTTGCGGAGCTCTGCCTGAAGTGACGCGATATCCGCCTTATTAAAATCATCAAACATCGCGGCAGCAATACCTGCCGCCTCACCCGTTACAGCGCAGGTAGGGATAACTCTTGTGATATCCCACATAGCGTCGGTCACGGAAATACAGCGTCCTGCCGCCAGCAGATTGCTGATATTCACACTTTTGATCACGCCAAAGGGTATCTCATAAATCGGTCCGCATTTTCTCCAGTTGCCTGTCATACCAATGCTGTCCTCAAAGTATTTTTTATCGTCCGAGGTGTCAAGGGTTGCATCGCCCACGATCCTTCGGGTCATGCGTATCTGAGGAATCGAAGCTATCATAGAGATCTCGGCATCGCTGTTCTTTTCATATCTCTTCTTGAAATCCGCAAGGGTATGAGCATGGGAAAGCTGCATCTGCTCACTGAGCTCTTCGCCGTCAAGACCGCTGAAGCGTCTGCTTACCAAAGGTGTTGAAGACGCCGCGCCCTGCTTCTTCTCCTCATCAGGAATATCGCTGAACCCAAGCATATTAAGGCCTTTTTTGCCACCGGTCAAGTGATAATACCATGCCGCAAGTACATTTCCCTGCCCGAAGGTCTCCGTCTCCGCACACGCAAATCTTGCAACATCGGCATCCCCCGTGCAGTCAACTACCGTACCGACCTCAATTGCGCTTCTGCCGCTCTTATTTTCAATAATAATATCGGAAATTCTGCTGTCGGACATATTGGCAGCACAGATCCTTGTACCGTAAAGTATTCTGACCCCGGCATCAAGCAGAAGCTTTTCAGCTTCAAGAATGAACTGATTTGCATTATAACGAACTCTAAATCTCTTCGCCTTTTTCTCCTTGATAGTGCCCCCTTCAAGCCAAGCCTTGGGATAAAGATCTTCAGCACCGTATTTGATAGAAAGGCGCAGAAGCTCCTCACCAATTCCGAAGATGACCTGATGACCCTCGCCATCACAGATAGGAAGATATATAGTTACCAGACCGAGTGTTGCAAGACCTCCAAGCCCGAATTCATTTTCGATAAGAAGAACATCCCTTCCCTGTCTTGCCGCCGCCAATGCCGCGGAGATACCCGCAATACCGCCGCCTGCAACCAGCACATCACATTTCCCCTTAACCGGAACGCTGATTTTTTCTTCAATATGCCTCATAATTAGCCTCCGAAAATTGATTTTAAAAAATTATACTATATAAAAATCTAATTGTCAACAGATTTCAAAATAAAAATCATATAAGTCAAAAATTAAATAATATCAGACAAAAAACATATCATTTTATTAAAAAGTTTATGTTATCACAACTCTGATTCAGCATATAAAAATCCGACTCAAATACATGAGCCGGATCAAAGATCATCTGTCAGTAAGCTTTGTATATCTCTCTTCATCCTTTACATTTATATAAGCAGGACGGATGATCTTTCCTGCGTTCTGTATCTCCTCCATGCGGTGAGCGCTCCAGCCCGCGATTCTGGCAACGGCGAAAATGGGAGTAAAGAGCTCATAGGGCAAACCGAGCATCTTATAAACCATTCCCGAATAGAAATCGACATTTGCACTTACGCCCTTATACATTTTGCGCTTTTCAGCAATTATCTCGGGAGCAAGCTTTTCAACGGTTTCATAGAGCATAAATTCTTCGACCATGTCCTTCTCCTCCGAAAGCTTTTCCGCATAGGTGCGCAGAATATCCGCACGGGGATCTGAAAGCGAATAGACCGCATGTCCCATGCCGTAAATAAGACCCGCACCATCGAAAGCTTCCTTATCGAGAAGACGCACAAGATAATCCTTTACCGCGCCGATATCAGAGGTATTTATCGACTGCTTCATATCGTCAAACATCTGCATGACCTTGATATTCGCACCGCCGTGGCGAGGTCCTTTAAGCGAACCCAGAGCTGCGGAAATGGCAGAATAGGTATCTGTGCCCGAGGAAGTTACAACATGGGTGGTAAAAGTGGAATTATTACCGCCGCCATGCTCTGCATGAAGCACCAAAGCAAGATCGAGAAGTCTTGCTTCAAGGGGAGTATATTCGCCATTCTCGCGGAGAATGTAAAGCAGATTTTCCGCGGTATTCAGTTCCTTTTTCGGATAGTGGATAAACAAGCTGTTATTATTATGATAATGCTGGAAGGACTGATAGCCGTAAACCGACAAAAGCGGGAACTGCGCAATGAGCTGCAGGCACTGGCGCAGAACATTCGCCGTTGAAATATCATCAGGATTCTCGTCATAGGCATAAAGCGCCAGTACGCTTCTCGAAAGAATATTCATCATATCCTTGCCGGGAGCCTTCAATATCATATCGCGCACAAAAGAAGGAGGCAAAGAACGGTAAACAGAAAGCTGTTCGCAGAATTTTCCCAGCTCATCCTTTGTGGGCAGCCTTGAAAAAAGAAGCAGATAAATAACCTCTTCAAAGCCGGGGCGGTCGTCCGCAAGGAACCCGTCAACTATATTTCTTATATTGATACCGCGATAATAGAGTTGACCCTCGCAAGGAACGGTATTTCCTTCCGTATCCTTCGTTTTGGAGAGGATATGAGAAACCTCGGTAAGTCCTGCTACAACACCGCTGCCGTCCAGATCCCGCAGACCTCTCTTAACGTCATGCTCTGAATACATTTCGGGTCTGATATGGTTATTTGAGCCCGAAAGCTCGGCAAGCTCCCTGATATATGGGGTGATCTCTGAATAATTCATGTTTGCTCCTTTCTCGAAAACAAAAAGGACAGGCATTTATCGCACTGTCCTTTTCTTTTCCGATTTTTTAATTTATCAGATAATGTAGGGCTTCAGCTCCTCGAAGAGCTTCTCTGTATTCTCACTGTGAGCAGTAAGCTTGATGGGAGAAAGCAGATCAAGACTGAAAATACCCATAATGGACTTGGCGTCTACCACATAACGGCCTGAGCAAAGGTCGATATCAATATCATATCTCGTAACGATGTTCACGAAATTACGAACATCTTCGAGGGTTGTAAGTCGAATTTCAATAGTAGTCATATTATGTACCTCCGTAAAATATTTACTTGTTATTATTATAACCGAATCTAACCGTTTTGTCAAGTAATTTTTTCCTTTTCCCAATTTGACAGAAGAGAAAAAATAATGTAAAATGTTATTTGGATGTGTAAACAATAATTTATCGAATAGTTAGTTAATACCCTATGAGATCCTTCGCCGAGGCTCAGGATCTCATAAACTATTAGTTACTTTTCCCCGACAAATTATTGTTTCAATTATATACCGCAAGAAAGGAGATACATGAAAACAAAAAATAACAGCAAGTTTTTAGCGCCAAACAAGGCATTTCAATTGTTCGGAGCTTATTCGCTTCACGAGAAGAACTCATATGATTTTCTGCGAACAGTTTCAAAGCTTGATCGAGAAGAAGCCGCATCTATGTTCGCCGTCCGAGATTGCATTAAAGCCCTCAGAGCGATAGGGGAAAAAGAAAGCCTTGAAGCAATGAATAAAATATATTTTAATAATCCCGATAAAAGCAGCAGCGGCAGCATTACCCGAGCAGTAACAAGATTTGCCCTGGCTGCCTATCTCGATGAGCGTACGGTATACCGCCGCATAGAGCGCGCGTCAAAAATATACCTTGCGATCATAGAAAATAATAAGCAAGATATTGCGGCATAAATTAAAGAAAAAGCGGTTGCCATGAAGCAATCGCTTTTGTATTTTATTTTTCGTAATCGAGAATTATTTCTGCATCGAAAAGCTGTCCGCCTCGGTAAACCTTCAGAGTTACGGTATCTCCTGCGGTTTTTGTTGCGATCACTGCGGAAATATCATCAATGGCAAGAACCTCATAACCATCGATGCCAACGATAATATCGCCGACCTTAAGATGGTTTGCGGCATCATATCCCTCATAGATCTCCGAGACATATACTCCGGCAATAGGCGCGCCGCTCGACTGATTCACAGCACCACCCTTAATACCGATAATTGCTCTTTTCTGAGCAATGCTCGTATTATTTTCGGAAATATCCTCGCCTGTTTCTATTATCTTATCAAGGATTTCAAGCGCGCCATCGATGGGGATCGCAAAGCCAATGCCGTCATAGCCGTCCGCCAGCTTCAATGTATTGATACCGATGACCTGACCGCGCTCGTTTATCAGCGGACCGCCGCTGTTGCCCTTATTAATGCTCGCACTGGTCTGGATAAGGGTCATGGTCTTCTGAAGCGCGCCCGTGGTCTCATCAAAGATCTTTACATTGCGGTTGATAGCGGAAATGATACCCGATGTAACAGTTCCCGCCAGCTCAAGTCCCCCGGGAGTGCCGATGGCAACTGCGAGCTCGCCCACAAGAAGCTCCTCGCTCTTTCCGAATTCCGCTGCAGGATATCCCTCGCCCTCTATCTTGACCACGGCAAGATCGCTGAGGGTATCTCTGCCCACTATCTCGGCTTCCTTCTCACTGCCGTCAAGCATTATTACCGTAACACTCTGAGCACCTTCAACAACATGAGCGTTGGTTGCAATATATCCGTCCTCGCTCATGATTATTCCCGTGCCGACGCCGCCGCCCGAAACCGTTGTTATCTCGATTCCGACAACGCTTGGCTTCACCTTGTCCGCAATTTCGGAAATGGTCAGAACTCCGCTTTCACTGTCATATTCACGAACATATATCGTGCGCTCGGTCTCAATGATCTTCGTTTCGGTTATGTTTGCAAAATCATCGATAATGAGCACCGCCGCAAGAAGCGCAAAACAGATCAAAAATGCCGCCGTCATTACGATGGCATATATCTTCATGCCGTTTTTCCGCTTTTTTCTTGCCGCTTCCGAATTTGCGTTATCCTGCTCGGTATAGTTCCAGCGGAAGGCATAGGTTTCTTCCTTAGTTTTCTCCTCAGGTGCTGCATCGGGTTCTTCGGAAATCCTCTCGGCTTCGGTTTCCGATCCCATGATCTCCTCCTCAGCCGCCTTCTCCTCTTCCTTTCCCTCTTCGGGATCTATTCCAAATTTGTTTTCTTCCATAATTAACCTCTATCAATTCTGACGGTAAATACCGTCCTCTCGCCTAAAGTGCTCTCGGCTCTGATCGAACCGCCGTGAGCGTCCACAATATTCTTTGCTATGAACATTCCGAGACCGGTTCCGCTTCTCTCGCCTTTTTTATAAAAAGGAAGAAATATCTTATCAAGCTCCTCTGCCGACATGCCCTCGCCCTTGTTTTCTATGCTGACCTCTGCCATCTTTCCGTCAGTGCGGAGCAAAATGCGCAGAGCTCCTCCCTCATAAGAGAATTTTACCGCATTATCGCAGATATTATACAACACACGGGTAATAGAATTCTCGTCTCCGAGCGCGGTTATCCCTTCATGCGGTGCTTCAAAGAAAACATCAAGCTTCTTATCATTTATGGCACTCTCCATGGATATGAGCACTTTTCTTGCCGTTTCGCAAATATCAAAAGGCTTCATAGAATAGCTTTTTGTGCCCGATTCGATTTTTGAGGCTTCAAGAAGCTCCTCGCATATCTGCCTCAGACGTTCGGCTTCATCCCTTATCACCTGCAGATAATGCCCATGCTTCTCATGCGGAACAGTTCCGTCCAGCATTGCGTCCGCAAAGCCTGCGATCGAGGTAAGCGGAGTTTTCATATCATGCACCGAGGATGAAATAATAGCCAGCAGCTCTTTTTCGGAATTCTTTACTCTTTCGCTCAAAACAAAATACTCCCTTAATACTTACGCCAATGCTTTTTACAGCATCGGCGTAAATGAAAATGTCTTATACCAATTTAAATTTGTAGCCAACGCCCCAAACAGTCTGAAGCATCCATTTGTCTGAAACGCCGTCCAGCTTTTCGCGCAGACGCTTAACATGCACATCAACAGTTCTGGAGTCTCCGAGATAATCAAAGCCCCAAACCTTGTCAAGAAGCTGATCGCGGGTAAAAACATGATCAGAATTTGAAGCAAGGAAATAAAGAAGCTCCAGCTCCTTCGGAGGAACGTCAACACTCTTGCCCGCAAGCTTAAGCTCATATTTCTGAAGGCTGATCTCAATGTTTTCAAATTTGATAACATCATCATCATTCTGTGAAGCATGAGCATTATAGCGGCGAAGAACCGCCTTAACTCTCGCTGAAAGCTCTTTAACATTGAAGGGCTTAACGATAAAATCATCCGCACCGAGCTCAAGCCCCAGAACCTTATCAAAGACCTCACTCTTAGCCGTTATCATAATGATAGGCTTTGAGGACTGCTCTCTGATCTCGCGGCAAACCTGCCAGCCATCCTTTTTGGGAAGCATGATGTCGAGAAGGATCAGGTCAGGCTCGTACATCTTGAAAAAGCTGAGACCTTCGCTGCCGTCGCTGGCTACCTTAACCTCATAGCCTTCGTTTTCAAGATATATTTTAACAAGATCGCATATGTTTGCATCGTCGTCGATAAGCAGAATTTTCGTATCCATCATAATCAGTTTACCTCCTAAATATTCTACTTGATGTTACCATTTTAAGGCATCAATGGGAAAACCATGTGATAATTTTTTGAATTTTAATGGAATTTTGTCGTAAAAATGAAGAAACTATGTGTAAAAAAGCACTTCTATTTTAATATTATATCACATTTTACGAAAAATGCAATTGTTTTTTACAAAAAAATAAATTTTTTTTGATGTAATTGATAAATATACTTGAAAAATTCACATATATAGGCTATAATAATATGAAATATTATGTCAGGAGATATCTAAATAAATGAAACTTGGTATAGTCTGTCTCCCCAATGTGGGAAAAAGTACACTTTTCAATGCGCTGACAAATGCAGGCGCTGAATCCGCAAACTACCCCTTCTGCACCATTGAGCCCAATGTTGGCATAGTTGCTGTCCCCGACAGCCGTCTCGATGTTCTCGCAGAAATGTATAATCCCGAAAAATATACCCCTGCCGTTATCGAATTTGTTGATATTGCGGGACTGGTAAGAGGTGCTTCCAAGGGCGAAGGTCTGGGAAATAAATTTCTCTCTCATATCCGCGAGGTAGACGCTATCCTTCATGTTATCCGTTGTTTTCAGGATGATAATATCATCCATGTTGATGGGGGCATCGATCCCATGCGCGATCTTGAAACAATAAATCTGGAGCTTCTCTTCTCGGATATGGAGATCCTGGAGCGCAGAATGGACAGAGTACGCCAGGCGATGAAGGGTGATTAACCTCTTGCT
>JAFTXK010000034.1 GCA_017461635.1 Clostridia bacterium | reverse complement strand
TTCTGCTTTCCGCTTCTTTCCGTAAACATAGGTCTTCCTCCAAGTTCTTTTTTACACCTATATTATACCATATTTCAAAACCCATGTAAAGTGCGACAAAGGGCTCAAGACTTTCGTCCTGAACCCTTTGTCAGTAATCTGAAGGACGGCTAAGCCGTCCTTTTTTGATGTTAGAGCTTATTCAACCTCGACTATGCCGCCGTCTTTAATGGTTATTTTCATGCCGTCCTTGACATAAGAGAGGAACTCTTCGCCGAGCGAATCGATAACGGGCATTGCCACGTTATCGCCTTCAAGCCAGACGTCCGCGAGGATAACTCCTGCGCCTGCAAGGGAGTCGATGGGCTGGGAAAAGAGCATACAAGCAGGCTGTCTGCCCATGGCGCATGCGCAGTAAAGCACGAGACCGCCCGTTGTCGATCCTATCGTCTGGGGAAGGCAAAGTGCCTTTCCCGCCAGCTCCTTATTATAAAGATCGGGATTATTCTGGTCGCCGCAGGTCGCCTTTTTATCGCCGAACTGCAGTGCCTTTTGGAAGGAAGCAAGGGTATTGAGACCGCCGTGGGATACCACCGCTTCGGCGGTGACACAGCCGGGAGCAACAACTCTTCCGTTAAATGCTTTCATTACTTCTTACCTCCTGTGATCTGAACGAGAATTTCATCATCTGTATAATAACGAGCCGTTGTATATGTACGGAGCTTATTTGAAGAGGTGATTACGGGCATTTTGCCGCAAAGCGGGTTATTCATATACATCAGCGGACAGATATAGGAAACTATAACGCCTGTTGCACGAAGGCGAGCTGCATATTCTGTCTTCTCAAATGCCTCGATAACCTTGGGTGCGGCGGTAAAGACTGTGGGAATGACCACCTTCTTGTTGCCGTTTTCCTTCAGAGCCGCTTCAACCTTATCCGTCCAGCTCTTAAGCTGTTCAAGGCTCATATGGGGACAGCCCATAAAGCAGAGCTTGGGTTTGGCATCGGGATTTTTCCAGATAACGGGATAATTATCGTAAACTCTCTGAAGCTCGGCATCGTCAATGACATAAACCTTTGCGCCCTCGGCGATAAGTGCCTCTCCCTGCGCCTTTGCCTCGGGAGTGAGATTATCTATATGATAGAGACCTACAGCACCGTTTGAAGCCGTTGCCGCACCGAAATCCTTGAGATAAGCACATGCCGCGTCATCAAGCTCTGTACCAAGCCATGTATCAAGTCCCTTCACATAAGGAACGTCCTCCATGACCTTCATACCAATGGCGGAGCCGAGAAGCTGAGCCTCAGGCTTCTTTGAAGTCTTGACTTCAACGATCCATGTGGCTTTTCTTCCCTCATCGGTAACGAGACCGAAGGCGGGAACATAGCCAACGATGGAGCCCATGATATCGATAATGCCGGAATTGCGGTTACAGCGCGCACCGAGAACCGAGTTCGCATAAACCACGGCTGAGGATTCTGCCCAGCTCAGCACGTCTCCCATTTCGGGCTTATTGCCCATCTCGTCAAGATAGCAGGCACAGCTGAAGGCATCCTTATCCATCAGACCAAGCTTCTGAAGCTGATCCTCATAAAAATCCTGCTTTGAATACATGAATTTATTAAAAATAAGATTCTGAAGGAAGTTTTTGGGCACATTCGGATCAAGAGGACGCGGATCTGCGGAGAATTTCTGCTCCGAAACCACGCCTGCATCGATCAGCTTCTGCATAAGATCGAAAACGGGTGTCATCATCTTGAGACCGAAGGAGGTAACGAGGTGGTTATATTTACTTGTTACGGGAACAAGCTTCTCGGCACCGAAAAGCTCGCCATAGCGGATAACGGTCTCCATGACCTTCGCCATAACTTCCCCCTTCGAGCCTTCAAGTATGGCTTTTTGTTCTTCTGTGAGTATCATAACAGCATCCTTTCTGTTAAGTGTAAAAAATTATAAAATCAAATAATAATTGAAAAAAGTAACTAACAGTCTATGAGATCCTTCGCTTTGCTCAGGATGACAGGAGAAGGTCTATTATTGCTTTTTCAACGTAAAATAACCGTTAATTTAACGTAGAAAAAATTTAGAAAACAACTATTACTGTCATCCTGAGCAAAGCGAAGGATCTCATAGGAAGTCAACTAACATTTCGGCAAAAAATTTGAGCATTAGAGACTTTTTGGCAGTCTCCAAGTCACCGTGGTGTACTCCTTACAGCTTCATGCAGATATCCCAAGCGTTCCAGATAACTGTACGCAGGTTGCCGACATTCTTTGCATCGCCGATAACATGAACATGACTTCCCTTTTTCGCCACGGGAGCGGGAGTATAGCCTACAGAGTAGATAACCGAATCGGCATTTATTGTCTTTGTCTGACCTGCCTTATTTTTAACGGTTACTCCGCTGCCCGTTATCTCCGTAACACTGCTTTCAAGGCATACGGGAACTTTGTTTGTCTTGAAGAAATCGCGGAGATAGCTGGTATTGGCAAGGCAGATGTATTTAGAAACGATCAGATCGTTCTGCATCTCAACGATAAGGGGCTTTTTGCCTTCAAGATAGAGCTCGTAAGCGATCTCACAGCCCGTAAGTCCGCCGCCGACGATAACGACCTTCTCTCCGACCTCTTTTTTGCCGAGAAGGTAATCAACAGCGGAAATTGCCTTTTCAGCCCCGGGAACATTAAGCTTTCTTTCCTTTGCGCCTGTTGCCACAATGACTTCATCAGCACCAAGGATGGCTGCATCGGTAATTTCGGTATTAAATTTGATTTCAATGGGGTATTTTGCGATCTCGCGCTCATACCAAGCGATAAGCATCTTATCCTTTTCTTTATATGATGGAGCAGCCGCCGCTATGAATACGCCGCCGAGGCGGTCGCTCTTTTCATAGAGAGTTACCTTATGGCCGCGCTTAGCGCAGACGATAGCCGCCTCCATGCCTCCGATACCGCCGCCGATAACGGCAATATCCTTCTTTTTCTTTGCCGGCTCGATCTTATATTTATCCGACTGCATAACAGAAGGATTCAGCGCACAGCGCGCGATATGGCTCGCGTCATAAATGGACTGCGCATTTGCTACTCCCTTATAATGCGCCATATTAAAGCATGCATTATGACAGCAGATGCAGGGCTTTATGTCTTCCATGCGGTTTTCGATGAGCTTTGTTACCCATTGGGCGTCCGCAAGGAACTGTCTTGCAACACCTACACCGTCAATAAGTCCGTCAGCAACAGCCTTTGCACCCACATCGGGCTCCATTCTTCCCGCGCAGACCACGGGAATATCAACGAACTTCTTTATATGAGCAACATCCGAAAGATTACAGTTCTGCGGCATATACATCGGGGGATGCGCCCAATACCATGAATCATATGTACCGTTATCGGCATTGAGCATATCGTAGCCCGCGTCCTGAAGATATTTTGCCGCCTTTTCGCTCTCCTCCATATCGCGTCCGATCTCGGTATATTCCTCGCCCGGAAGCGCGCCAGAGCAGAAATCCTTTACAT
The DNA here is from genome assembly GCA_017461635.1 of Clostridia bacterium. GTDB lineage: Bacteria > Bacillota > Clostridia > Oscillospirales > CAG-272 > SIG710. The sequence continues at coordinate 20,813 of JAFTXK010000034.1, read as the reverse complement.
AGGATTTGACCGAATAACGGAGAGAAACGGGATAATCGCTTCCGCATTTTTCCTTTATTGCCTTAACGATCTCTGCGGCAAAGCGGTAGCGGTTCTCAAAGGATCCGCCATATTCATCTGTGCGGTGATTCGTATATTTCAGAGTGAACTGGTCAAGGAGATACCCCTCATGAACTGCATGGACCTCAACGCCGTCAACCCCTGCCCATTTGCAGAGCTCGGCAGTCTTTGCGAAAGCATCGATGATCTCCTCGATCTCCTTAACGGTGATCTCGCGGCACTGAACCTTATCCGACCAACGGGAGGGAAGGGGACTGGGACTCGCAGACTGATAGGGAATATTGATGATGGGTTTGATAATATCACGTACAATCGGCATATTATGAAGCATTACAAGGGGAGTGGGGATAGCCCATGATCTTCCCATTCCGGCTGTGATCTGAATGAAGAGCTTTGCTCCCGTCTTATGGATCTCCTCCATAAATTCCTTCAGCTCCGCGAACATCTTCTTGTTTTGCCAGAGCCACTGATTCATAAAGGTACTTTTTATGGGTGCTATGCCCGGAATGATAAGACCGACATTGTTCTGCGCCTTTTCGATAAAAAATTTTGCCGCTTCCTTATCGAAATGGTTGCCCGTATGCTCCATCCAACCAAAGAGAGAAGTACCGCCCATGGGACACAGAACTATTCTGTTCTTGATCTCAACATTACCGATCTTCCAGGGGGTAAACAGGGCTTCATATTTGGGATCTGTTCTTTCCATAATAATCACTCCTATATTGAATTTTAATCATTGAATTCATTGCAAAGCTTTTCGAGGCTGAGGCATACACATTCGAGAGCTCGGTACATGGTTTCTCTTTCCTCTTCGCTCACTCCCATGGCGGTTGACTTAAGAACCTCGTCCACCTTATCTGAAATACGCTTGCCTGCTTCTCTGCCTTTTTCGGTGAGAACGAGAGGACTGCGGTATCTCTTCTGCGTTTTGGAGTTGCAGACGATGTAGCCATCCTCCTCCAGAGATTCTATTGCGCGTGAAAGGGATGCCTTATCCTCCTCACATATCTCACCAAGCTCAGTCGCTGTGAGAGAATCATTTTTGTAAAGATAATAAAGGCAGGACACATGATGGCTCTTAAGCCCCCATTTTTTCATTTCTTCTGTTTTAAGTCTTCTGATGCTTCTGGTGATCCTGGTCATCAGGACCGTAAAGTTCTTAAATCGTTCCTGCATATTTTACACTCCGTTACATAATTAACATATAAATTATATCACGCAATTGTTGATTTGTCAACAAGTCGGGAAATTTTATTTACAATAAACTGTAAAATGATTATAAAACGATAAACAATAACTTGTCGGGTAAATAGTAAACAACAATAAAGCAAATTGAGCAAACGAAGAGACTGTTTCTTCGTTTGCTCAATTTGCTTTATTGTTGTTTTACAGATCCCCTGGCAAATTATTATTATTTAAATTAATTTTTACACAAAATAGGTTGCCTCACAATTAAGTGAGACAACCTATTGATCGTTAATTTTAAGAAAGAAGAGCTCTGTCGTTTGCAAAGGCACTGCCGCTTGCCTTGGAGAAGGCTTCAAGCAGGGCTTCAACCGTCAGCTTCTTCTTATCCTCGCCGCCGATATCGAGAATTATCTTACCATCCCACATCATTATGAGACGGTTTCCGTAATCGATGGCGTTCTGCATATTATGAGTTACCATCAGAGTTGTAAGATCATCCTCGCCGACGATCTCGTTTGTCAGCGTCAGCACCTTTTCCGCCGTTTTGGGGTCAAGTGCCGCGGTGTGCTCGTCAAGAAGGAGCATTTTAGGACGAACGAGGGTGGACATAAGCAGAGTAAGAGCCTGTCGCTGACCGCCCGAAAGAAGTCCGACCTTTGCACTCATTCTGTTTTCAAGTCCGAGACCGAGACGGGAGAGCTGTTCACGGTAGAGAGTTTTTTCCGACGCCGAAATACCCCATTTAAGTCCGTGAGGCTTGCCGCGTCTGTAGGCAAGTGCAAGATTTTCCTGGATCTCCATATCCGGAACAGTACCCATCATAGGATCCTGAAAAACTCTGCCGAAATATTTTGCTCTTTTATGCTCCGCAAGATGGGTTATGTCTATATTATCGAGAATTATCTTGCCAGAATCAACTCCGAATACGCCTGTAACAGCATTCATCAGTGTTGATTTTCCCGCGCCGTTGCCGCCGATAACGGTTATGAAATCGCCCTTATTCACCTTAAGCGAAAGGCGGTTCATTGCAACCTTCTCATTTACCGTGCCGGGGTTAAAGGTCTTGGTAACATTTTTTAGCTCAAGCATTGTAGAAATATCAGCCATTCTTTGTCACCTCCGCATCGATTTCAGCGGCTTCCGACCTCATTTTGCGTTTTTTTGAGGATGCATAAAAAGCATTTTTAATAATAGGAAGGCTGAGCGCCACCATAACGATAACTGCCGTCATCAGCTTAAGATCGGTTGAAGGCATACCGGAATAGATTACTATAGCAACTACGATTCGGTAAATAACAGAGCCCACAACGATTCCCAGAAGTCTCAGTGCGAAATTCTTTACCTTCATAAATACGGTTTCACCGATGATGATAGATGCAAGACCGATAACTATCGAACCGACACCCATATTTACATCCGAGAAATTCTGATACTGACAGAGCATAGAGCCCGCAAGGGCTATCATTCCGTTTGATATAGCAAGACCGAGGATCTTAGTGGTATCGGTATTTATTCCCTGTGCACGGCACATTTTTTCATTAGACCCGGTCGCGCGGATAGAGCTTCCCAGCTCTGTTCCGAAAAACCAATAAAGCACCGCAATAATAACAACAGCAAATACTGCGCCGCAAATAAGGGTAACATAGGTCTTTTCAAGCCCCAAAGCGGTTCTGAGAACACCGTAGATAGTATTCTTGCTGAAGGTGAGCAGAGAAAGATTTGCAGTTCCGGATGTACCGGTTGCAATGCTCATTATATGGATATTTATAGAATACAGGGAGATCATCGTCAGAATACCCGAAAGAATCGGCGGGATCTTCAGCTTTGTAGTCAGAATTCCCGTTACACTTCCGGCGATGCAGCCGCCGCAGAAAGCAATGATCGATGCAAGGAAAGGGTTAAGACCCTTCCAGATCAGCATTGCGGCGATGGATGCACCAAGTGTGACGCTTCCCTCACAGCTAAGGTCCGCAAATTCAAGCAGACGGAAGGAAATATACACACCGAGAGCAAGAACTGCCCAGATAAAGCCTTGGCTTATGCCCGCAGTTATCGTACCAAACATTATAAAATAATCCTTTTCTTATTCTTAAATATTAGCCGCCGATATTGATGGAATGAACGTTAGCGGCACCGTTTGCGAGAACGTTATCTGTAGGAATATAGATAGCGTCAACGCCTTCTGCTGCGAGAGCGATGAATGCAGACTCGATATCGTTGATATCGCCGATACCCTTATCTACATATGTATAGCCCTTAGCATCACACTCAGCCTTTGCAAGACCTATCTGGAATACGGAGTTAGTCTCAGAGGAGGTGTAGAGAAGGCCGATCTTAATATCGTCCTTGCCGAGAAGCTCAGCGATCAGGTCTATCTGATCTGCGACGGGGTTGATATCGGAAACGCCGGAAACATTGCCGCCGGGAACTTCCATAGACTCAACGAGACCTGCAGAAACGGGATCTGTAACTGCACAGAAGAGAACTGGTGTGCCGGATTCCTCTGTTGCGGCAGCTGCAGACTGAGCTGCGGATGTTGCGATAGTGTAGATAAGGTCAACGTCCTGACCAACGAAGGATTCGGAAATTGTTACGCAGTTGGACTGGTCGCCTGCCGCATTCTGGTCAAGGATGGTAACAGTCTTGCCTGCCTCGCTCATACGAACGGAAAGCTGATCCTGGAAGCCCTTATTGGACTGGTCAAGAGCAACATGCTGAACGAGCTGGAGAATACCTACTGTAAAGTCGCCGCCCTCAGCTACGATAGCTTCAGCAACGGGAGTTACAGCAATAGTTGTATCGCCTGTACTTGCATTTGAGGAAACAGCCTCCGGAATAGTAAATCCGATCTCACCCGCAACCTTTGTGTTGACAGAAAGAGCGGGAGCGGGATCGAGCTGAACGGGCATTGCGGAAACATCTGCGCCATTCAGAAGAATGTCAGCAGCCATATCGCCTGCAGCAACGCCGAGGTTATAATAGTTAACGCCATAGGTTGCAACGCCGCAAACATCATTCATACCTGTTTCACCGCACACGATCGGAATGTTGTAAGCGCCGCCTGCTTTACCGTCATCGGTCTTACCGCAGGATGCAAATGCGAATGTGCTGACCAGCATAAGAGCCGCCAGAATGAGGGAAAGAACTTTTCTTGAGTTTTTCATGATTTAAGTCTCCTTAAAAAATATTCCAACCGCAAGGCTCCTGCCCCGCGGAAGAGTTCAAATTCAGCCATACGGTAAACAAAAAGCCTCCGTATCGCAATGATACAGAGACGATCAAAAACCGCGTTACCACTCTGCTTTATCTCCACCTTACAGTGAAAACCTCATGGGCGCATAAAAATACGTCCTGCCCTATCACGGAGGCGACCGTCACAGCCTACACTCGTCCCATAACACATAAATATAGGAAGATTTCGGTGCGCAGCTCCCGAAATGTATTTCCGCATCCTACTTGCCGCTGTCTTGCACCGACCGACAGCTCTCTTCAGACTTTGGTAATGCGTACTCCTTTTCGATCACAGCCTTTAAAACTTTACCTTGATAAAGTATTATGGGGGTATTATACCACCATGAAACGCATTTGTCAAGGCTTTTTTGTATTTTCACTTATAAAAAGTGAATTTTACCATAAATTTATATGTTTTTTGTATAAAAATTCACAAGTATCTCATTAATGCCTCAGCTTGCACCCACAAGCAAACAATAGCACATGCTCCCGTTTAACGAAATCATTCATAATCGGAAAAAGCCCGCATGTGCTATCGTTTATTTGCGTTTTGGTAAGTTATCTATTAAAAATGTATTGATTTTTATTTATTAATATGTTAAAATAAAGCAGCGACCTCTCTCGGAGGTATAATACATTCAAAAAAAGATAATATGGAGAAAGATTTTTTATGAAAGCCTGTGTGATACAACCGCCTTATTCGATGGATATAAAGGATGCTGACAGATTATTTGAACAGAAGCTGGAGTATTTACGCAAGTGTGATGACAGCATGGATATTATAGTTCTGCCCGAATACAGTGACGTTCCCTGCAAAACTGTGGCTTGGGAGGATACCTATGCGCTTCACTCGAAATATATCGGAAGATTGCTTGATGAATGTGCCGAGACAGCACGCCGCTGTAATGCAATTCTTTTTGTAAACGCTCTTTCTCTTACCGATACAGGCTACCGTAATACCACCTATGCCTTTGACAGAAGCGGAAATATTGTCGGAAAATATTTTAAGAAGCACCTGCCACCGTCCGAGCTTTTCGATCTGCATCTGGACAGCGATTATACAAGAGTGCATTCCGAGCCCTATGTCCTTGAGCTTGAAGGGCTGAGATTTGCTTTTCTCACCTGCTATGATTTCTATTTTTATGAGGCATTTGCTTCCATTGCAAGGCAGAATGTTGATATCATCATCGGCTGTTCTCTTCAGCGCAGCGATACCCATTCGGCACTGGAAATAATGGGACGTTTCTGTGCTTATAACTGCAATGCTCACCTTGTCCGCGCCTCGGTAAGCCTTTCTCCCGATTCCGAGATCTGCGGTGCAAGCATGATCGTTACGCCAAAGGGCGATATGCTCGTCAATATGAAGAGTGAAACAGGACTTGCCACAGCAGAATTCGACCCTGCCGACAAATATTATAAGCCCGCCGGCTTTGGCGGAAAGCTCGCGCCTCACTATGAATATATTGAATTCGGACGCAATCCTTGGCAGTACCGCCCGGGAGGAAGTGCCATAGCTAAGCCCGATGCCATAATGCCCTATCCCCGTCTCTGCGCACACAGAGGCTTTAGCTCTGTCGCTCCCGAAAACAGCATGCCCGCCTTTGGAGCGGCTGTAGGTATGGGCGCGGACGAGATCGAATTCGATCTTTGGTACACGAAGGACGGCGAGGTTGTTTCGATACACGACTCTACGCTCGAAAGAGTATCTGACGGAAGCGGTTTCATTTATGATCATACACTTGCCGAGCTTGAAAAGCTCGATTTCGGTGCAAAATTCGGAGAAAAATTCAAGGGGCTGAAAATAGTACGCTTTGAGGAAATCCTTAAGAAATTCGCCTGCCATGTTGTGATGAATATTCATATCAAGCCGGATTGCACCAATGATTTTGAATATGAAATGCTTCAAAAGATCATAGCCTTGATCGACAAATATGACTGCAGGAAATACGTTTATCTTGCGAGCTGTGAAAAAGGTATGCTTGAAAAATTTCGAGCTATTGCACCCGATATCCCCAAGTGCTTTATCGTATTTTCTGCTGAGACCGAGCTTGTCGAAAAGGCACTTAAATACGGTTGCTCGAAGATTCAGTTTTATAAAAATAATTTTAACCCCGATATTATTGAAATCGCACACAGCAAGGGTATAAGATGCAATATGTTCTGGTCTGATGATTCCGAGGAAGCAATTAAATTCCTCGATATGGGCATAGATACCATTCTCACCAACGATTTCGGTATCGTTTCTGCGGCAATTAAGGAAAGGCTCGGCAAATAATGGAACCCAAGGATTTTATAGTTACAAGGATCGAGGGCGAATACGCCTATCTTAAAGAAATAGATAATGCGGATGCGGAAGAGGTCTTTATTGCCCTTGCACTGCTTCCTCTCGGTGTCGATATCGGAACAAAGCTCCATTCCGAGTTGTTTAATTATACAATTATCGGGTAAAACAATTCTAAAAAATCTACATAATTATATATTGACAAAAAGCGACAATTGTGCTATGATATTGTGGCGTGATCGGAAATACCGCGGTCACGCCAAATTTTTTATCTATATTTTTATTAAAGGAAGTGGACTTTTTGAACACATTATTATCAGTATCCATAGCCCTTCTCGCAGGGCTTATTATGACCAGATTCTTTAAGCCTCTGAAGCTGCCGTCTGTAACGGCTTACCTCATTGCGGGCGTTCTGGTCGGTCCATATTGCCTTGGTGCACTGGGCATTAACGGTCTGGGCTTCGGTTCAATGGAATCGGTTGAGCAGCTCGGCATAATTTCCGATGTTGCCCTGGGCTTTATCGCCTTCTCCATCGGTAATGAATTCCGCCTTGCCGATCTGAAAAAGACAGGCAAGCAGGCACTTGTTATCGGTATTCTGCAGGCACTTGTTGCAACCCTCTTTGTGGACCTTGCACTGCTGGCGGTACACTTCATCATGCCCGATAAGCTCAGCGTTCCTCAGCTTTTGACACTCGGCTCTATCGCAACTGCTACCGCTCCCGCGGCAACACTGATGGTCGTTCGTCAGTATAAGGCTAAAGGACCTCTCACAAAGCTCCTGCTTCCCATCGTTGCTCTTGACGATGCTGTGGGTCTGGTAGTATTTGCTGTATCCTTCGGCATTGCAAAGACTATGGTCAGCGGCGAGATGGATATTCTCTCCATCATTGTAAATCCGCTTGTTGAGATCGCGGCATCTCTCATTCTGGGCGCTATCATGGGCTGGGTGCTTACTCAGCTTGAGAAGCTTTTCAATTCCAATACGAACCGCTTGAATCTCACCATTGGCGCAGTGCTTATCACAGCCTCGCTTTCGATGCTTGAATTCACTGTAGGGCCCGTTCATATTCATTTCTCATCTTTGCTCACATGCATGATGCTGGGAACGGTATTCTGCAATATATGTCCTCTCTCCGAGGATCTGATGAAGGCTTCTGACAAGTGGACATCTCCCTTGTTTGCGCTCTTCTTCGTTATCAGCGGTGCAGAGCTGGAGCTCAGCGTATTTACCGATCTTGCTATAGTTATCATAGGTATCGTTTATATCATCTTCCGTTCCCTCGGTAAGTATTTTGGCGCATTCGGAAGCTCAAAAATGGTCAAGTGCGAGCCTCAGATCTGCAAATATCTGGGTATCACCCTTCTTCCCCAGGCAGGAGTTGCTCTCGGAATGTGTGCAACGGCAATGCAGCTCGGTGCGGAGGGCAATCTGATAAGAAACATCACTCTATTTGCCGTTCTTGTTTATGAGCTTGTAGGTCCTCTTATGACCCGTCAGGCACTCCAGGCGGCAGGAGAGATCACCCCTATTTCCGAAGAGGTCAAGAACCGCCGTCATGCAAAGCTTGCAGAAGCGGGACACGATCCAAACAAAAAGAAATAATAATCCGAAAAGGGTTGTCTCACTTGACTTTCGGTGAGACAACCCCCTTAGTTTTATAGGTCAAATATATTTATATACGGTTTTAAGATATGATATCATGATTTCTTAAAGAATTTTAGCTCAAAAACAGTTAAAAACCGAGTTTTTTCTTGACGGCAGGAAAAAAGCGTGATACAATATAGAAAAAATGGAGCTTCGGTTCCGTATTGTACCCCCAAATTACTGAAAGGTATTAAACAGATTGGCAGAAATTATTCCAAACGTAAAAAAGAGAAAACCGAAGGAAAAACGTTTGACACGGTTTGCAAAGGCGGCAATAATTTACGCTGTATCCTTGACTGTTCTATTTGCGGCATTTATCGGCGTGCTTTCGGCATTTCTTCATACATATGAGGTCAATCTGCCCGAAAAGGTGGCAGAAAAATTTGTTTGTGAGCTTGATAAAAATGCCCTCGCGCTCCTTGTAGAAGGCTCGGCGGGAGAGCTTTGCGAATTTGAAGATGCTTCGCTTCTCATCGATCGCATCGAGCATCTTTCGGGCGAGATAAGACAGGCTAAGCTGGCAAAGGAATATACCTCTGCAGTTCCCGTTTACCGCCTCATCTGCGGAGAAAGCGATATCGGAAAGCTGACGTTGAAGCGTTCGGAAAAGGATGCCGCCTTTGGCATTGCCCGCTTTGAAGTTGATTCGGCTGTTCTTTATGATGAATCCGTACCCGGTGCCATTGAGCGAACATCTGTCAGAGTATGCGTTCCTGCAGGTGCTTCTCTCACTGCCAACGGAAAGGCTGTCGGCGCGGAATATATGACCGAGAGCGGTGTTAACTATAGCGGCAAAACAGTTACTGCCGCAGGAACTCTTTGCGATATCTATGTTATAGAGAATCTTTGCCTTCTGCCCGAGCTCAAAGCCGAATTTGAAGGAGAAAGCTCTGTTCTTTCCCTGTCGGGAGGAAACGCCGACTGGTTTTCCGAAAACGAAAGGACATTTATTCTCACAGTTCCCTCGGATGCTTCGGTGACTATAGACGGTAAATCTCCTAAGGCTTCACTTGCGGCAAAAGGGGAGCTGACCGAAGCCGTAAGCGAATTTGAAAAGCATCTCGGCGATGCTCTGCCGGAAACAGTTTCATATACTGTCCATGGATCGAAGGAAGATACAGAAATATCGGTCTCTGTTAACGGAAAAAGTCTTGAAGGGCAATGGTTAGAGGCCGAAAAAAATGAGAATGCGGTTTATCTTTATTCCGACGAAAGCAAATTTAAGATCAAGGCTACGATTCCCGAGGGCGCAGTGCTTTATGTGAACGGTGTTGCTGCCTCGGAAAGCTATCTGAGCGGTAAATCGCCATATGAAGGGTTGACTGCGGTAAAATATCTTGCGAGTGATCCTGAAAAGCTTTCGGGAGTCTTATATGAGATAAGCGGACTGCTCTGCGAGCCGTCTATCACGGCAAAGCTCGGCGAAAAAGAACTGCCTCTTTGCTCAATTTCGAGAAATGAACAGACATTTATCGCAGAATTTTACGGCAAGGCATCCGAAAATATCGAAGCTGTCAAAAACGCCGCCGATTCCTTTACCCGTTCCTATTTCCATTATGTTGCCAACGGCGCGGTGGGTATTGAAGAAAACTATAATGCCCTTATTGCGCTGATGAAATCGGGAAGCCCCGGTTATAAGCAGATCCAGCGCTCGAAGAGCAGCTTTGAATTCGTAAATCAGGGCGTTTACCGAATTGATCTTATTTCTCCGAAGAATTTCATCCCTCTCGGCAGTAATCTTATCTACTGTCAGGTCGATTTTTCGGTCAATCTCCGTTTTTATCGAAATGAAAAACAGTATGAGGGTACGATTTCTCTCGTTTTCCTGAACGAAAGCGGAGCATATAAGGTCTGCGATATGGTGATCGACAGCGATGGTTAATTTTTTACCCATAGGAGTGATGCAATTTGAAGAACAATTTTAAGACTCACGAACTTCCTCTCGGAAGAGAATACTGGCACAGCGCAGCCTCGGAAATGAAAAATATCCGTGCGCTGATGGTCTGCGCACTGCTTTGCGCTGTTGCCATCATATTGGAGAAATTCCAGATACCGATAATCCCCGGTGTGCTCCAGGTCTCTTTCTCCTTTATAGCGATATCTCTCTGTTCTTTTCTGACAGGACCGATAATGGCGATCCCATGCGGCATAATAGTTGACGTTGTGGGGGCTTTGGTTAACGGCTACAGCTTCTTCTTCGGATATACGCTTTCGGCTGTCCTCGGCGCGTTTATCTACGGAATTTTCCTCTACCGTTCCCGTCTATCCTTCGAACGCATTGCGCTGGCGAGACTGACTATAAATATCTTCGTAAATGTACTTTTGGGCTCTGTATGGCGCGTCGCCATGTCGGGCGGTCCTTACGGTTATTATGTTGCCATCGCGGGAATCAAGAATCTGCTTCTTTTGCCTCTTGAAGTATTTATAATCACTATTTTTCTCCGCGCGCTTCTTCCCAGCCTTAAAAGGCTGAAGCTTTGCGATCATAGCATAGAGCTTAAAGTTTCGAAGAAAAAAATAATCATCTTTACTGCGATCCTCATCCTGGGTACGGCTCTTCTCATTTATTATTCCTTAAATAAAACCGAGATCAATACCGCAATAAAAGGCTTTTTCATAGGATAAAGGTTTATAATAAAAATCCTTTCCGATCAGAATCGGGAAGGATTTTTATTTGGGTTTATCAAATTTTTCAAGGGCTTCATCGATCTCTCGGCGAACGGCGCAGACCTCTTCATAGAATATCCTTGCGGGGATTCGCTCCGCGCCATGACCGAGGACTATCATCTGCTCCAGATTATCCGATGTGGCAACGCGAACTCGGTATTTCTTCGCCATTTCAAGGGTCACGCGCTCTATATATGCGTCGGCAGTCTCGGCTTCCTTGGTATAGACCACATGGATGCCGCCCTGTTTTTCCACAGAACCGCGTCCGCCGGCCACCTTATAGGCATCGAAAACAAGAATAACTCCGCAATCACGGTAGCCCTGATAGTTGCAGAGAATGTCGATCAGCAGCTTTCTTGCGAGATTAAGATTATCCTCCGCGATCTTGCGAAGATCATCCCATGCAAAAATGATATTATAGCCGTCAACCAGCAGATATTCGGGCAGATATGCCTTTGATCTCTGCGGCTTTGGGGGCTTTTTCTTCTCGTAATCGCGTACTACCCTCTCGGGCGGCAGTGCCCTTCTTTTTATTGGTCCGTAGGTGCGCTCAAAAATTGCCACGAGCTCCTTATCCATAAGGACATTTTCCTCATAGGAAAGGGAGCGTCCTCTTACTCCTGTGGAAATATTTCCGCTCTCAAGGAGCTCGTCCGCACTGCTTTCGCTCTTTCTGTAAGCGTCCTCGATATGCATATGATCCTCGACCTCATCCCATTTAACAAGAAATCCCGCACCGCCCGCGCAAAATACAGAATCGGCACTGTTTTCGGGGTCTCTTTCGGGGTTATAACCGATATCGGCTATGACAGGATCAGGCTCATGGCATTTTTTATAGCCTCCGAAATTAAGCGTCAGCTTACCCTGCCCCTTTGTATAAGCACCGACTTCCTTCGCATAGCTTCGCATCTTTGAAACCGGGGCAGAACCGCAAAGGAGCATCTCATCATCGCCAACCATCTCGGGCGGGTCAAAATCGCCATGCATAAGACCGATATCCGAAATGGCTCTGCCGATATTATCCTGCGGAACAGTAAGCCTGAAATCATAATAGGGTTCAAGAAGCACCGACTGCGCCCGCATAAGCCCTTGGCGCACCGCGCGGTATGTTGCCTGTCTGAAATCACCGCCCTCGGTATGCTTTTTGTGGGCTCTGCCTGCCATGAGAGTTATTCGCATATCCGTTATCGGCGAACCTGTAAGCACACCCGCGTGCTGTTTCTCACCGAGATGGGTCAGTATCAGCCTTTGCCAGTTTCGTTCAAGGGAATTTTCACTGCAAAGAGTGTCGAAGGTAAGTCCGCTGCCCTCGCCCGTAGGTTCAAGCATCAGATGAACCTCGGCATAATGGCGGAGAGGCTCGAAATGACCGACACCGAAAACGGGATCTGCGATCGTTTCCTTATAGACAATATTTCCCTCGTCAAACTCAACCGCGATTCCAAATCTGTCAAGTATCAGACGTTCAAGTACTTCAAGCTGAACCTCGCCCATGACCTTAACATGTATTTCCTGCAGTCTCTCGTTCCAGTCCGAGGATAGCCCGGGGTCTTCCTCTTCGAGCTTTCGAATAAAGGAATAAAGCTCTGCGATGTTACATTCTTCTTTTGGCAGAACACGGTATGTGAGAACGGGCTCAAGAAGAGCAGACATCGATTCGAGCTCGCTTCCGAGTCCTTCTCCGCCATAGGTATTTTCAAGACCCAGCACGGCGCAGACCTGACCTGCCAAGACCTTTTCTGCAGAGGTGAATTTTGAGCCCGAATAGATCCTTATCTGATCCACCTTTTCTTCTGTACCTTTACCCGTTGTGATCACAGCCTTGGTTTTCAGCTCTCCGCCGGTTATCTTCATATGGGTAAGGCGGTTGCCGCTGTCATCTCTTGTGATCTTATATACCTTTGCCGCAAAGCGGTCGGGATAATTCTTTTTCAAGGTATATTTTGCAAGTGCCTCTATCAGCTCGTCAACTCCCGAAAGCTTAAGAGCTGAACCAAAGAAACAGGGAAATGCCTTGCGCATTGAAACAAATTCTGCAATTGAAGATTCCAATTTTTCATTTGTCAGGCTTCCGCCGATAAAGTCTTCGAGAAGCTCTTCTGAGAGCATGGCGATCTCCTCGGTCATCTCGTCCTTTCGCTCGGCAGTGAAATCTATACAGCCGTCTCCGAAGCGTTCCTTCAGAGCGCGCATAGTGACCTCGCGGATAGGGGATGGAAGATCGGTCTTATTTATAAAAATGAAGGTCGGGATCTTATAACGCATAAGAAGCTGCCAGATAGTTGAGGTATGCGCCTGAATACCCTCGGAGGCGCTGATAACGAGAATGGCATAATCGAGAACGCGCAGTGTTCTTTCAGCTTCTCCCGAAAAATCCACATGTCCCGGGGTATCAAGCAAGGTCATTTCGCAGTCGTCTCCGAGATTAAGCATTGCCTGCTTTGAAAAAATTGTTATTCCGCGTTCGCGCTCAAGACCAAATGTATCAAGGAAAGCGTTTTTGTGGTCAACTCTGCCAACTTTGCGTATAGTGCCGCATTTATAGAGCAGAGCTTCGGAAAGAGTTGTCTTTCCAGCGTCAACATGGGCAAGTATGCCCATAACAAGCCTTTTCATCCGCTTTCCTCCTTTTTTAACTTAGGCATCACTTTGATATTTTAACATATTTTAATATAAAATTCAATACAAATCAGTATTTTACCTTGACTTTTGTTGAAAATAGGTGTATAATCGCCTCAAATAAAATTTTTCGCGAAGAGGGATAAAATGGATATAAGAAATTTTTATTACAGAGAGGGAGAAAAGCCTCTTGACAATCTTGTGGCAGACGGAGGCTTCTGCGGTATTTTGAGAACCATCGGATGCATAGGCGACAGTCTTTCCTCCGGCGAATTCGAAGGAAAAAAGGAAAACGGCGAGAAGCTCTATTATGATGCTTTTGACTATTCCTGGGGGCAGTATCTTGCCAGAATGGCAGGCACAAAGGTCTATAATTTTTCGCGCGGAGGGATGACGGCAAAGGAATATATGGAGAGCTTTGCCTCATCAAAAAATTATTTTGATCCAGAGAAGGCTTGTCAGGCTTACATTATAGCTCTTGGTGTCAACGATGTTTCAAGAACCCTTGAGGGAAAGATGGAATTTGGCGGAATCGATGATGTTTGCCCCGAGGATCCCGAAAAGTGCAAGGACACCTTTGCGGGGCATTACGGCAGGCTGATACTTCGATACAAGCAGATATCTCCCAATGCAAAGTTCTTCCTTATGACATTGCCCCGCGGCGGTGAGGAAGAGAAGATATCGGGGCTTTATGACAAGCATCGTGATTTTTTGTATGAGCTTGCGGAAATGCTTGAAAATACATATGTTCTTGATCTGCGCGAATATGCTCCTGCATATGACAGCGAATTTAAGAAGACCTTCTTTTTGCAGGGTCATATGAATGCGGCAGGCTACCTGCTGACGGCAAAGATGGTTGCTTCATATATCGACTATATAATCAGAAAAAATCCCGACGATTTTAAGAAGATAGGCTTTGTAGGATCGCCATATGAGGAGACAAATCTGAAATGATACATTCAATTTTAATTATCGGGCAGTCTAATATGGCGGGCAGAGGATTTATGAATGATGCTGAGCTCATAGACAATCAAAATATCCTTGCCATGAGAAACGGTATTTTCAGACCTATGTACCGCCCCGTAAATCCCGACAGAAGCTTTTCGGGCGTCAGCCTTGCCGAGAGCTTTGCGGACGAATATTCAAAGGAGCATGAGGGAGTGCAGGTGGGTATAATCCCCTGTGCCGACGGAGGCACATGCCTTGATCAGTGGCAGGTGGGAAGCATTCTCTATGACAATGCGGTAAACTGCGCCCGCCTTGCCCGGAGAACCTCCCATATCGTTGCTATTCTATGGCATCAGGGCGAGAGCGATTGCTTTGAGGACAGGTACTCTCATTATGAGGAAAAATGCTTGAAGATCATGAAAAGTCTGCGCGAAGAGCTTTCGCTTACCGATGTGCCTCTGCTTATGGGTGGGCTTGGCGGCTATCTTATAAACTATGCCGGAAAAACTCAATGTGCAAAATACTATCTTCAGATAAACGAAGCGATAGAAAGGGTGGCTTCAAAGCTGCCGAAATGCGCCTTTGTAAGCGCAGAGGGGCTTGCTCCGAATCCCGATAATCTTCATTTCAGCACACCCTCGCTCTATGAATTCGGCAGACGCTATTATGCTGAATTCAAAAAGCTGGAGGATAAGAACCGAGTTTTTGAGGAAAAGCCGGATATGTGGAGTGCCATCAGAACAGGTATTGAAATGCTTTGATTTTAATAATCTAAAACGCTCTCAAATATCGAGAGCGTTTTCTGTTGAAAAGCATCTATATTAAATAATCTAAGATAAATAGACATTATCGTCAAAATAAACATCTTAGTACTTATATTGCGCTTTTTCTTTGTAGAAAAAAGGAAAATGTATATTATTATTGAAAAAATGGCGGTTTTCTATTGACTTTTTCACTTCACTATGATAAAATGGTGAAGTCAAAAATAACGATAAGCATAAATGTATCCGAATAATTACAGAAAGGATCCAATGAAGAATGCAAAAAATACATTCCGAATCCACAGATAAGCTTTTTGAGGCGATACTCAGCCTCAAAAATACCGATGAATGCTATGATTTCTTTGAAGATCTCTGCACAATAAAGGAGCTTCGCGATCTTTCTCTGCGCCTTGAGGTTGCCGCTATGCTGAAAAGCGGAAAAAGCTATCAAGAGGTTACAAAGGAAACCGGTGTCAGCGCGGCTACAATCTGCCGAGTAAATAAATGCCTTATGTACGGAAGCGGCTATAAGACCGTTCTCGAAAGAAGAGACGGGGAGGATGAATAATGAAAATCAACGATAATATGCTCTCCGCCACGGAAAAAGCTATATTCGCTCTTCGTTCGCTTTACCGCAGCCGCGGTTATTCGCAATATAAAATGAGCAAATTCGAGGAATACGATCTCTATGCCGAGAATAAGAATTTCCTCGTTTCTGACAGTATTATAACCTTCACAGGGATGGGCGGAAAGCTTATGGCTCTGAAGCCGGACGTTACTCTCTCTATCGTAAAGAGCACAAATGATGCGGAAGGCACTGTTAATAAAGTCTATTATAACGAGAATGTTTACAGAGCCAAGGGCGGCGACCGCGATTTCGGCGAGATAATGCAGGCAGGACTTGAATGTATCGGAGAGATCGATGATTATTCTCTCTCCGAGGTGCTTATGCTGGCGGCGCAAAGCCTTGGGATGATATCCGAGGATTTTGTGCTCGATATTTCACATCTGGGCATAGTTGCCGAAGCTATTGACATTCTTGGTGTTACAGTCAGCGGCAGAGCACAGATACTTTCGGCGATTGCGGATAAGAATCTGCACAGTGCACTGGCTGTCTGCTCCGAAGAAGGCGTAGAGGAAGAGAAAACTAAGCTTCTTCGGGCACTTATTACATGCTATGGCGAGCCCGAAAAGGTTCTTTCTGAGCTTGATCCTCTCCTTTCGGACGGAAACGGAAGAGCGGCGGCAGAGGAGCTTAAGCGTTTGTTCTTGATGCTCGGCAATAGCGTTCCGAGAGATAAGATCAGGATAGATTTTTCGGTTGCGGGCGATATGAATTATTACAGCGGGATAGTGATGAGCGGCTTTATCCGCGGAATTTCCAAGAGCGTTCTTTCGGGCGGTCAGTATGACAATCTGCTCCGCAAGATGGGAAGACGGAGCGGCGCAGTCGGTTTTGCGCTTTATCTCGACCTTCTTGAAGAGCTTGAGGTTGACCGCGAAGAATATGATGTAGATGCTCTTATAATTTATGATGAAAATACAGATATTTGCGCATTGCGCAATGCCGCCGACAGGCTTTCGGCACAGGGAATGAGCGTAACCGCGCAGAAGAATATTCCCGAAAAAATGAGATATAAACAGCTTATGAAGATCACGGAAAGCGGGGTTGAGATAATTGAAGGACATGCTTAATATCGCCCTGCCAAAGGGAAGGCTGGGAGAACGGGTCTATAATATGTTTGCGGCGGCAGGCTTTGAATGTCCCGCGCTTCTCGAAAACAGCCGAAAGCTGATCTTCGAAAATGAGGAAGCAGGGGTAAGATATTTCTGGGTAAAGCCCTCGGATGTTGCCATATATGTTGAAAGGGGTGCCGCCGATATCGGCGTTGCGGGCAAGGATATTCTGCTTGAATATGCCCCCGATGTTTATGAGCTTCTCGATATGAATACGGGCATCTGCCGAATGGCTGTTGCCGCAAAGAAGGGGTTCAGAGATGACCCGAAAAAAACTCTTAAGGTTGCAACGAAATTCTCAAATATCGCGCGTGCCCATTATGCGTCACGCGGACGCGATATCGACATAATCCATTTGAACGGTTCTATTGAGATAGCTCCGATCCTCGGGCTTTCGGATGTTATAGTTGATATTGTTGAAACTGGAACGACGCTGAAGGAGAACGATCTCGAAGTCATCGAAACCGTTGTTCCGATAAGCGCGCGTCTTATAGCAAATAAAGCAAGCTTCAAATTCAAGGGCGATGATATTGAAAGGCTGACAAAGCACATCGCCGAGCAGATCAAAGGATGATAAAATGATTAAGATATTAAAATACGGCGAGGTTGAAAACAAGGATATTTTTGCCAGAGTTATGCCCGAGGTAAATGTTGAGGGTATCGTTACAGATATAATCGCAAATGTCAGAGAAAAGGGCGATGCGGCTCTTCTTGAATATACAGAACGCTTTGACGGTGCGGCACTTACCGCTCTTGCGGTGACAGAAGCGGAAATAGACGAGGCTGTGGCATCGGTTGAGCCCAAGTTCCTCGAAATTCTCGAAAAAGCGGCAAAAAATATCCGCAAATTCCATGAAAAGCAGGTCAGAAACAGCTTTATAATAAATGACGAGGACGGCATCGTCACAGGTCAAAAGATCATTCCCGTTGACCGCGCGGGTCTCTATGTTCCCGGCGGCACGGCGGCTTATCCCTCAACAGTTCTTATGGACTCCATCCCCGCAAAGGTGGCAGGAGTTAAGGAAGTGGTCATGGTGACCCCGCCTCAGAAGAACGGAAAGGTAAATCCCGTAATTCTGGCGGCGGCAAGGATCGCAGGCATCGACAAAATATTCAAGGTTGGCGGTGCTCAGGCTATTGCGGCTCTCGCATATGGAACAGAAAGCGTTCCGAAGGTTGATAAGATAGTAGGACCTGGAAATGCCTTTGTTGCGGAAGCAAAAAAACAGGTTTTCGGACAAGTATCCATCGACATGATCGCAGGTCCAAGCGAAATTCTGATAGTTGCCGACGGCGAGACGAATCCCCGTCATGCGGCGGCAGACATGCTCTCCCAGGCAGAGCATGATAAGCTTGCGAGTGCAGTTCTCGTAACAGATTCTGCCGAGCTCGCAGAAGAGGTCTCCGCAGAGCTTGAAAGACAGATTCCCCTTCTCGAAAGAGCGGAGATCGCGCGCGCTTCTATCGATAACGGCGGCAAGATCATAGTTGCTCCCACCCTTGACGCGGCTATAGAGATAGCAAACGAGATCGCCCCCGAGCATCTTGAGCTTTGCGTTGCAAATCCCTTTGATTATCTTGATAAGATACGCCATGCAGGCTCGATCTTCATGGGCAGAAACTGCCCCGAGGCTCTTGGTGATTATCTTGCAGGTCCTAACCACACACTTCCAACAAGCGGTACAGCAAAGTTTTCAAGCCCCCTGTCGGTCGATGATTTTGTTAAGAAAACACAGTATACCTACTATACCCGCGAAGCACTTGCAAAGGTCGCCGAGGATGTTGCCTTCTTCGCAACAAAGGAAGGTCTCACAGCCCATGCAAAAAGCGCAGTAATCAGATTTGAGGAGGAATGATGACTCTGGCGGCTCAGCACCTTTTTGCAAAAAGGTGCTGAGAACTCCAAAAACTTTAATGAATAAAGACTTTGAGAATTTATTCTTTGTCGCGCTGAACAATAATTTAGCGAATAGTTAGTAAATCCCCTATGAGATCCTTCGCCGAGGCTCAGGATGACAAGATAGGGACGTTCACTTATTTTTTCACCGGAAAAATAACTGTTGTTTTCCGTAGAAAAATTATAATCAATTCAGTACTGTCATCCTGAGCCTCGGCGAAGGATCTCATAGGCTGTTAGTTACTTTTCCCCGATAAATTATTGTTTATCGTCAAAAAATCCAAATAACGGAGTTAGAATATAATGAGCAGATTTTTCAGTGCTAAATATGCGTCTCTTGTGCCCTACACCCCGGGTGAACAGCCGAAAGAGCGCAAATATCTGAAATTGAATACAAATGAATCACCCTTTCCGCCATCGGAAAAGGCTAAAAAATACGCCGCCGAGGCGGCAGAGCATCTGGAGCTTTACAGCGATCCCGAATGTACTCCTCTTCATGCCGCTTTTGCCGAAATGTGCGGAGTGGATAAGGACATGGTTCTTGCCACGAACGGCTCGGATGAGATCTTGAATTTCGCCTTTATGGCGTTTTGTGATAAGGATACCCCGGCGGTATTTGCAGATATAACCTACGGCTTTTATAAGGTCTTTGCAGAGATCAACAATCTCCCCTCGAAGGTTATCCCTCTGCGCGATGATTTCACGATAAATATCGAAGATTATTTCGGTGCAAAGGGAACGATCTTCATCGCCAACCCCAATGCCCCAACGGGAATTGCGCTTAGAAGGGACGAGATCGAGCAGATCCTCAAAGCCAATCCCGATAATGTTGTGGTAATTGATGAAGCATATGTGGATTTTGGGGGCGAGAGCTGTATTTCCCTTATAGGAAAATATGACAATTTACTGGTGACCCAAACATTTTCAAAATCCCGAAGCATGGCAGGCGCGCGTCTGGGCTTCGGAATCGGCTCAAAAGCTCTGATAGCCGACCTTAAGACTATAAAATATTCGACCAATCCTTATAATATAAATTCAATGACCATGGCTGCTGGTATCGGACAGCTCGATGACGAGGAATACACTCGCAAAAATTGCCGAACGATTGCCGAGAACCGTGATTATCTTACATCGGAGCTGAAAAAGCTCGGTTTTACAGTGCTTGATTCAAAGACGAATTTCGTTTTTGCAAAATCAGCTAAGATAAGCGGCGGCGAGCTTTACACAGAGCTCCGCGCGCACGGAATCCTCGTGCGCCACTTCACAGCGGAAAGGATCTCGGAATTCAACCGCATAACAGTTGGCACTCGCGAGCAGGTAGACACCCTTCTCGGTGCTATTCGTGATATATTGGAGGAAAGATAAAATGAGAGAAGCAAAGATAGAACGCAAAACTGCGGAAACGGATATTAAGCTTACCATAAATCTTGACGGCTCGGGAAAAAGCGAAATTGCCACAGGCTGTGGCTTTCTTGACCACATGCTTACCCTTTTTGCCCGTCACGGCCGTTTTGACCTTTTTGTTTCCTGCAAGGGAGACACCGAGGTTGACTATCACCATACCGCCGAGGATATAGGAATCTGTCTCGGACAGGCTTTTGCCGAAGCGCTGGGAGATAAAAAGGGTATCTGCCGCTACGGCACCTTTACCCTTCCCATGGACGAAGCTCTGATCACAGCCGCCCTTGATATTTCGGGCAGAAGCTGTCTCTGCTATGGTCTGCAAATTCCCACTCCAAAGGTCGGAGACTTTGATACCGAGCTTTGCGAGGAATT
>JAFTXK010000033.1 GCA_017461635.1 Clostridia bacterium | reverse complement strand
TTCTGTTGATGTGAGTTAGGGGTAATTCTATTTTAACAGAACTCAATCACTTTTTCTATTCTTTTTTTATTTTTAGTCTCACATCTATTGTAACACTACATATGAGAAAAAGCAAATGTCAAGATATATCTTGACATTTGCTTTTTCTTATGGTAAAATAAATGTAATTGGTGACTTTCCAAAACTTGAGTCGAAGTATTAAACAATAATTTATCGGGGAAAAGTAACTAACAGCCTATGAGATCCTTCGCCAAGGCTCAGGATGACAGTACTGAACTGTTCGCAATTTTTCCTACGTTAAATCACGGTTGACTTAACAGTAGGAAACCAAGTGGGCGATCCTTTATTGTCATCCTGAGCCTTGGCGAAGGATCTCATAGGTGTATTAACTATTCGCTAAATTATTGTTTAGCAGATAATTTGAGTTTTCGAAGATGCCGGAGTAATTAAAATGGGGGTTCAGGTGGTCAAATGGAATATATCGATGTTCATAAAGCTTCGGAAATGTGGCAGCTTTCCGAAAGACGAATAACAGCCCTTTGCCGCAGCGGCAGAATTGTGGGTGCGAGGAAGATAGGCAAGCTTTGGCATATTCCCGATAATTCTCCCAAGCCTCTTGACGGAAGAACAAAAGAGTTTTCCGAAGCTTCAAGAAAAATGGACGATACTAAAAATTCAAAAATAAATTATACTATGATAGGAGCAAACATGAAAGTTGCAAATGCCTTTGAGCAAATCTATAAGCGCGAGCCGCAGTATACTGCGTTCACGCCTTACCGCATATGCCCTCTCGGTGCGCACAGCGACCATCAGCTTGGCAAGATAACAGGCTTTGCCATCGATAAGGGAATACATATGGCATACGGTCCAAAGCAGAACGGCGTTATTGAAATAGCCTCTCTGCAGTTTCCCAAGCGCGCACAGTGGCATGTTGAAAGCACTCCGAAGGAAAAGCAGGAGGACTGGGCAGATCATCTCAGAGGCGCAACCATCGCTCTAAATAAGCGCTATCCTCTCCGCACGGGGCTTTGCGCAATAATTGACGGTGAGCTTCCCATAGGCGGTCTTTCATCCTCTGCGGCGGTTATAATAACCTTCCTTTCCGCGCTCTGCACGATGAATAATATAAGGCTCACTCCAACAGAGCTTATCACAATAGCAAAGGAAGCGGAAAATAAATATGTGGGAGTTTCCTGCGGTAAGCTTGACCAATCCTGCGAAGTATATTGCCGCAAGGATCAGCTTCTTTATATGGATATGAAGGACGATAGCTATGAGCTGATTCCCACACATCCCGATATGAAGCCCTATAAGATAGCGATCTTCTTTTCCGGGCTTGAACGTTCTCTTGCAGGAAGTAAATTCAATATGCGCGTTGACGAATGCAGAAGCGCAGGCTATGCCCTGAAGGCTTTTGCGGGTATGGAATACGGAAAATTCGAGGAAACAAATCTCCGCGATATTCCACGTGAGATATATGAGCAGTATAAGCATAAGCTTCCCGAAAATTGGATGAAGCGCGCCGAGCATTGGTACACAGAATTTGAGAGAGTGGAGAAGGGTGCCGAGGCCTTTAGAAGGGGAGATATCGAAACATTTGGCAAGCTGTCGTTTGAAAGCGGTCATTCTTCGATATATAATTATGAAACAGGCTCTCCCGAGCTTAAAAAGCTCTATGAGATCATGACCGAGACCGATGGTATCTATGGCGGACGCTTCTCGGGCGCAGGCTTCAAGGGCTGCTGCATGGCTCTTATCGATCCTGCCTTTGAAGAAAGCATTGCGGAGAAGGTCACTAAAGAATATCTTAAAGCATTCCCAAATCTTGAGGGCAAATATTCGGTACATTTTTGCGAAAGCGCAGACGGGGTGAAATTATGAAATGCTTGATTTTGGCGGCAGGATACGCCACAAGACTTTATCCGCTTACAGAGAATTTCCCGAAGCCGCTTCTCACAGTCGGCGAAAAGACTATTCTCGATTGGCTTATAGACGATATCGATACTCTCGGAAAGGTCGATGAGTATATCGTTATCTCCAATCATAAATTTGCACATCATTTTGATGAATGGGCTAAGACAAAGGCGCAGAAAATAACCGTAGTTGACGACGGAACAAGCTCAAATGAGACGCGTCTGGGCGCGGTGAAGGATATTCAGTTCGCAATCGAAAAGCTGGGTCTCGATGATGATATGCTCGTTATCGCAGGCGATAATGTCCTTGATTTCAGCCTTACAAAATTCATCGAATATGCAAAGAAAAAGAATGCCTCCTGCATTATGCGCTATTTTGAGGCGAATGAGGCAAAGCTGCATAAATGCGGCGTTGTTGAGATCGATGAAAACGATAAGATCCTTTCCATGGAAGAGAAGCCCGCCGAGCCCAAGTCAAATTGGTGCTGTCCTCCCTTCTATTATTATACAAAAAATGACGCAAAATTGGTTGAAAAGGGAATTGCTTCGGGATGCGGAACAGACGCTCCCGGCAGCTATATCGCATGGCTTTGCGGCGAAACTACTGTTTATGCAATGGAAATGCCCGGAAGCCGTTATGATATCGGAAATCTCGAAAGCTATGAAAAGGTTCAGAAGGAGTATAAGGGAATATGCTGACACCAAATGTTGATCTGAAGAATAAAACCGTTTTTGTAACGGGTGCGGCAGGATTTATCGGCGCAAATCTTGTGACCGAGCTGCTGAAGACCGTTTCTCCCATTCACATTGTCGGAATAGACAGCGTGAATGACTATTATGATGTTTCCATCAAGGATTACCGCCTTGCGGAGATAGAAAAGCTTGCCTCTCAGATGAACGAGAGCAAATGGACCTTCGTTCGCGGAAATATTGCAGATAAAGCTCTTATCGATAAGCTTTTTGCTGAGTATAAGCCAGCGGTTGTGGTCAATCTTGCGGCACAGGCGGGCGTAAGATATTCCATCACAAATCCCGATGCCTATATCGAGGCAAATATCATCGGCTTCTATAATATTCTCGAAGCTTGCAGAAATTATCCCGTAGAGCATCTTGTTTATGCTTCGAGCTCTTCGGTCTACGGCTCGAATAAGAAGATCCCCTATTCCACCGATGATAAGGTAGATAATCCCGTAAGCCTTTATGCGGCAACAAAGAAGTCAAATGAGCTCTTTGCCCATGCCTATTCAAAGCTTTATAATATTCCTTCAACCGGACTGCGCTTCTTTACCGTTTACGGCCCCGCAGGCAGACCCGATATGGCATATTTCGGCTTTACAAATAAGCTGCTCAGAGGCGATACCATTCAGATATTCAATTTCGGAAACTGCAAGAGAGACTTTACATATGTAGACGATATTGTTGAAGGCGTTAAGAGAATCATGCAGTGCGCTCCCGAAAAGGAGAATGGAGAGGATGGACTTCCTCTGCCGCCTTACAGAGTTTACAATATCGGAAATAATAATCCCGAAAATCTGCTTGATTTCGTGGATATTCTCCAGCAAGAGCTTTTACGCGCAGGTGTTCTGCCTGAAGATTATGATTTTGAAGCTCATAAGGAGCTCGTGCCCATGCAGGCAGGAGACGTTCCGATAACCTATGCCGATACAAGTGCTCTTGAGCGCGATTTCGGCTTCAAGCCCTCAACCTCTCTGCGCGACGGACTTCGCCGCTTTGCCGAGTGGTATAAGGAATTTTATCTTTAATATAATTTGCATCCTCAGTTGCCATAGGAGACACCATAGGGACTGCCCATGCATAGTATTTCCCCGAAGCACTACCGCAGAGATGCCGGGCAGAGTCAAGGGCATATTAACATAATCAAATAAGGAGTTACTATGAAAATTGCAGTAGCAGGAACAGGCTATGTCGGCCTATCTATGGCTATACTTTTAGCACAGAATAATGAAGTTACGGCTGTTGACATCATTCCCGAAAAGGTTGAGATGCTGAACAGCAAAAGATCCCCTATCGTCGATAAAGAGATCGAAGAATATCTCGCCTCAAAGGAGCTGAATTTTACCGCAACTCTTGACGGTGCTTCCGCTTATAAAGAGGCAGAGCTGGTTATTATCTCAACACCCACAAACTATGATGAAAGAAAGAATTATTTTGATACATCATCGGTAGAGAGTGTTATCGAGCAGGTCATCGAGGTCAATCCCGATGCCGTTATGATCGTAAAATCCACTGTTCCCGTTGGATTTACAGAATCGGTAAGGGAAAAATATTGCTGTGACAATATTCTTTTCAGCCCCGAATTTTTGCGCGAGGGCAGGGCTCTTTATGATAACCTTTACCCCAGCAGAATAATCGTGGGAGTACCGGTGCGAAATGCGAGACTTCATAAGGCGGCAGAGAGATTTGCCGAGCTTCTTTCCGAGGGCGCGATCAAGAAGGATATTGAGGTGCGTTTTATGAATCCTACCGAAGCCGAGGCGGTAAAGCTTTTTGCAAATACCTATCTGGCTCTGCGCGTGTCCTTCTTCAATGAACTTGATACCTATGCGATGGCTCGCGGACTTGATACAAGGTCGATAATCGAGGGTGTAGGACTTGATCCCCGTATCGGATCGCATTATAATAATCCCTCCTTCGGCTATGGCGGCTATTGTCTGCCAAAGGATACAAAACAGCTTCTCGCAAATTATAATGATGTTCCCCAAAATATCATTTCCGCCATCGTTGCGGCGAATTCCACCAGAAAAGACTTCATTGCCGATCAGATAATCGCAAAAAATCCCAAGGTGGTTGGAGTTTACCGCCTGACAATGAAGGCAGGCTCGGATAATTTCCGTCAGAGCTCAATACAGGGCGTTATGAAGCGCATCAAAGCCAAGGGAATAGAGGTCGTTATCTATGAGCCTACGATGCGTGACGATAAGTTCTTCAATAGCCGCATAGTCCGCGACCTTGATGAATTCAAGAAGATATCCGATGTCATTCTTGCCAACCGCTATAATGACGATATCGCAGACGCGATCGATAAGGTTTATACAAGAGATCTTTATTTCAGAGATTAAATCGCTTATCGAAGTATATTTCAAAAAAAGAGCTGTCTCACCAATTTGGCGAGACAGCTCTTTTGATATGTGTTTTAGATTGGGCATATCTAAAATAAATAACTAAACAATAATTTGTCGAATAGTAAGTATTCCACCATGAGATCCTTCGCAGAGGCTCAGGATGACAATAAGGGATCGTCCACTTGGCTTCCTACTGTTAAGTCAACCGTGATTTAACGTAGGAAAAATTGCGAACAGTACAGTAGTGTCATCCTGAGCTTGCGAAGGATCTCATAGGTGTATTAACTAACTATTCGCTAAATTATTGTTTAACATTGAAATTTTGAGTTTTTAGAGGTTATCTATCGATTATCCACAATTTATATTTAAGCACCACAATATTTAATAAATATTTGACAAAATGGAAAAAATGATATATAATTATGTATAATCAAAAAATCATTATTGAATCGGACTTTGAAAGGAGCAGGCATTGATATTTAAGAGAGATAATAAAAAGTATTTTGAAATATCCGAAAAGTATTATATAGAGATCTACCGATATTGTCTGTCTCAGCTTAA
The DNA here is from genome assembly GCA_017461635.1 of Clostridia bacterium. GTDB lineage: Bacteria > Bacillota > Clostridia > Oscillospirales > CAG-272 > SIG710. Next base: position 1,822 of record JAFTXK010000033.1, on the reverse strand, counting down.
AGACAAGAGCTATACGAAGGAAGCAACCAATGATACATTTCTCAGGCTATGGAATAAAGGCAATATATTGAAAAACGATGAAAAAATAATAGCTTGGTTATATAATACCGCGGATAATTTTTGCAAAAGCATAAATAAAGAAACAGCCAAAATCAGAAAAATTGAGCTTTCTCTCGAAAAAAGCGAGGATAAGTGAGAGAAGAATACCGCATTGAAAAATATCCTTGACCGATATTGCGATAAAAGCCGACGGTATGGCACCGAAATTATCAAAAAGGCTTAAAAGATGTCTAATTATGACAATATCGATGAATTTTCTGAAAACAAATTGATAACTTTTGTTGAAATATTGCAATTTGGCATTTTTTTAAGCGATATACCTTATAGAGGGGGTGTATCCAATGCAGAATATTAAAAACATATATTTTGGAGGCAAAATGAATTCAAAGCTTGAAATTGAACTGGAAAAAATCGAAAAGAAATCTCCCATCAAGAATGATGGAGAATTGATCGCCGCATTAAGCAGAATAGTGGATGCGGAAGCAGAGAAGGCATCCAAGGATCAGGATATCGAACTGATGCAGGAGGCAATTGATTATATCCTTATTCTTCGCGGCGAAGATCCGGAGCAGATCGAAAAAGAGAGTGAGAAGGCTAAAAACGAATTTTTGGAGAAGATGAAGAGGGAACATTTTACAAAGCCCGAAAGTAAGTCTTTGCGCTCCCGTTCTCCGCTTAAGCCAATACTCATTGCGGCAGTAATCGTTGTAATAATGGCGGTGGGCATCGTCGCAACTCTCAGAACCTTGGATTTCGATCTTGTGGATCTCAAAACATTTCTCGGTCTAAAAACTGATGTGGAGTATGAGGATAAAGATCAATCTTTAACTATTACCGATAATTTCGGTGAATACAAATCTATATCTGATTTTCTTGAAAAAGAAAATTTGGAAAGCATCCTTATTTTCGATGAGTCGGTACGTAACGTAAGTATTGCAGATAGGGAAGATTATAAGATAATAACTGTTGAATTTAATAATGATAGATCTTTAAAAATCAGTACAGATCAACAGGTTTCTTTTGATATCAACAATACAACTAAAATTAACGAATTCGATGTTTTTATAATTGAACGTGGTGAAACTGTTCAAGGTGACTGGATTTATAAAGGATTGCATTATACGGCTTTTGCCGAATCCGTTGAAGAATTGACAGAAATAATAAATACTATAAAGGAGTATAGTGTATGAAAAGAACTCTAACGTCTTTGTTGAGCATTTGCATTACTATATGCTTATTTATAACAGCAGTTGCTGCCTCAACTGACCCCAACTCATTTTTGTTTGGGAACAAGGAAATTACAATATTAGATGATTCTATTAATTATTCCAAAATGCAAGCAATTGCAGCTTTTGTAGCTGACGAACATTCGCATGACAATACAAATACAACATATGCAATTAGTTGTTTATTGGGACATGACATTGCTGAATCAATGGTGTTTGAAGTTGAACATTGTGTTTATGATACAGCTCCACGATGCCTTGAGAAAGAATATCATGTTACATATTGTACTCGCTCTACTTGTGATTATATGGTAAAGGATCTTCTTTATGAAGCATGGATATTCTGCTGTGAATAAACAACGCCCCGCAAAGACTGATCTTTGCGGGGCTCTTTTTATATAAAATAATACTTATGATTTCAAAAACATTCTGAAATTCTAAACAATAATTTATCTAAAAAAGTAACTAACAGTTCATGAGATCCTTCGCCGAGGCTCAGGATGACAATAAGGGATCGCCCACTTGGTTTCCTACTG
>JAFTXK010000032.1 GCA_017461635.1 Clostridia bacterium | reverse complement strand
CATGGGCGCTCATGCCGCGCGGCACCTTCTTTGGCCCGCCCCAAAGAAGGCAAAACGCTCCCAGGCGTTCCCCCTAGGGATACCCCCTACTGTGCCAACGCACCTGTGAAAATCTCGACGAGCAAGCTTTTCAAGGGTGCTGTATATTCTGTCATTTACCTTTTGAGGCAAAAAGCACCGCCTCAAAAAGGGCTCAGAGTACCGCACATGCTCCCGTCTGAGGGAATCGTTTGCCAGAGGCAATTGTCCGCATGTGCTATCGGTTGTCCGCGGATGTTAGTTTTGAGAGGAAAGAGACCGTTTCTTCGTTAACTGATTCATTTTGTTGAATGTTTGCATCTTCCCCACAAATTGTAGTTTACTGTTCAATTCTCATTTTTCAGATCTTATCAATTCTTGCACAAACGAAACCGTCCTCCCTTCAAAAATCCGAAAGAACTCCCCTGCGTTTTCCAATTTTAAATCCGTCATCAATACCCATATCGGGCAAACGGCTCATCACAGCATATCTCAGAGCCTCAGGCGCATGAGTTATCTCATGAGGCTCGCCCGAAGCATCCTCCTGTACCCTCTTGTCAAAGAGAAGCGCAGGCAAACATCTTATCAGCTCAGAGCATCTTCGTGAGATCTTTATCACCCCATGCTCCCTCGCACCAAGCATGTTTCTGAGAGCTCTCCACCCCGGCACCCGTCTGTTGTCGGCACGAATCATCATCGGCATTCCGCGAACCGAGCTCATTATCTCAAAACCGCTTTTTCCGCTGTCCTGTCTTCTGTTCCAAAGATCGGGGGACGCAACGGCATATTCCGCGCTCTTCTCCAAAGCAAAAGCAGAAATAGCTTCAGCAGCCTCAGAAAGAGTAAGTCCGCTTTGGCAAAGCTCATCAATAGCATATAGATTTCCTTCGCCGTCATAACCGATAAGTAATGCCGCCAGCATGTCAAATCCGTAGTCAAATGCAACGAAATAACGCTTATTACTATTAAAATTATTATCGATAACAGAATCGTCGCATATGTGAAATGACGGATCAAATTCGGGAAAGAACTGCCCCTCAAAAACATCCCATCTTCCGAGAAGCCAAGCATTTCTCAGCTTTTCGGGAAGAGCCTCAAGCTGCCTTACATAATCGGGATCGGCACGCAGCAGAACAGGATTGTCATAAACCAGAGAACGAATAAAAAGATAATCCTCTTTCCGCTCTCCATCCTGATATATCCTGTCAATGAAAAGCCGCTTTACCCAAGCATGCCCTATGCCTCCGGGATTGCAGGTCAGATACATTCGTCTCGGAAAATCACCCACACCGCGCAGACAAGCCGAAAATGTCCTAAACTGATATTCGCTCAGTTGCGTTGCTTCGTCTATGGCGATGATGTCGTATTCCTGACCCTGGTATCTGAGAGTGTCGCGGTCGCAGGAGCAATAGCCAAGCTTTATGGTCGAGCCGTGAGGAAGCTGCAGGCATTTGTCTCGCTCGCTGTATGTAATCAAGCTTCCGTATTCTGCGAGAAAGGGCTGAACATGATTAGTATTAAGCTCGCCGTAGGAACGTCTGATTATCAGACATTTGATTCCGGGATATCTGAGACAAAGCCCGATCAGCTTTCTTCTCAGAGCCCATGATTTTCCTCCGCCTCTCGCACCGCCGTAAGCGGTAAACTTGGCTCTTGAATCAAAGAACTCCTGCTGCTTTTCACTGGGCACACCGCTTATCTCAATGCAGCTCATTATTCACCGTCCTGCATGATGTTATGTTTAAAAATCACTGTCGGCGGTTCATCCCTGCCATCGATTTTTTTCTCATCTCCGTAACCGAGACGCTTTTTCATATAAGCGCCCACAAGAGTTACCGCAACATCAGAATTAAGCGCTTCATCCTCAAATACAGAACAAAGAGCATCGTATTCTCTGGGATGATCCTTTGAAAGCTCCTCAAATTCTGCCTGACCAATACCGCAATATCGACAGAATCCGGCAGTATTTGGAAACCTTTTTTCATCGCAGCATTTTTTTATATAAACCTCCACAAGCTGGAACAAAGATCCGTTTTCACAGCTTTGCTTAAAATCGATCTTTTCACTATCCGCCATTCATATTATCACCTTTCCTTTCTTTTCCGCAGGGATAGCCCCGCTTCGTTTGTGCAAGAGCATTTTACCGCAATTGAAAGTACCAAAAGGTAGCATACAGTACCGCTTAGTACCAAAAGCACTTGAAAAAAGCGAAAAACTGATGTATAATAGGTAAAAAAGGGGGTGTTTTTGTGATAAAAACCGCATTTTGCTCAATTCCGCAAAAAATAACTGAAGAGGATATAAAAAAAGAGACGGCATCCCTTCCGCATTTTCTCTGCGAAAAGAACACCGCCTATATAGATGAGATCCTCTCAAAAAAGCATCGCCCCTCAGTCCTTCGAAGCCTTATGGCTCTTAAGCTTTTGGGCAGTCTCATTGCGGATCTCGGCATCTCTCCAAGGCTTCTCCGTACCGATCTCGGCAGACCCTATTTTGATAGCATCCCCAATATGGATTTCAGCATATCCCATTCAGAAGGTCTGGCAGTCTGCGCCCTCTGCATTTCGGATGATCCGAGCCTTCCGCCACGTGTCGGTATCGACTGCGAAACGATATATACAAAAGATCCCCTGCCCCTTGCCCGCCGCTTCTTCTCCGAGAGCGAGCTGAAAATCCTCGAAAGCTCCGAGGATCAAGCCCTCGCCTTCACCGAGATCTGGACTAAAAAGGAAGCCTATATAAAGCTCCTCGGAACAGGACTTTCCACCCCCCTTGCATCCTTCTGCGTAAATAATCTTCCTCAGCAATTCAAAACCGAAAGGATCGCCAATGATCTCATATCGGTATGTGCCGAAAGCAGACTTTTCGGATAATAGAAAAGCGGTTCATTTGCCCATGCAAATGAACCGCTTTTTATATTAAGCTATTCCGTCAAGATCAAAGCCCTTCAGCCATTCGTTAGCCTTCTCGCAAACTCCGCGCAGACAGCTTTCATCAAAGGGAGTGTCAAGCCCGGCATTTTTGAGAAGCTCGGTAAAGGTACGGCTTCCGCCCTGCTCTGTATAAGCCATATAATGCTTCCAAGCATTATCCTTGTCCTCTTCTATCATCGCCCAGAATTGGAGCGCAACCGTCTGTGCAAGGCAGTAATCGATATAATAGAAAGGACTTGCATAAATATGGCTCTGTCTCTGCCAACCCTCGCCCTCACTGTAGAAAGGAATATCGCCGTCAAGACGCACCCAAGGCATGTAAACTCCGAGAAGCTCCTTCCATGTTTTGTGTCTCTCGGCAGGCGTCATCTCCGGCTTCTCGTAAACAAGATGCTGGAAGTGATCCACCATAGTACCGTAAGGAATAAAGGTCAAAGCTCCCGCAAGATGGCTGTAAAGGAACTTTTTCGTATCATCTCCGAAGAAGCCCTCAGCCCAAGGCCAAGCAAAGAATTCCATAGACATGGAATGTACCTCGCAGCTCTCCATTCCGGGCCAGATAGTATCTATCGGAATTCTCTTTCTGTTATACCAGCAAGCAAAAGCATGACCTGCCTCGTGAGTGACTACCTCAACATCTCCCTGAGTACCGTTGAAGTTGGCAAAAAGAAAGGAACCTCATAGTCATAAATACCGGTGCAGTAGCCGCCTCCCGCCTTGCCCTCGGTAGAGAGAACATCCATCAGCTCCCCGTCAAGCATAGTGCGGAAAAACTCAGAGGTCTCGGGAGAAAGCTCATCATAGAATTTCTTGCCGTGAGCAATAATTGCCTCCGCATCTCCCGCAGGCTTCGGATTGCCCGAACGGAACATAAGCGCATTGTCAGCAAAGCTCATTGGGTATTCCTTGCAAAGCCTTCTCGCTTGAACTCTGTAGATCTCATCCGCAACGGGAACAAGATATTTGATCACCGCCGCGCGGAACTTTTCAACATCAGCCTTTGTATAGCAGTTACGGCCCATGCGATAGTAACCAAGAGTCGTATAGCCTTCATAGCCAAGCTTCTTGCCCATAGTGTCACGAAGATGGGTCAGCTTGTCATATATCTCATCAAGCTTAGCCTGATTTTCCTTGTACCATGCGCCCTCAGCCTTCCAAGCCGCAAGTCTGCGTGCATCATCTGCGTCATTCTTAAAGGGAGAAAGCTGTGAAATGGTATAAACACCGCCCTCAAAGGGGATCTGTGCCGAAGCGATCAGCTTTTCATATTCCTGAGTAAGCTCATTCTCAGCCTGAAGCTCGGGAATTATCTCGGGAGAAAAGGTCTTCAGAGCTATCTCCGCATTTATAAAGATTATATTTCCGTATTCCCTCTCAAAATCAGCTCTGAAGGGGCTCTTCAAAAGGATCGCAGTCCATCTCTGGCTGTATTCCTCGATCTCGGGCATAGCACTGTTCCAGAAGGTCATTTCATCGTCATAAAATTTGTCTCTGGTATCGATTGTATGACGGATATTTGCAAGAGTAACCATGGTCTGAATATGCTTTGTGCTCTCTTCTTTTTCAAGGAAAACCGCCTTAGCCTCATCATAATCCTTCGCCGCCTCAAGACGGTTGCAAAGCTCGGAAAACTGTTTTTTCACGCCCTCAAGCTCGGGACGCTCATATTTCATTTCGGAAAATTTCATCTGTATTCCTCCAAAAAACATATTTTCTATATTGTACCACAAATTCTTTTAAATTACAATACAAATCTTGACACAAGAGAAAATATAATATAAAATATATATAAACTATAACGATAGAAAGGACGAATAAAAATGCTTTCATCATATCAAATTTTTCAGTTTCTCTATCTGCTCCTGCCGATCGCGGTAGTAACATTTTTCACCGTCAGCCTGGTCCGCTATTTCACTGCAAAAAACAAAAACAAAAAAGCCCCCGGAAGCTATACAGCCGAGGAAATGAACGCGCGTAAGCTTTCTCTTGTTTTTTCATCTATAATCCTCGGTATCATCCTTTTTTCTGTACTGTGCCTATTCGGCTTGCTTATGATGGCAGTTTCCTATATGTGAGGGTAATATGAAAGATCGCAGGTTTTTTATAATTCTTATCTCTGTAATAGTCCTCTGCCTTGCTCTGACAAGTGCGCACATCATATATGCTGTCAATGCATATCAGCATAGCTCCATCATCTATTTCATCGGAAAGGAGCTGTGGTAAGGCATGAAAAAAACTATAAAGCAGTTATCCATCCTTGTGATCATCATATTGCTTTTTACCTCCTTTAATCTCGCAATATATATGCTTCTGACAAGGCGGCTCGGGAACAATTTCAGCGGCACAGATCAAGCAAAAATGATAGATGTCGGCGCATATCTGCCCCATAATGAAAATTCCGACCTTCCCGATATAGAATCCTCTCTGAAGCTCACAGAAAATCTTCCCGTTCTTGACGGCGCGGCAGCACTTGTACCGGTATATGCGGCGGTGATTGATGCCGTTTACCCCGTGGGCTCTGTTACCTATGAGGGCGGTGAATTTTCAGATGATAATTTCTATGGAGAAAACTTTGCCACGGACAGCAAAATGCAGTACCGTAACACCATCCGCGGTTACACGGCGGTTGTAGACGGCACGGCAGATATCCTTTTCTGCGCCTCTCCCTCAAAGGAACAAAAGAAATATGCCAAGGAAAAGGGTGTGGAACTTATCTATGTTCCAATCGGACTTGAAGCTTTTGTATTCTTCGTAAACGAAAATAATCCCGTAAACGACCTTACCGCCGAGCAGATACGCAGTATTTACTCAGGAGATATCAAAAACTGGTCGGCTGCAGGCGGTGAAAACAGGTCAATAAATCCCATAACACGCCTTTCGGGAAGCGGAAGCCAGACCGCTATGGAGGCATTCATGGGAGAGCAGAAAATAGGAACGAAATCTCCCTTCGCGCTCTTCGGAGGTTCTATCGGCTTTTCCTTCAGATATTACATGAACGGAATAGTGGAAAACGAAAACGTCAAAATCCTCTCACTTAACGGAATATACCCCAGCCCCGAAAATATCAGAAACGGTACATATCCCATAATTGCCGAGTTCTATGCCATCTACCGCGCCGATAACGATAATGAAAACATCCCTATCCTTATCGATTGGCTTCTCTCCGAGGAAGGACAAATCCTCATCGAAAAAACAGGCTATGTCAGCATAAAATAACAGTGAATCTCTAAAAACTTAAATCGAATAACTAAACAATAATTTAGCGAATAGTTAGTTAATACCCTATGAGATCCTTTGCCGAGGCTCAGGATGACAATAAGGGATCGCCAACTTGGTTTCCTACTGTTAAGTTGACCGTGATTTAACGTAGGAAACATTGCGAATAGTACAGTACTGTCATCCTGAGCCTTGGCGAAGGATCTCATAGGCTGTTAGTTACTTTTCCCCGATAAATTATTGTTTACAAACAAAAGGAGCTGAATGACTCAGCTCCTTTTTATTATGAATCTGAATTCAGCGGCTTGAAGATGCCGTTTTCAAATATGAAGGTATATTTATTGACAAACACGCCCTCGAAGGTGAAATAATAATCACCCTCAAACCGCATTATCATGTAATTATACAATCCCATGAACTGTGGATAGGGCTCGGCAGAAGGGTCATAGACAGCAATGTCCTCATCTGTGTAACTATTCATATCCACGATACCGTCAAGTGAAAGAACGCCCGAAAGTGTCTGCTCTCCGTCCTCAAAGGCGACTGTCATAAACTGACCGTCATTTTTCTTTTCCGCTTTAAGCTCGGTAATTTTCACACCCTCGCAAAGTCTTACGCTCTCGACTATGGGCACTATAACTCTGTCAAAATAGTCTGCCGAATCGCCATCGCTGTATGAATAGAAAATAATGGGGATAATATAATCATCCATTGTTCTTATCTCAACAAAGATGCTCCTTCTCGCCTCGCTTACAACGATGTCAACAGCCTCTGCTACCGTCCATTCCTTGATATAAACGCCGTCACCCTTATAAAGCTTAAAGGTGGTTGCATCTACCGCATCGGGTACTGCCGTGAAGTGGTTAGCAAGAGTCATTTCAAAGTCCTCGGGAACTTTTATTAAGCGACCGATAAATTCCGCACGCCAATTATTTTCGCCGCGCTCGGTATCGAACGCACCCATATCCCATGTGTGCGGTGCTTTGTAAAGCAGTCCTTGAGTCTTGTAGCTGTATTCCTCCGCCAAAAGCTCGCCGTTTATGTCTCCCTCACATATATAACCGATAAAGCCCGCAAATATATCATATTTATCCGAGCCGTCATATACGGTCTGCTCCTCGTTCCACTTAATACCCTTGCTCGTATAAACAAGATCGTAATAAATATACATATCATCACGAAGGATCTCGCCTGTATGGTAATTCATCAGGAATTCACCGTGCTCGTTCTGCGCTCTTATAGGAAATTCTTCCATGGTCTCGGGGTCGGTATTCCATTCAGCCGTATGTGCCAAATACTTTCCATCAGCCTTTATATAATAAGGCACGCAGGGTGCTTCATAGCTCCACCAAGTATGATAGAGCTCTCCTGTCAGATCCTCGATAAAGAAGCTCCAAACTCCCATGCTGAGATACTCGACGATAAAGCTCTGACCATCGGGAGAAATTTGATATCTGTATTCAGCCTCGGATGGGAAGCGATGCTCATAAACGCTGACACCGCTTGAATTCGTAAAGGTTATAGCAGAATACTGCTCACCGTTCATCTCATATTCGATGAACCAATCACCGATAGCGAGATCGGCACTGCCTGCCGCATCGTTAGGTATAAAGCTTATAGCCTCAACGCGCCATCTTACGTCCTTCCAATAAAGCCGATCCCAGCGGTCATAGAGCCTGTATCCTATAAGCATGTCGTAACCGCCCTCGCAGGGAATGACAACATCCACATTGGTCTTTGAATTCCAATCGCGTTCGATTAACTGCAGTGAAGCAAAGTCAAGAGAATCTATATCGGGTAATATCGCACCCTCGGGAAGTGCCTGACCTTCATGGATTCCGCCGTAGCAGAAGGTGTCCGCGGGTACTATGCCGGTTGCGTAATATTCAAGAACATCCGCAAACTGCTCTGTGATATTCTCGGCATTACTCATCTTGAAAGCTTCTGAAATAGTTACATTGCCCTTGCCGATATCCTCAGAAGGACAAGGCTTTCCGGCAAGCTTTGTCAGATAGAACGGAACCATATCGAAGGATGACTCTGTAAATACCATATCCTCGGGATAGCTACCCTCAAAAGCCCAGCAGCAGCTACCGAAAGCGCCGTTTGCAAGCTCTATCATACTGCTTGGCAGATGTATCTCCGACAGGGGTAAGCCCGCAAAGGCGTTATAGCCGATATAGAGCAGTCCCTCGGGGAAGGTGCAGTGCTCAATCTCTGTCATCTGAAAAGCATGCGCCGCAATATATTTGACTCCCTCGGGTATCGAATAGCTTGTTATTTCGGTATCGCCGATGTACTGAATTATAGTCTCTCCGTTTGCCGTCATTAAAAGGTCGCCCCGTTCAACAAACTCGCTGTTGTCGCCAACCTTCAGCTCCTTCAGCTCGTTACAGCCCGCAAGGGCATTCGCTCCAAGGCTTTTCACTGTGCTTGAAAGCGAGATGGTCTTTATCTTTGAGGAGTTTGTGTTGTCCAAAAACGCATAATCCGCAATGGCTTCAATGCCTTCGGGAATGACCAATTCGTCAACGATCTCACCCTTGTAAGAAACAAGAGTTGTTCCCTCTATCTCAAAATCCTTGAATTCGGGAGAAGTGAAATCATAAGGCGGAATATCGGGAACATCTACATTATTTCGCATCATCAGCGGAACAGCAATGCAAGCAGCAGCCATAATAGCAACACATGCCGCGACAAGAACAATTCTTCTTGCATTAAAGCTCTTATTTTTACGAAAATGTCCGAGATCCATGGCTTCTTCAATGTATTTTTCATCTATTCCAGACATCATTTCATATAAATAATTCTTTTTCATATTGAAATCCCCTCCTTTTCCAGCTTTTTTCTGAGCTTTGCGCGAAGTCTTGAAAGCCTCATGGCAATCGCGCCCTCACTCTCGCCCATGGCTTCGGCAATATTTCGCGCGGAATCCGAATAATAATATCTGCGTACGAAAACAACTCTGTCCCTTTCTTTGAGTTCCGCAAGAAAATCATTTATGGCTTCGGTTATCTCACCTTCATTCAGCTCTGCACTCCAGTCACCCGAAGAAAGCACGCCTTCAAGCTCGTCAAGAATAAGATTCATCTCGGAATTGCGCTTTTCCGCATGGTTATAATCATATCGGTTAAAGGAAACATTGCGCACGAGGGAACAAAGATATGAGGGAAGCGAACGGGGCTTTTCGGGCGGAATACTGTTCCAAAGCCCAAGCATCGCATCGCTGACACATTCCTCGGCATCCTCACTGTTATGAAGAATATTATATGAAACCGAATATGCAAGTCTGCCGTATTTATCCTGACACATCTTAATAGCCTTCTCCGAACGCTTAAAAAACAATTCGATAATCATGGCGTTAATAGTTTCATCCTTTCGAATTTTTTCTGTCACTTTATGGAGCTCCTTTCCTTGAGGTCATCCGGATCGCCTCTGCCATATATGTAAGCCTTTTCAGCATATCCTAACATATTTTTTCATTTTTGAGTATAACACAAATATCGCATGAAATCAAGATAATCGTGAAAACAATAATCATCAGGTAACCTCTAAAAACTCAAAATTTCAATGTTAAACAATAATTTATCGGGGAAAAGTAACTAATAGTTTATGAGATCCTTCGCCAAGGCTCAGGATGACAGTACTGTACTATTCGCAATGTTTCCTACGTTAAATCACGGTCAACTTAACAGTAGGAAACCAAGTTGGCGAT
>JAFTXK010000002.1 GCA_017461635.1 Clostridia bacterium | reverse complement strand
TTTTCAACTAAATCCGCTAATGCGGAATAAATCCACATACGTGGATGAAATCGCTAAAGCGATGAGATCTCGCTTACGCGAGGTTAAGTTAGCGGATTTAATTTCATCTGAAGCCGCAGGCTGAAGATTTCATCCGAGCTTGCGAGGATTTCATAGTGCATAGCACGATTTCATTGACTGCTTTGAGTTATTGTGGTATAATGATTGAAAGGTGTTAAGGTTTTAATTTTCTAAAATATTCTTATATTCAAGAAGCTTGATGAAGTGGCCGCCGACAACGCTTCTGTGCTGGAAGCCGACCATTAAAGCGGTATCGGTATAATACCAATCGGTAAGAGGTACACGGGTGGGTGAGAAATTATAATTATTCCAGAGAGCTTCGGCGAATATTTCAAAATCCTCGCGGTTTTCCGCAAGAGTTGCTGTCCAGAGAAGCCAATCGCTCTTGGTATATTCGGAGCGACTGTCAAGGGGCAGACCGTAAGGACGAAGCTCACGCTTATAGCCTGTTATCTCACTCTCGAATACGCCTTTTGGCATGATGTTCGTTCCGAGAAGCTTATCCCAAACGATATTATACTTCATGCTGAAGGTGCCGGGTTTATCAAAGGCAAGGCGGTATGTGCCGTCGCCGTTTGCGGCGCGCTCCAGCCAATCCTTAGCCATATCGCGGGACATTTCGATATACTTTTCGCCCTCGGCCTCATCGCCTGTATTTTTCAGAATGATACCGTATGATGCTATGCCCATGATTGCCTTCAGGGAAAGATTGCAATTGTGGGCAAGATGGCCTGCAAAATCGTCGGTACAGAGCTGGTTTGCGGGATCTCTGCCGTTTTCGATGAGATATTTTACCCAAGCGTCAAGATGCTTTCTGTGAGAATCCGCAAAGGAAAAATCACCTGAAGCAATTGCTGTGACAGCCTCCATAACCAGCATGTTTCCACATTCCTCAACGGGCATCTGACCGTCGAGCTTGAGGGCGCTTTCTCTGTCGTCCCAATCGGTAAGAGCATATCTTTGCCTATAAACTATTGGGTATGTTCCCACGTCGTGGGGAGCAAAATCAAATTTCCATTCATCGCTGTCCGCGAAATCATATATGGGACGCATCATGCCGCGAACCAGCTCGGGATTATATATAAGGAAGAAGGGGATCGAAGGATAGCTTACGTCAACGGTCGCCGCACAGCCGTTTGAGAAGCATTCCTTGGAGATGAATACGAGTTCACTGCCGTTCATAGCGACCTTATGAGCCGCGATCGCCTGTCTGACGCTGAGAAGCAGGATCTCCGCATATTTTTCACCGCCTGCGCGAACCGAATCGATGAAAAGCTGATCCGAGAAGGCATTACAGCGGGATAGAATATCGGAATAATCGGCGAAAGCCTTTTCGATGGCTTCCACGATCGTCTCGCCGTCCTTATTCCAGTAGGAGGGAAGCTCCTTACCGAAATATTTAATCGACTTTATGTCGTCATATGCGAAGGTGAAGAGCATTTTTTCCTCAAATGCACTTTCGATCATAACATAATTCATGCCATCTATAATCGCGGAAGAAGCCTTGCCACAGCAGGCTGTGAGATAGAAATAACCCCAGTCAATGCGGAGATCGTCGCCGTCGCGCCAAAGTACCTTCTGACTCTCACTGCCCATGCGTATGGAGGGATTGCCGCCGATGGCATTTTCTGTGATAACGACCTTTTCGTCGCCGGCGTGATCCAGGCAGATCTGCTCGGAAACAGCAACAGAAGCGGAAGTTTTATGTGCTTTTCCGTCAAGGCTCTTTACTGTGAGCGCGAGATAGGAAACGGGACGGGTCATGTAATATAGATCTGTAGGAATAACGGGGCTGGTAAAAGAAGCCGTCAAGCGGATGCCTGCGCCCTCAAAAACGTATTTTGAGGTGAAAGCGTCAATGTCAAGGGACACCTGGCGAAGTGCGGGAGTGCCGTCATCCTTACCCATAAAACGGTATTTTGTGCCGTCAACTGTCAGTATTCCCTTTATTATCATTTCGCGGCGGTTTTCATCATTATCATCTCTGTTTGTCCAGTGAACGGTATCGCGGTCAGTCAATTTGTTTGCCGAAGACCACACGCTGAAATAGGGATCAACGGTGATAAGCGGAACGGAAGGCGCTCTTAATTTCATATATCAAAACCTCCAAGTTTTTTCTTTAATAATAACACAAAAAGTCGTGAATGTAAATGACATATCCTGTATTTAAATTGATGTATTCTCCAAGAAAATAATATCAGAAGCGGAGAAACGGTTTGACCGTTTCTCATGAAGGATCTTTAAGCTATGTTATTGCATCTGCCGGCTGTGTTTTTTTATAAAAAACATGTGGTTTTTTATTTTTTATGAAAATTCTATTGACAATTTAAGCTTTATCAAATAAAATTATCATAAGTAAAGTTTAATAAATATTTATTTTGGATCTTGATAATGTTTTTAATTTGGTAAAATGCTTCCATAATTCCATATTTTAAATACATAATGCATTGATTATTTGAAAGAAAATGTTATAATTAAATTTAAATGGATTTTTGAGAGAAATGACCGAAATTCATTAAAAACAAAGTCAGGAGAAAAAATTATGAAAAAACTGTCAGTGATTTTATGTATTATTCTTTATATTGTCTGTGTGTTTTGCGCATGCGGTAAGGCCAGCGGCGGGAACGTCGGATCTTCAGAGGGCAAGGTCACGGTAAGAGAGATATCAAATATTTCGGAATATACCATTATCAGGGGTGAATCTGCGAGTGATATCGAAAAGCAAGCGATGACAGATCTTCGCAGTGCCATTAAGAAAAATACAGGCGCGGAGCTGAAGGTAGGAACCGACTGGGGCGGATCGGGCTCTTATGAGATCATTATAGGTGAAACGGGCAGAAATGCCGGTAAGATGGCAATGGAAGTCCTTGGCGGAGATTATGACTACATGATCAAAATGGATGGAAATCACATCGTCATCGTTGGCGGTACGCCCGAAGCTACCCTGGAAGCTGTCAGCGTATTTATCAGTAACTTTATTCAAAACGGCAAGGTCTATGCTCCCACAGGCTCAGGACATTCTGTACTTAAAGACTATCCTGTTGAAAAGCTTACCATAAACGGCAAGGCGCTTTCGGAATATAAGTTCTATTATATCAAAAACATTGGCAGTGAGACCGCAAAGAAGAACAGTGAATTTACAGAGGAAGCCCGTGACCGTCTCGGAGAAAAGACAGGTGTCCGCCTTGAACTGGTTCAGGATATTTCAAAAGGATCTAATTATATAATGGTGGATACCTCCGAGCTGAATTATACCAAGGGAGCCATTAAGGTTGAGGACGGAAATCTTATCCTTTACGGTTCATACCACTCCATCGATTATGTTATGGATTATTTCTTTGATACCCTGCTTTCGGGAGATGTGAAGGAAGTTGATATTACAGAGAACACGGAGCTTGACAGCGGCGATCTCCCGACGGTTTATTCAAGGGAAGATCTTATGGCTGTTTTGCAGTATTCCTATGATAATAATGATGTTCTCATCGTTGGCGATGAGGTTGGCGGCAACCGAGAGGTTCCCGGTGTCTTCCTTGACCGTTATATGAACGGTGATATTGAAAGCGGCGGTTACCGCACGGGAACGGGTACATATCCCTCTATCATGGGTCTTGATCTTGGCAGATGCGGCGCGCTTCTTGCCTTTCTTGAGGATCACGAATGGGGAAGCATCAGTCAGATAGTTTGCGAATCCATAGATTATGCGGCGCAGGGCGGTATCGTAACAATTGCCAGCCATTTCCGCAATCCTTCGCTTACTCAAACCAAAGAATGGCAATCCGACAGAGGGACTCTTAACGGAGCTAAGGATTGGGTTGACCTTATAACACCCGGCACGGAGTTGAATAACAACATGATGTTCGAGCTCGAGCGTGTTGCCAAGGTGCTGAAGGCTTATGACGATGCAGGAGTTCCCATAATCTGGAGACCCATGCATGAGATGGACGGCGGATGGTTCTGGTGGACGCCCGAGGATGGTTCTGCCAAGCTTGACGGAAAATACTATGTTGATTTCTGGAAATATATCTATGATTATTTCACAAACGATTGGGGACTTGACAACCTTATCTGGCATTTCTCTCCCAGCACCTCGAGCTCGGCTATGAATTACTATCCCGGAGATGAATACTGCGATATCGTGGGATGCGACTGGTATACCGACGGCAGTTCCGAGATCATGGAGGGTCATAAGCCCTATGAAAAGCTTATGGAAACCGGCAAGATCGCAAATCTTGCGGAGATCGGCATTTCCGATTCACTTATGGCTGAAAATATCAAGGATCAGGATAACCTATATAATGCTTATGACTTTTTCAGAACAACAGTTGAAGCAATGTATGCCGAGGGCTATAAGATCGGCTTCTTTGCAACCTATACTCATAAGCATACTCTTGCATATCTTCCCGGAGGCGATGAAATAATGCAGTCCGAGATGGTAATAGACCTTTCCGAGATGCCCGCGCTATTTGAGAAAGCGACCGGCTTTAAGGTTGGGGGATAAACCGTAAAAAGGAACATATATAATAATATATCATAATCGGAGGAAAACTAAATGACAGAAAAGAAAATTTTGATTGCAGGAACGGAGCTGAAAAGCTTTAAGGCAGTTGCCAACGGTGCAAACAGGGAATGGGCTCTCCATTTCTGCCGTACGGTGGCAAAAATGACAGGCATTTATATTGAGCTTTCCGAAAGCGAGGCTCTTTTCGGTGCGAATGTAATGTTTGATGCAACAGAGATGATGTATTCAAAGGGAAGCGTTAAGATCGAGAGAGGAAATATCATTTTCCGCGGCTCTTACCATTCTCTTCCCATTATTATTGAAAAATATCTCGAGAAGGCTATAGAAGCAGATGGAGACGAGATCGATCTCACCGAGAGCGAAGAATTTGACCTCTGCGATACCCCCAAGCTCTATACAAAGGAAGAGCTTATGAAGGTTCTCGAATATGTTTATGAGACGCCTGATCTCCTTATCGTTGGCGATGAGGTAGATAACAGCCGCAGTATGCCCTCCAGTATGCTGCGAAAGTATTTCGATGCGAGCGGTACATATCCTGCTATTATGGGTATGGATCTTGGCAGGTGCGGTCTGAAGCTTCCTACGCTTCCCGATAACGAAAGACATCTGCTGAGCCGCTGTGTCTGCGAAATAGTCGATTATGTAGCGCAGGGCGGTATCATCACCTTCGGCTGTCATTTCACAAATCCTCACAAGGATTACGAGAGAAGCGCGGCTGCAGGCAATCAGGACAGAGGCCATATTGGCGGCGCGGACGCTTGGAAGGATCTTGTCACCGAGGGTACGGAGATCAACAAGCCCTTTAAGCGCGAGCTTACGCTTGATGCGGATTTCCTCTCGGCACTTCGGGATAACGGCGTTCCTGTGATCTGGAGACCTCTCCATGAGATGAACGGAGGCTGGTTCTGGTTCAGCCCCATTCAGGGCGAGGAATACGGCGTTGTCAAGAACGCGATCCCGGATCTTTGGAAATATATTTATAACTATTTCACAGAGCGCGGTCTTGATAATCTTCTTTGGGAATACAGCCCCAATAATTCAAACGGAGCAAATCCCGCAAACGATGTTCTCTATAGCTATCCCGGAGACGAATATGTTGATATGGTGGGTATAGATTGGTATACCGTTGGTAACTATGAGATAGGCGGCAGCGGCAGATCCTATGAAAAGATCAT
>JAFTXK010000031.1 GCA_017461635.1 Clostridia bacterium | reverse complement strand
TAAGAGATGCTATTTGGGATTTAAAAGATAATGCTATCCCTGCGCAAAACAGCAATAAAACAAACGGGATCAATTGTAATTTTTTAAATCACGAATACTTGACAGGTAGTTTTTCGACCATCTACATGTCAAGAAATCGAGTTCGTTCATGGGACGAGCCCTCTTTCACAATACAAGCCGGCGGACGTCATGCTCCTATACACCCACAAGCTCCTAAGATGGTTTTTGTTGAAAAAAACAAAC
Organism: Clostridia bacterium; assembly: GCA_017461635.1. GTDB lineage: Bacteria > Bacillota > Clostridia > Oscillospirales > CAG-272 > SIG710. The sequence goes on along the minus strand of JAFTXK010000031.1, from coordinate 4,289 downwards.
GTGAATTTGTTAAAGGCAAAGAGCATTTATACCGAAGATTGAGTGTTCGTGAATGTGCAAGAATTCAAACATTTCCAGATTCATTTGAATTTATATATACAGATGTTGCTGATGCTTATAAAATGATAGGTAATGCAGTTCCTGTTAAACTTGCTTATGAAGTAGCAAAAAAAATAAAAGAACTTCTTGAAACTTAGGAGAATAATGAAATTTATTTTGGCTTCTAAATCGCCGAGGCGCAAGGAGATCCTCGGCAATCTCGGTCTTGAATTTGAGACCGTTACAAGCGAGGCGGACGAAAGCTATGATGAGGGAACTGCACCCGCCGATGTGGTGATGATGCTTTCGGCTCGCAAGGCGGCGGCTGTAAAGGCTCAGCTTGAAAGCGAGGGCAGAGATCTCAGCGATACTGTCATCATTGCCGCGGATACCGTTGTAAGTGCATGCGGGGAGATACTTGGAAAGCCTGCCGATACTACCGATGCCGAGCGCATGCTCCATATGCTTGAAGGGAGTACTCATTCGGTTTTGAGCGGTATAACCGTGATTTTTAACGGAAGCAGTGCTTCGGCTGCCGAAGAGACCTTTGTAAAGTTTGCTCCTATGACGGAAAAGGAAATAAAATGGTACGCCGGGAGCGGCGAGCCCGACGACAAGGCAGGGGCTTATGCTATTCAGGGATATGCTTCTATGTGGGTCGAGGGCATTGACGGGTGTTATTTCAATGTTGTGGGTCTGCCCGTTGCCTGTCTGAGAAAGCTGCTGGGAAGAGTTTTTGGAATTAAGCTTTCGGAATATTTGAAATAAAATTGTGAAGTTTCGGCAGGAGATGCCTGCCCGACACAGGAAAGGAACGACTAATATATGAACAAGCAAATCGGAATAGACCTTGGCACGGCGAATACCCTCTTTTACATGAAGGGCAAGGGTATAATTCTCCGCGAGCCCTCGGTCGTTGCAAAAAACAGCATTACGGGCAAGGTGGTCTCCGTTGGCTCGGATGCAAAGAAGATGCTGGGTAAGACCCCCGGTACAATTGCCGCGTTCCGTCCTCTTAAGGGCGGTGTTATCGCCGACTTTGATGTGACCGCGGAGATGCTTCATCAATTTTTCCGCAAGATAAATACCGGCGGATTCTTTAACCGCCCCAATGTTATAATCTGTATTCCTTACGGCGTTACCGAGGTTGAGAAAAAGGCTTTTGAGGATGCGGCTTACGATGCCATGTCGCGCTCTGTGGATCTCGTTGAAGAGCCTATGGCTGCCGCTATCGGCTCGGGTCTGCGCATCGGCAGTCCGAGAGGAAGCATGATAGTCGATATCGGAGGCGGTACGACGGAGGTGGCTGTTATCAGCCTTGACGGTATCGTTGTTTCCCGCTCCCTCAGAGTTGCGGGAGATGAGCTGGACGATGCTATAGTTCAGTATGTAAGACGCCGCTTCAATGTCACTATCGGTATGGCTACTGCCGAGGAGCTGAAAAAGCGCATCGGTTCGGTTCACTGGTCTGCCGACAACGCCGAAATGGACGTAAGAGGCAGAAACATGAAAACAGGTCTGCCCACTACTCTACATATAACCTCCGGCGACATGCGCGAGGCTACTGGCGAGCAGATCGACCGCATTATTGACTGCATAAAGACCACCCTTGAAACCACTCCTCCCGAGCTTTCCGCCGATATCTTCGATTCGGGAATAATGCTGGCGGGCGGCGGTGCTCTTCTCCGCGGTCTTCCCGCTCTCATTACCGAGAGAACAGGGCTTAAGGTCACTGTTGCGGACAGGCCTCTTGACTGCGTTGCACTCGGCATCGGCAAGGGCATTGAGGATCCGCGCATTATCAGAAATGTTGTTCTTTCACGCTCCAAATAAATTCCGAAAGGATCGCTATGTCGAAGTTTTTTAAATCACGTTTTTTCATAGCCGCGCTTCTCTGCGCCATTGTGCTGGTAACTGTGCCAAGCGTACTTTCCGTAATGGGGCTGGGAAATTATGTCCGCAGTGCCCTTGGTACGGCGGCTACGCCTTTTCGCTATGCCTTCACCGAGGTCGCCGAGGGAATTGACGGCTTCGTCAGTTATTTCAGAGAATTTGACGCGATAAACGCAGAAAACAGAATACTTAAGGACAAGATTGCAGAGCTGGAATCCCGTCTTGAGGCGGCAGAGGCTACCGAGGAGGAGAACCGCTGGCTTTACGGCTATCTCGGTCTCAAGCGCGAGCACATTGACTACGAATTTGAGGCGGCAAGGGTCATAGGCCGCGAATCCGGCAACTATATGACGATATTTACTTTGAACCGCGGCTCGATGCATGATATTGAGCCAAACATGCCTGTTGTTACAGAGAAAGGTATTGTCGGATATGTCAGCGAGGTCGGTGCTAACTGGTGCAAGGTGGTCACGATCCTTGAAACCGCTTCCTCGGTGGGCGCTTTTGTTGAGCGTTCGGGCGAGCTTGGGCTGGTTGAAGGTATTTATGAATTAAAGGATGACGGCATCTGCCAAATGTCCTACCTGCCTCCCGATGCCGATATTAAGGTTGGAGATGTCATTCTTTCAAGCGGCATCGGAAGTCTTTATCCGCGCGGTCTTGTGATCGGCACGGTCACTGAGCTTATCCCCGATGAATTCAGCAGAACTCTCGTTGCATCCCTTAAGAGCGCAGCTGATCTTACCGATCTCAGAAGCGTTATGATAATAAAGAGCTTCAATGCTTATACCGTAAGCGAGGAGGATGCCGCGAATGAATAATCAGCTCTCCCCTATCTCCTGGCAAACTCTTTTTAAAAAGAGCATCGTCTGGGGCATTTGGCTTTTCTTTCTTGCTGTATTTCAAACGTCCTTTTTCTCGGTTTTCCGTCCTTTCGGGGCTGTTCCCGATCTCGTTCTCCCTGCAGTTATCGTCATAGCCATCTATGACAGGGAGCGAATGGGTACTATTGCCGGTATTATGGGCGGCTACATTGCGGATGCCCTCGGCGGCGTTGGGCTTTCGCTTTCGCCTATCGTTTATATGATCTGCGGATGCATCATCGCGCTTCTGGCTTATTCTGTTCTGCGCCGTGATTTTATGTCCTGGGTCGTTGGAACTGTTTTTTCACTCATCATTTCGGGGCTTGCCTCTGTGATCGGTGCTTATTTTGCTGCGGGAGCGGTTCATTTTGATATTTCGGATATTTTTTCGAGGCTGCTCTTGCCTCAGTTTTTCGCCTCTCTTCTTATGGGAGTGCCCGTATATTTCCTTACCAAGCTTATCTGGTCTCGTTTCTTTAACAACAGAGAAATGGAAGGATAGCTTTATTATATTACAGAAAGGATCGAAAAGTCAGCTATGCAGAAGAAAAAAGCAAAGAACCAAAAAGGCATTTCCTTCACTGTCAGACTCATTTTTATAGCCGTACTTTTCTCCGTTGTTACTGTCTTTTATATCACTAAGCTCGCTAACATTCAGCTTGTGAACAGAAGTCAATATACCTCTTCGGTTCAAAAGACCTACTCGCGTACTGTGACCATTCAGGCTCAACGCGGTGAGATCTTTGACCGAAACGGCAAGGCTCTGGTTACAAATGTTTATACATACAATCTCGATTTTGACTACGGCTCTCTCTCGAAGACCCCGACGGCTTCAAATGCGGTGATCCTCGGAGTTATCGAGGCTTTGGAGAAAACGGGAAATACCGATAAGCGGACGGAAAGTAATTTTCCTCTGCTGGGTAGCTACCCGAATCTTATTTATGATCCGAATCTAATGTCGAATGAGAGCTATAAGACAAAATTCGACAAAGCTATCAAGAACCTCGGCTTTGATAAGGACGAGGACGGCAACCCCACAGAGAACACGGCGGAGGAGCTGGCTCAAAGGCTTTTGGAAAAATATGATCTCGACGCTTTGGGCGAGGATGGTCTTCCGCTTTACACAAATGACGAGATCACAGAGCTGATGAGGGTGAGATTTGACATGGCTTTTGCTCAATTCAGCACCGCCGAGCCCTACGTTTTCGCTGAAGATGTTGATCTGACGCTTATTACAAATATGAAGGAAAGCGAGATGCGCGGAGTGACCTTTACAGAGAAGGTCACGAGAAAATACGAATATCCCGGCTATGCTTCCCACATTCTCGGCAGGGTCGGTCCGATCCATGCTAAGGATCTTGAATATTACAGCGAAAAGGGCTACAAGATGAATGCCATTGTCGGAGTTGACGGCTGTGAAGAGGCTTTTGAGGAATTTCTCCACGGCACGGACGGAACGATGGTGATAGAAGAGGATGAAAACGGAAATATCAT
>JAFTXK010000030.1 GCA_017461635.1 Clostridia bacterium | reverse complement strand
CAATGTTTCCTACGTTAAATCACGGTCAACTTAACAGTAGGAAACCAAGTTGGCGATCCCTTATTGTCATCCTGAGCCTCGGCGAAGGATCTCATAGGGTATTAACTAACTATTCGCTAAATTATTGTTTACCGGTCCATTTTTAGCTTTTGAAGATTACCTATTGCTTAATATTCGAAATTCACTTTAGCGTATTTTATATATTTTAATCCTTGATCTGATCCAAAAAGAAAGCGCGTGTATGGGCTCGCTTACCGTCCTTGGTACGAAGATCAAGACGGAAATATGTATCCTTTGCCAAAGTATCATATTTTTTTCTGCAATCGGCAATGAGATCGGTTATGTCGCAGTCCCAGACGGTAATAGGCTCGCCGTCCTTGCTGTTTATCGTTTTTCTGTATCGAATGGGTGTGTGCAGAACGATCTCATCAACACCGTCGGTTTCAATATGAAGAATTCCGTTATCAATATAAAGCTCTTTTATCTCAATGCCGGTGGAGGCATAGAAATCACCGACCTCGAGTGCCTCCATGATCTTGGAATATTCAAGTGCCTCTGCCTTTATCATTACCCAGCCGCCGCAACAGCTTCCTTCGCCGTGGGCATCGTCGGAAGCGATGGGAAATACCTTGCGCTGACCTTCTGTCAGAAGATCGTCAATGGGATCCATATCGTCTTCATAACCCTCTTGTGCCGCTCCGGTGTTGTAACATTCCATGCCCCAAAGACCCTTAAGCCCGCCGTAATCGCGGTAATTCTGAAGAGAGCCCTTGGGGTGGTTGAAGCAAACCAGAAATCCCTGCTTATTACATTCGGCAATAACTCTGTTAAGCTCCTCAGGACCGTAGCCAAAGTGCTTTGCTTCATAATTTATCATAGTCTCCGTGCGGTAATCCATAGTGTGTTTGATGGCGCGCCAAAAGCCCTCGGGATCGAAGAAGGGAAAGACCTCAGCCTTCTGATCCTTCGCATAAACATTAAAATGTGTTGAGGGTAAAAAATTATAATCTCCCATGTTCTTAGCGACTTCAACCGAAGTGATGGTGATAAAATCCTCATCATCAAGCTCGGGATGGGGAAGCATTATCTGATGATCGGTGATGGCAAGGACCGAATAACCGTTGTCCTTGTATATCTTCTTGACTTCCTCAGGAGTCATTCTGCCGTCCGAGACGGTTGTGTGAACATGAAGATTTGCTTTATAAAAATTTCCGTTTTCAGGGATAAGATACTGTCTCATTTTCCTGTTCCTTTCAAAATAAGATGTAATAATTATATACTAATATAAAGAAAAGTCAATAGATTTTGCCGAATATGACATTTTTTGCATATAAGATCTTATTCTGAACATATCAGCATTTCGATTGCCGAATATCCCTGAGGCGAAAGCTTAAGCTGCCTGTCCGCATCGGTGCAGAGATCGATCTTTCTGTATAGGCGTTCATAAGGTATTTTTGACGCACTGCGTGCGTAAATTTTCGCCCTGTACTCGTTCATTATCTTTGCCTTACCGATGTCAAAGGGAGACATTCCGTCGTCTGAAAGACGCTTTATCATCAGCAGATCGCAGAAGGTCCGAGAGACTTCGCCGAAGATGATGAGCGGATCTGTGCGCTTGAAGCGCAGAAAATCAAGAACTGCAAGGGCATCGGCATTTCTGCCCTCCATTATTGCCCCTGCAAGGGCGAAGGTGTCAAATTCGGTGTCGGCAATGCTTACATTTCGGATATCTTCTTTTGTGACCTCGCTTCTGCCCTCATAGAGAACATAAGCGCAAAGCTTGTCGATCTCATTTGCCAGCTTGTACATGCCAGTGCCGCAATAATCAATGAAGAAATTCAGATCCTCAGCCCCGATCTTGACCCCCCCATGCTCAAAATGACGCACAGCCCATGCCGAAAGCTTCTGAGGAGTATTTTTTTCGAAACGAACGGGGATCAGATATTCCGAGAGCTTATTTATGATAGCCGAGGGCTTTGATGGGGAATACCCTTCATCGATACAGCCTGCGGCAACCGAAAGGATAACGGATGTATAATCATATTCCTTTATCAGTGCAAGGATCTCGCAGAGCGCGTCGATCTCTCCGCTTCGAAGAGAGGTGAAATCAAATCCCGTAAGCGTTACCAGCTTTCTTTCAGCCATCATAGGCGGCTGGATCAGTGCGTCAAGAAGCTTTTCGGGGGCATAATCAAGTATGTCGATCTTTGAAATATTGAAAAGCGCAAAGGAAGGATCGGGAGAGACTGCTGCTGCGGCAAGAGAAACGGCATGAGCTTTAAGATAGTCCTCGTCACCGTAAAAAAGATAGCTTCCTATAATGCCGCTCTTCAGTTGCTTTCTGAAATCCGCATCGTTTATAACCTGCATCCCGTACCCTCCGAATTCAGTTGAATTATAAATCATTGTTCACACTTTAAAAATCGAATTTGATCAACCATAGTATAACATTTTTTTGCCCGATAGTCAACGTTTTTTACATAAGGAAGGCAATTTTCGGTCCTGTTTTTGCTTTTTTTGGACGAAATCGGAGTGAATTTGAAAAAATCTCTTGACAAATGGGAGTAAACAGGATATAATATTGGGTGTCATTGTGTAAAAGCGTAAAAGCAACATAAAGCAACACGCTTCCGATAAACTATAAGGAGGTGCAGATAATGCTCAGAACTTACCAGCCTAAGAAGAGACAGAGAAAAAAGGAGCATGGCTTCAGAAAGAGAATGAAGACCGCTGACGGCAGAAACGTACTCAAGAGAAGACGTGCAAAGGGCAGAAAGAGACTCACATACTGATTCTCTCTGCTACCCATCATAAAACCACCGATTGATGCGAGTGCTGTTTATACGCACCTTAAGTTGATCGGGGTTTTTGATTATTATAAATGTTTTTTTACAAAGCATAAAAGAATCTTCAACAAAAAATAAACAAAAGATCACTAAAATAACAATGACGGAAGCGACCCCCAAAAGGGAGGTATAAAAAATGAAGAATGTTGCAATTAAAGAACACCACCTATATTCAAAGGCTTATGCAAAGGGCAAAAAATGCGCGGGGAAGCGCATTGCCGTCTATGTTCTCCGAGACTATGCGGCAAAGCGCCTGATGCTGGCAAATCCCGAAAAAAAGTATCTTAACAGAGTTGGTATTGCCGTCTCGAAAAAATACGGAAAAGCACATGAGCGCAACCGCGCAAAGCGCATAATAAGGGAAGCATACCGAGCCGTGGAACGTGATGAGAGATATGATCTGAAAAAAGGATTTCTCATAGTTCTCGCAGTGCGCGAAAGATGCAAGGAAGCCAAGAGCCATGAGGTTGAGGGCGAGCTGAGACACGCGCTGAAGCGTCTTGAAATGCTCACCGAAAAAGAGGGTGCTTCTTCATGAAATATATTTGTATCGCGCTTCTGCGTTTTTACCAAAAATATATTTCTCCGCTGAAAGGAAACCCGACCTGCAGGTTTACACCGACCTGCTCGAGCTATGCCATTGAGGCATTTCAGAAAAGAGGCTTTTTTGTGGGGCTGGCTCTTACGGTATGGAGAGTTCTCAGGTGCAATCCCTTTTGCGCCGGAGGATATGATGGCGTGCCCGAGAAAAAGAACCGCAAAAATTAACGGGAAAGCGAAATTATTTTACCCACGGGGGCAATGATATTATTATCCTGAAGGATGTGATTAAAATAGGATTCATTGATACGATTCTTACCTGGATCGGACAGGCATTACGTTGGTTTGAATCATGGACGGGAAGCTATATGGCGGCACTTATCATTTTTGCCGTAATAGTTGAGATCGTCTTCCTGCCATTCGGAATCAAACAGCAGAAAAATCAAATAAGACAAGCAAAGCTTCGTCCCAAGGAAATGGCTATACGCAATAAGTACAAGGGACGCGACGATCAAGTTACAAGACAGAAGATGCAGCAGGAGATCACCGATTTCTATCAGAAGGAAAATTTCAATCCTGCCAGCGGCTGTCTGCCTCTGCTTATACAGCTTCCCATAATCATGGCGCTGTATAGCATCGTTATCGACCCGCTGAAATTTGTTGTCGGCTTCAGCAGTGAGCAGATCACTGCGATAGCGGATGTTATCAAAAATGCTAAGGGACTTGAGAATCTTTCAACAAACCAGACTATTCCTTTTATTACCTATATAAAGGAGCTTGGACTTGAAGCCTTCAGCTCTGTCGAAGGCTTTGCCGATAAAGTACCGTCGCTTGAATCTCTGCCGAATTTCAATGTTTTCGGTGATTTCAATCTCGGTCTTATCCCAAGTCAGGAGGGCTGGAGTTGGCTTCTTTTGGTTCCCGTGCTCGTATTTGTATTCCAGTTTGCAAGTACAAAGCTTATGAGAAAATTCACCTATCAGGCTCCCTCAACGCAGGATGCAAATATGGGTTGCTCCAATTCGGTCATGGATATCACCATGCCCCTTATGACGACCTATTTTGCATATACGCTCCCGGGTGCTGTAGGTATCTACTGGATCGCGAAGAATATCCTCTCCTTTATTAAGCAGTTTGCCCTTTCAAAGCTCATGCCCATGCCTGTCTTTACAGATGAAGATTATAAGGCAGCAGAGCGCGAGATGAATGCAAAGGCACCGAAGAAGAAGTCAGGCGAGAATAAGGGCGGAAGCGCTAGCGGAAAGTATGTCCGTTCGCTCCACCATATCGATGACGAGGATTTTGAGGATACTCGCGAAAGAGCACTTGCGGCAAAGGCTGCGGCAGAAGCGGCTGCGGAAGAGGAAAAGAATAAGGCAGATGAGATGGCTCAGAAGGGCAAGATCTCAGCGGCTCCTCTGAAGGATGATGATCGCAAAAATGAGACCAAGGACGATTCCAAAAACACAGAAGAAAAATAATTTATTAAACAACGGAGTTATATCGTGAAAAAGGAAATTACAGTTAGTGCCAAAACTCTTGAAGAGGCACTGGAAAAAGCGGTAGCAGAGCTTGGAGCGCCGAGCAAGGACGCTATTGAATATACAGTACTTGAAGAAGCCAAGAGGGGCTTCCTCGGTATCGGCGGAACACCCGCAAAGATATCTGCTTCCTATGAAGAGGCAGTTTACGGCAAGGCAGCGGCAATTGCTTTTGTTGAAAAGCTGGTTGCAGATATGAAGCTTGATGCATCTGTTACAGTTCGTGACGGAGACAACGGTGATACCGTTATCAGCATCGACGGCGAGAGCGCAGGCGTTCTTATCGGACATCACGGCGACACCCTCGATTCTCTCCAGTATCTTGCAAATCTTGCCGCAAACAAGAAGGTTGAAGGTGAGAAGAAGGAATATTGCAAGATCACCATCGATATTGAGAATTACCGCGCGAAGAGAGAAGAGACACTTCGTACCTTCGCACGCCGCATGGCAAATAAGGTTATTCGTTATAAGAAGAGCGTTATGCTCGAGCCCATGAACCCCTATGAAAGACGCATAATTCATTCCGAGATTCAGGGAATCGAAGGCGTTTCAACAAATTCCATCGGCTCCGAGAATAACCGTAAGATCGTTATTTATCTCGACGACAAGAAGTCTGAAGACTGATACCCGTACGGAACGGACGCCATGTCCGTTCCGTATGTTTGTATTGAAGGAAGCAAAATGAGGAGCTTATATGAAAATATTTGATACTATCGCGGCGGTGTCAACTCCGAGAGGAAAAGGCGGCGTTGCGATGATAAGGATCAGCGGCGAGAATTCAATAGAATATGCTTCAAAGGTGTTCTTCCCTAAAAACGAACGCTCGCTTTGTGAAACTGAACATTCGAAGGCAGTTTACGGGGATATAAAAGAACGAGGCGCAGAAGGAGAACTTACCGCCCTTGACGACGGAATTGCGGTGGTCTACCGAGCACCGAGATCATTTACAGGCGAGGATACAGTAGAGATCTGCTGTCATGGCGGTATGCTCGTTACCGAGCGGGTTCTTTCTGCATGTCTTGCGGCGGGATGCCGACAGGCGGAAGCAGGAGAATTTACACGAAGAGCCTTTGTTTCAGGCAGAATGAGCCTTAGCCAAGCCGAGGATCTCGGAGCTCTTCTCGAAGCAAAAACAAACGGTCAGCTTCTCCTATCCCGAAGCGGTCTTGACGGCAATCTTACCCGTGAGATACGTTTGGCATACGATACTCTCAGGGAGATCCTTGCGGGAGTTTATGCAAAGATAGATTTTCCGGATGAAGATCTGAGCTCGCTTACTGAGGAAGAGATGCGTGAACGGGCTAATATTGTCCGTGCAAGGCTGATCTCTCTTGAAAAAACATATAAAACAGGACATGCCGTCAGAGAAGGTGTTAAAACCGTTATCTGCGGCAGAACCAACGCGGGAAAAAGCTCACTTTATAACCGCATAGTGGGTAGAGATGCTGCTATCGTCACCGATATTCCGGGTACAACGCGTGATATTCTGGAGCAAACGGCGGCTCTCGGTAAGGTTACGCTTCTTCTCTGCGATACAGCAGGTCTGCGCGAAACAGAGGATACCGTTGAAAATATCGGTATTGAGAGAAGCCGCGCCGCAATGGAGAGCGCAGAGCTCATCTTGGCAGTTTTTGATCTTTCCGCGCCTCTTTCCGAGGACGATAGAGCACTTCTGAGCGAGCTTTCGGGCAGAGGAGATGTAATTGCAGTGCTTAATAAATGCGATTCAAAGGAATTTTCAGAAGAAACAGCAGATGAGATCTCGAAGAGCGCGGTAAATTGTGTCCGCATTTCCGCAAAGACAGGTGAAGGATTTGAAAAGCTTACCGAGGCTGTGGAAAAGCTCTTTGATTGCGGAGAGATCGACCTTCGCATGGAGGCGGTGGTTACAAATGCCCGCCAGCATGCATCGATCCTGCGCGCTGCAGATCATCTTGCTTCGGCATCAGATGCCCTTGCAATGGGAATAACCGTGGATCTGTGCGGCACAGATATCGAATGTGCCATGTCAGCTCTTGCGGAGATCGACGGCAGAGCAGTTACCGAGGATATAGTGTCGGATATCTTTGCCCATTTCTGCGTCGGAAAATAAATCAAAAAACGGATGCAACCGCATCCGTTTTTTGCCTGCGTAACGATATAAACAATCGGTAATATCTAAAAACAGAAAATTTAACGCCAAACAATAATTTAGCGAAGTAGAGTAACAAACAATTCATGAGATCCTTCGCCAAGGCTCAGGATGACAAGATAGGGATGTTCACTTGTTTTTTTACCGGAAAATTAACTGTTATTTTCTGTAGAAAAATGATAATCAGCTCAGTACTGTCATCCTGAGCCTCGGCGAAGGATCTCATCAACTGTTTTAAATAAATTATTGTTTATTATTGGTTTAATATACATGGATTTTTCATTCGAAAATTTGAATTTTAAAGACTATTTGTGCAAAATGTAGAAAAACAGCTTTCTTTCGAAAATGGCTTGACAAGAAAAAAGACGAGTTTTCCACAGGGCAAAATTTAGAACCCTAAAAACAAACCTTAATTTCAATGGGTTTTACACAATTTCCACAGAGTTTTCCACATTTTTGCACAATTTGGAGACTGACTTGTTGACTTTTCCACATTTGGCTAAAATGACAAAAACTGGCGAATATTCATGAATAAAAACACATATTGAAAGCGGAAAATTGCGAATTTCAATGGGAAATTACGCAATTTTCCGCTTTTTCAGTTATTTCTGCAATCAGTAGACATTTCCGTCCTCACGGTAGCGCTTCCATTCATTTTCGAAGAAGCCGCCGCCTTCGGGGAGAGGTCTCACATTTCGCTCACCGCAGATGACTTCAAGTGTATCGGGATCAAGCTTTACGGTCTGAACCCTGTCGCCAATAAGATCTTCATCAAGCTCAAAGGCGAATACATCGCCAAGCCCTTCGGGGGCTGTTCCGTTTTCAGATGTGTAAAGAGAGCTTCCTCGTGATTTGCCGCCCTTTTCGATATAATCAAGCATCGACGAAAGGTAAACTACCTGACAAGCAAGAGTGTCGCGGAGGCGGAGTGCATCGGCAAGTTCATTTTTCTCTGCCGAAGCGATCTCACCGAATTTCACAAGCGTTTCCTTTGCCGAAGAGAGGGTTACCTTTATCTTTTCTGCATTTCTGATAGCTGCACCCGACATACTCATGCGGTCGGTGATCTCTGCGCGCAAAGATCTGATATTGCTTTCTCCCTTTGAAGTGATAGCTTCGCAGAGCTCGGAAAATTTCTCAATATGCTTTTCGGCAGCCGAGAGAAATTCTTCATCACCCGGCTCGGTGAAATCGCCGCGCCTTGCAATATACTGCGCTGCTCTTGTGCCGCCAACCTGACCTGCATTCAGCGCACTTCCTCCGGGACGGACTATGCCGTGAGTTCCCGCAACCTCGCCTGCGGCAAAGAGACCCGGAACTGAGGTCTGCCACCAAAGGTCAACATCAATGCCGCCGTTATTGTGCTGTGCGGAAAGAGAAATTTCAAGCATTTCTTTTTCAAGGTCAACGCCTTTTTCGAGATAGAGCTGATATGCGGGATCGTTCATATGGCGCAAACGCTCAATTGGTGTGCCAAAATCTGCTTTCGCGCTTACAAGATAATCCCGTCCCTCATCATCGAGGATAGAAGCGGAAAAGCTTTCGATGCCAAAGGGATTCTTTCTGAAATCGAGATATACCTTTCTGCCTCTGAGAACCTTTTCGCGGTAGACAAGAAGGTCAATAAGTGAAGAGCCTGTCAGAGCTTTTTTGCAGTCAAAGGGCCACTGATATCCCTTGCGGAAAACAAGAGAGAGCGCTCTCTTTATATCAGAACCGAAATGCTCGGCGAGAAATTCATATTCCTTGCCTTCGCTGTCAACCGAAACGAAACGCGGAATGACCTGCATATAAGTTCCCGAAACATTCCAGCGAGGATTTACGGAGGCAAGACCGTACTGCCACTCGGTAAGGTTCTTGCCCTCAGCTCCTGCCTCAAAAGCCGCGCCGCTCATGCCGCATTGACTTACGGGATATACAGAATCCGCATACATTCCCGCAGGACCGCCCGTTGCCCAAACTACATTATTGGTCTTTATAAGTATAAATTCTTTATCGAGGCTTCTTGTGTCAAGGGCGAGGAGTCCGCAGACCTTTTCGCCGGCTTTGATTATGGAAACAACAAGTGAACCGTCAAGGATATCGATATTTTCCTTCAAAACAGCCGCTTCCAGAGCCTCGGTCATGAATTTTGAGGTGAGAGGACCTGCACTGGTGGCTCTTGCCCTTGTGTCATGGTCGGTCTGATAGCCGATATATTCTCCAAGGCGGTTTGTGGGGAAGGGAACTCCAAGCTCGCAGAGCTTAAGGAAGCATTTCAGGGAATTCGCGGCTTCGGCATAGGCGTTGTCGCCGTCAACACAGCCGCCCGAGAAAAAGTCCTTTGCCATTTCAGCCGGGCAATCTGCGGCATTGCCGCTTATGTTCATTTTGTAATATGTCTGCTTGTCCGAGCCGGTGTTGCGCGAAGTGCCGCGCTTCATTCCGTCTGTGACCAGAAGCGCGTCCTTAACTCCGTATTCATGGAGACGGAGCGCGGCGCAAAAGCCTGCCGCACCGCTGCCGACAACAGCCGCCGGAGCGGTTATAATGCGTATTTTTTTGTTATTGTAAGTTATTGTGCTTTCTTTCATAATACTATTACAGCCTTCTTATATGCATACCGCCGTCAACGATGATGGAATGACCTGTTGTATAGCCGAGAGTTCCGTCAGAGAGGGCAAAGACGGCCTTTGCAACATCCTCGGGAGTTCCCCATCTGCCTTCGGGAACAAGTCCGCCTGCGATAAGAGCGTCATATTTGTCCTTGACCTTTGCGGTCATTTCTGTTGCGATGATTCCGGCGCAGATCTCGTTTACGAGGATGCCCTCAGGGCCGAGTTTATCGGCAAAGAGCATGGTCATCATGGAAACGCCTGCCTTTGAAATGCAGTATTCACCGCGGTTTGTTGAGCTTGTATAAGCGGATGAAGAGGAAATGCTGACGATATAACCTCTTATTCCGTCTATCTTTTCCTGCTTCAGCATCTGATTTGCAACGAGCTGAGTAAGGAAGAAAGTACCCTTAAGGTTGATACCCATAACGAAATCATAGCTTTCGGGGCTCATTTCAAGAATGTCGGCGCGAACTCTGGGTGCAACGCCCGCAATGTTGGCGAGAACATCGATCCTGCCGCCGATTTTAAGAGCCTCCTTTACAAGATTCTCTCTGTCCTCGGCGCAGTCCAGCTTACCGAGAACGGGGGTGAATTTGTCTCCGAAGCAGCCGAATTTTGCCTTGATATTTTCAGGCTCTGCCTCGGGAGCTGTGGAGTAGAGAAGCCCGACTACATGATAACCTGCTTCAATGAATTTTTTTGTTGTGGCATAGCCGATACCGCCTGCCGCACCTGTAACGATTGCTGTTTTCATTTCCTTTTCCTCTTTTCTGTGTGTTGATGCATTGGAAGGATAAACAATAATTTAGCGGTGTGTGAGGACGAACGCAAAATTAAAAGTTTTGGTCAAGCTTTTTCAAAAGCTTGTGGGAGCCGGCGACATCGCCGGTCGCTGTCCGCAGACAGCGAAACGCTCTTTGCGGCGCTTTCTTTTGCCAAGCTTTTCTTTGCGCCTACAGCACCAAAGAAAAGCGGATAAACGATTTGCGCTTATGTTAGTTAGAGCGCAGTTCGGGTGCATACTTAATATTTATCACTCTAAATTAAAAGCGTTCTAACCCTTAGCCCGCTTTTCTTTGACGAAGCAGGCGCAAAGAAAAGCTTGGCAAAAGAAAGCGCCGCTTGGGAAGTTCTGCCACTGCGGTGGCGGCAAGCGCACGCGCGCTTGAGCCGCGCAAGCTTTTGAAAAAGCTTGACCAAAACTTTTAATTATTACGTTCGTCTTACCGACAAATTATTGTTTATCAACAGTTATATTTTTCATCAAAATTATTTCTTTCCAAGTACCAGTTCTTTATATAGCTTTGCATATATCTCGCCGTCTCTTATGACGCATCCGGGAGTGCCGCCGGCGCGCATGACCTCTGAGCATTTTCCGCAGGCGATGCAAATCTTCTTTTTATCAAGACCGGAGCCGATAGTGATGTCCTTAGCGCAGTCGGGGTAAGCAAGTGTCTGTCTGCCAAAGCCCGCAAGATCAAACATTCCCGCCTCGATGCAAGCCGCATTGACCTTTGCGCCCTCAGTACCGAGGAATGAAATTCCCGAGCTGATAACGGGGATATCCGGCACAGCCTTTTTGACTTCTCCTATGCCCTTCAGCATTCGCTCAACTCCGAACATGGGATGGTCGCCAAACTTATCAAGACTGCCTACAAAGGGTCTGTTTACATTGGGATTGAAATAGGGGTTGCCCATTGTGAAATCAAGCATGGGCATACCTATCTTTACAAGAGCCTTCGCCAGCTCTTTTGCTTCCTCATAATGGGGAGTGATGCCGTCGCCCTCATGGACGCCGAAGCCGTAAGGATATTCAAATCCGTCATAGATATTCATTCTGGAGGTGACGATAAATTCATCAGAACATGCGGCAACAGCTCCCTCGGCGGCTGTGCGGACGAGCCTTGTTCTGTTCTCGAAGCTGCCGCCGTAGCGTCCTGGGCGGTTGTAAGCCGAGAGAAGCTCGCAGAGCAGATAGCGGTGACAGCATTTGATATCCGCACCGTCAAAGCCGACCTTTTCTGCAAGAACCGCGCCGCCGATAAGAGCCTCACAAATATTATCAAGCTCGTCATCCGAAAGAATAGCACTTTGCTCTATGGGATTGTTACCCTCAAAAATTGGATTATTATATGCGATCCTCGGAGCAGGAACGCCCTCGGGCTTGCTGTATCTGCCCGAATGTGTAAGCTGACAAATGACAACGGGCTCAAAGCCGTTTTCCTTTACAGAGGTCTCCTTTATCATTTCAACCGTGCGCGCAAAGGCATCTGCAGTCTTTTCATTCAGATACATCTGACGGGGATTTGCTCGTCCCTCCTGCATAACGGCGGTGGCTTCAAACCAAATGAGAGCAGGTGCGCCCTTGGCAAATCTTGTGTAGCGGCGAAGGGTAAGCTCGTCGGGAATACCGTCCTTTGTGCCATCACAGCCCTCCATTGCCTGATAAACTATTCTGTTATGTAAGGTCTTGTTCTTTACCTTAATGGGTGTTGCGAGAACCGAGGTGTCCTCACTATAGGGAATCGTAACCTTTGCTTCCTCGCAAAGACGGTCAAGATCTGCCTTGCTCTGGGGTACATTAATGTTCATAATTTTTTCCTTTGTCCTTCTTTATTTTTATAATGAATTCAGCTTTTTTGCCGCATTTTGTCTTAAATTTGAGCTTTCGAAAGCATAGCCTTGCGTCTGATTCTATTTTGTAATATTGTTCCCAAAAACGCGATCAGAGGCTTTGGGGATGGTTCTGTTTTCAAATTTGGAATCCGAAATTCGGTTTTCACTGCGCCATTTTCTGAACATTGTCATTTTCCCCTTTAAATATGTAATTTTTGCTTTAAAAAATTCTTTAAATGGGTAGACAAATGTTTTTTTTTGCGGTATAATAATACCGATATTATTTTAACGTTTTTTTATGCTTTTGTCTATATCATTATTGCGATTTTTTATGTAAAAACTGCTTTAATTTTCGTTGCGGTAATAAAATGGAGGTTAAAATGTCCTGTATCAAAGGTGTAAGTCATTCTGTCGGTGCAAGAAAATATCTGCCTCACAGCCATGATAATGAGCATAGGCTCATTTATGTCAAACGTGGAAGGGTAAAGCTCCGTGTTTCCGCAAAGGAATGGGTAATAACCCGTCCGTCGGTCATATTTATAAGCAATCTGGAGAAGCATTCTTTGGTTTCGGAGAGCGATAATTATGAAAGATATTCGGTGGCATTTCTTCCCACGGAGGCAATGAGGAAAATTGATTCTGATAAGCTGATGTCGCCCTTCTGCGACCGACCGTCGGGATTTTCCAATGTCGCCGATGTTTCCCAGATAACGGATGAACTCAATATGCTTTTTGAAATGCTGCTTTGCGAATATAAAGAGGAGGATAAGAATATAGGCGATGCCTGTGATGCGGTATTGCGTGTCATTTTGCTCAAGCTTCTCAGACATATTCCCGATTCCTTCCCCTATAAGAGCACCGAACGCAGTGCAATAGTTCAGGAGGTAAGAAGGATGCTGGAGACAGATCTTCATAAGGAGCTTTCCCTTGACGATGTTTCGGCGGCATTCCATATCAGTACATATTATCTTTCGCATATATTCAAGGAGGTTACGGGCTACAGCGTAAAAAATTACAGACTTCTCTGCCGCCTTGCAAATGCCAGAGAGCTCCTTGTTACCACGGAGCATACCATTAAGGAGATATGCGAAATGACGGGCTTCCCCGACATGAGCAATTTTTCGCGCCGATTTAAATACGAATACGGTGTGACCCCAACAGAATACAGAAAAACGACAGGCAGTCTATTTGCAGAGCCTGAAAAATGAAAGTCATTACAGATTGGAGAGAACTATCATGAAAATCATTTTTTTAACAAACGAGCCGTCAAATATCAGAAATGTTTACCCTGAGAAAATAAAGACCGAGCTTGCAAAGGAAGCGGGTGTATCCGAGATACTTGTGGTAAAAGGCGACGAGCTTGAATCAAATAAGGCAGATATGGCAGATGCGGAATATGCATTTTCCACATGGGGAATGCCCCAGCTCACTGAGGAACAAATAGCAGAATATCTGCCCTCACTTAAGGCTGTTTTCTATGGTGCGGGTTCGGTTCAGTATTTTGCCAGACCCTTCCTTAATAAAGGTATAAAAGTTTTCAGTGCATGGGCGGCAAATGCCGTTCCCGTTGCGGAATATACCGTTGCCGAGATCGTTCTTTCGGGCAAGGGCGTGTTTACCTCGTCAAGGCTCTTTAAGGAACAGGGCAGGGATGCATCTGGCAAATTTGCCCATCATTTCAGAGGAAATTATGGCGCAAAGGTCGGTCTTATCGGAGCGGGAATGATAGGCTCTCTCGTTGCCGAAATGCTTAAAGCATACCGCTTTGAGGTTCTTGTTTTTGATCCCTTCCTTTCTGCCGAGAAGGCTGAAAAGCTCGGCGTTAAGATGGCGAGCCTTGAAGAGATATTCTCGCAGTGTCAGGTAGTTTCAAACCATCTTGCCAATAATCCTCAGACTGTCGGAATGCTCGATTATAAGCTCTTTTCACTTATGGGAGATTATACGACCTTTATCAATACCGGACGCGGCGCGCAGGTGGTCGAAGCCGATCTTATCCGTGCCATGAAGGAGAAGCCTACAAGAACGGCGCTCCTTGATGTAACATTCCCCGAGCCTCCCGAGGATGACAGCGAATTTTATACTCTGCCCAATGTTATTCTTACCCCTCATTCTGCGGGAAGCATGAGTGATGAGCTTTACCGCATGAGCGAATATATGCTGAATGAATACCGCGCTCTTGCATCAGGCGAGCCCACAAAATATGAGGTAACGCTGAAAATGCTGGAGACGATGGCATAATGAAAGAAAAATACATAGATATTATGGAAAAAGCTCTGTCGGCTTATACCGATGAGCATATCATAAGCTATTTTAACAGAGTTAAGACAGAGGGGCTTACCGAACACGGCTTTGCACGTCTTACCGCCAATATCGGTATTCTTATCGCTCATGGAAGAAGAGAGGATCTTCGCTCTCTTTTTGTGGAAATGATGGATTTTTGCTGTAAAAATATGCCTCGTTGTAAGGCTGCAAATGATTTTACCATCCGTGAGATACTTTGCTGTCTTATGTGCCTTGAAGAGCATAAAACTTTTGAGATCGAGAAGATAGTTTGGTGGAAATCTCATTTCATTGAGATCGACAGAGATAAGTGCTATACCAGATTCATTAAAAATGCCGATGAGGATATACGAAACTGGGCATTCTTTACCCTTGTCAGCGAATGGATGAGGAAATATAACGGTCTTTGCGATACAGAGGAATTTGTTGAATTTCAGCTTATGGCACAGCTTCGCCGCTTTGATGAAAACGGTCAGTATCATGACTACGAAAAAAACGAATCTCCTTACCAGCCGGTTATTTATGACCTTGTTCCCAGAACTCTCACCGCTATGCTTCTTCATTTCGGCTACAGAGGAAAATATTATGAGGAGCTTCGCGCCCTTATGAAAAAGGTAACTCCCCTTACCCTTGCTTTTCAGTCGGTAAACGGTGAGTTTGCCTTTGGCGGCAGAAGCAACCAGTTTATCCATAATGAAGCGATGCTTTCTACATTCCTTGAATTTGCCGCAAATATCTTTTATGAGGACGGGGATATTGAGACTGCAAAAAAATGCAAGGCAGCGATAGCCATGGCTGTGGAAAACATGGAATTGTGGCTTTCAAAGAATCCTATACGCCATGTTAAAAATCGTTTTCCGACAGAAACAAATTTTGGCTGTGAGGACTATGCATATTTCGATAAATATATGATAACGGTGGCTTCAAATATTTACTGCGCTTATCTTATCTGCGATGAGAGTATACCCTGCGGAGAGCCCGATATGTCGCCGCTTACCTTTGAAACAAGCGAATATTTCCACAAGCTCGTTTTGCGTGCCGGTGGGTATTATCTTGAATTCGACGTTAATGCCGATCCGCATTATGATTGCTCCGGTCTTGGAAGAGTTCATAAGATAGGCGCGCCTTCTGCCATCTGCCTTTCGGTGCCCTGCCCGAAGCATCCGAATTATGTGATAAATGTTGATGATCCCGCTGATATTTCTCTCTGTCCGGGGGTCAAATGCGGTGATGAATGGAGCTTTGCCACAGACTGGGAGTATAAGATAAAGGAGTATAAAGCAGATGAAAATTCTGCCTTTGCCGATATCATCTGCCGTCATAACGGGGCGGAGGTGATCTCAAAATACACCCTGAATGAAAACGGCGTAAATATTGATGTTTACGGTGATGGAGAAGTTGCCTTCATGCTTCCCGCCTTCAGCTTTGACGGCGAGACAGCGTCCGAGATAAGATCAACGGAAAACATCCTTGAAATATTCTATGAAGATTGGATATGCCGCTATAGTACAAATGGCAGTATCGCCGACCTCAAAATAAGGGGCGGCAACAGAAACGGTATTTATGAAGCCTATTTTGCTAAGGAAAATAAAAATCTGAATGTGAAAATTGAGATAATCAAGGCTTAAAAAAATCCCTTCAAAATCAGTTTCAAACTGATTTTGAAGGGATTTTTCACAGAGGACAGCATATTGCGTCCTTATTTGTTTTATATTCTCTTGATCTTCGCGCAGAATTCTTCTCTTGTCTTGACCCCAAGCCTTTTCAGCATCTTAGTTTTCCTATAGGAAAGCGTTCTGATATGAATAAAAAGCTTTGAAGCGATCTCATCATAGGTAAGCCCTCGGATCATCATCTTGATTATCTCGCGGTCTGTGTCATCGCAGTCCTGGAGAAAGGATTCGATCTCAATGATTTCCGCAAGCTCGGGATTTTTGTAAACTTCATCGCCTCCGCTGCCGATATCGGGCTTATCCCCTGCGGGATAAAATGGGATATTATCTGTGGAATCGCGGATAACAAGCTCGGTTTTTACATAAGATGTGGTGCGGAAAATTCCCGGATTTGCCGAGAGATATTTGCATAAGCGCACAGCCTGTCTGCCAAGCTTTGAATAATCGAGAAGAAGGGATGTCAGCGGAATCGAGATGTTTCTGCCGATGCTGGAATTTCCCATACCGATAACGTAAAGCGAACGGGGAACGTCATATCCGCATTCGCTCATGCGCTTTGTGAGGAATACTGCCAGTGTGTCATTTGAGCAGATGACCGCATCATATTTACCGACAAAGGAATCGATCCTTGAAACAAAATCCTCGATATGGGCATCGTCAAGCGGAACACAGGCGCAGCCGCGAAGTCCCATTTCAGCCGTGATCTCTTCAAAAGCCTTTTGCTTGATCTTGTCGCAGAAGTCGAGATCTCGCAGACCGAGTGCCGCAATTCTTGTCCGTCCCGCACCCACAAGATAATGGATGCAGTCCGAAACAGCCTCGTAAAGATCGAAGCAGATATTGCTGCAAAGCATTTTCTTTGCAGGAGCACTGCCCGCGCTGATGAGGACGGGTCTGTAATTTGCCGCGGAAAGATCGTGGACAGCATGCTCCAGCCATTCGGTCTCAGTGCCGATGATGGCAATAGGTTCACCGCCGCCGTTTTTTTCGAGGGAGGTCAGTGTCTTTACCGCTTTTTTTGAGGCGGAGGCTTCGGTGAAGAAGCCGTCGCAGATATTTCTGAGCCAGTAACGGCTCTCGTAACCCGGCTCCATATAAAGCTTTAAGCAGTCCACGCGTTGCTTCACCTCCATAAAAAAACGACTGAGATCAGCCGCACAACATATTAATTATAACAGAGTTTTTTTCCTAAATCAAGAGCCATAGTGAAAATTTTTCATTTTTCGGCAAAAAAAGTTTTCAGCATTAGTTGGTAATGTATAAAAAACGGCATGATTTTTGTGCACGTTTCACAAAGTTGAAGAAAAATCAAAAAAGACTATTGACATTTTACACAAGATTTGTTATAATAAAGATGCAAAGAAGAGAAGTCGAAAATGACAGCTCGAAATAAGGAGGGATGTAAAGCTATGATTTTAAGAAGCCTTACACGAACCCATGCTAAGATCGAATCGGAAAAGGAGATATAACCAATGAACTAATATAACTTCCCCTAAAAAAATTCCCGGTAAGGAGTGATAGTATGAAAAAGAATGGTTTTATTCCAGGTAGTATTATTGTAGCTTTAGTTTCATACTTATGTATAAAGGGTATGAAAGCTGTAGATAAGAAATTGGAAGAAGATAAGAAGAAGTCTTGATTTTTCAAGACTTATTTTATTTTTTCTTGACATTTTATATTGTATTTGGTATTCTTTAATTAAGGAGTGATGAATATGTATAAAACTTTTCTGAAATACTGTAAACTTTATCGTGTCATTATTGATAAACTGTTTCGTTTAGAGGGTGTATATTCTTTTAGTATTCCTATGCGCGTATATAGTAACTTTGATAATCATTATCTGATTTACGATAAGAATGGTAATGTTATTGATGGTACTTAATATCTTCATCAGGATATAAAAAAGCGGAATAATGGTGAATTTGGTATTAATGTTATGTATGATAAATATTAAAATATAAAGGAGTAATAAGAATGAAAATGGTATTTGAATTTGATGATAAGGAAGTTTTTGATGCAGTTGTAGAACAATGCACTCGATATATGATTGATAAGCGTGGTCCTGCTATGGTTGGAGTTATTTCAAAAGATGTAGCACAACAGATTAAGTCTGATGTTGTGGATTCGGGCTTAATTGAGAAGAGGGTAGAGGAAACAGTTAAGCGTGTTGAAAACTCTCTTATGGCTCGTGTTAATAAGCAGTTTACTCCTGTTATTGATGAGGCTGTGAATATTGCTGCAAAGCAGTTTGATGAACCTAAGAAAGTAGCACCTTATTATAAGGTAACAGGTGAGGGGCGTCAGGTTCGTTACCTTATGATTGCTACTTTGATTGGGTATCAGAATGAAATGGGTAATGACGAAACTTCTCCTGAGTATCAGGCATATCAGAAGATGCTTGAATATGTTGAAAAGACTTTTGGAGCAATGATGAGTTAAAAAAGTAATAAAATTTAGCAAAAGTGGTATTGTTAAAAACAATACCACTTTTTTTAGTAACTTTTTTCACATATATTGATTTGATTTTTTATTTATGTTAAATTATAGAAAAAAGTCAAATGATAGGAGTTGAAAGAATGAAAAAAATAATTTTTTTTATTTGTATGAGTGTAAGTATTATAAATGGTTTAGGTATAAATAATACAATAAGTAGTGATTTTCAAAAAATAGAAGATAAAAGTATTGTAATGGATACAGTAGGAAGAACAAATATAAATATAGAAGATATTATAGATAATGAAAGTTCGGAATTAAAGGATAGTAGTTTTTATGTATTAAGTCGAAATTTTGGATATTATAAGGGTTCTTTGTATTGAGTTAAAAATTAACATATTTTTTTATAAATGGGCATATATGGACAAATTGTGAACTGGAATAGAGACAGAAATATGTATATTGATATAGTTAATGATTTAAGAATTGAGTATAAATATTTTTTTAGGAGGTAGTTTTATGGAGAGTAATCAAAATAATCAGCAACCTCAAATCATTCAACCAGTTCAGAGGAGTAAATGTGTTGCATTTTTATTGTGCTGGTTTTTGGGATGTTTTGGGGCACATAGATTTTACACTGGTAAAATTTGGACTGCAATTCTTTATATTTTAACAGGTGGTCTTTGTGGTATAGGTACTTTTATAGATT
>JAFTXK010000029.1 GCA_017461635.1 Clostridia bacterium | reverse complement strand
CGAGGAAGGTAAGCAGTACAGAGGCACAGTTAAGAGCATGACCACCTACGGTGCGTTCGTTGATCTCGGCGGTGTTGACGGTATGATACATACAACCGAGCTCTCCTGGAAGAGAATCAAGTCTCCTGCAGAGGTCGTTTCCATCGGCGATGAGGTTGATGTTTACATCAAGGCTCTCGATGTTGAGAAGAAGAGAATCTCTCTCGGTTATAAGACTGAGGATACAAACCCCTGGAAGATCTTCACAGATAAGTACCAGGTTGGCGATATCGCGGCTGTTAAGATCGTTAACATGATGCCCTTCGGTGCATTTGCTGAGATCGTAGACGGCGTTGACGGTCTTATTCACATTTCTCAGATCGCTCTCGAAAAGATCGCTAAGCCCGCTGATGTTCTTCAGAACGGTCAGGTAGTTGATGCCAAGATCACAGAGATCGATTATGAAAAGTGCAAGGTAAGCCTTTCCATCCGCGCTCTGCTTGAAGAAGCAAAGGCTGCTGAGGAGGCTATGCCCGAGGATTATGCTGCTGAGGAAGCTCCCGTTGAGGAAGCTGCTGCAGAGGAAGCTCCCGCTGAGGAATAATTCCAAATCGTATCAAAAAGCTTTAAGGAGCTGTCTCACAAAAATGTGAGACAGCTCCTTTTGCAATCGTATTTTTATCTTATGGGATCTATTTCCACTTAATTCCCTTCCCTTTTGTATTCATCAATCCGATAAGCAGATAACCCAGAATTCCGCAGGATATAATCTCACCGAGACCGACCGTGAGCATGAAGAACGGCAGAGCTCCCTCAGCTCCATAGGCATAGACGAGAACAAAGGGAATTATCAGGGTGTTGGCAAGGATCGGCGGAAGGAGAGCGGGCAGCTTATGTCTGCGAAGCAGATATGTTCCGAGCGCGCCGAGAAGGGTTGCAATGCTTCCGAAGATCACGTCCCATATTACACAGCCCGAAAGCAGATTTGAGATAAGACAGCCGATAAACAGCCCGGGAATCGCCGCCGGGGTAAAGATCGGCAATACCGTAAGAGCCTCCGAGAAACGAACCTGAACCGCGTAATTTGCAAGTCCAAGCATGTTTGCAAGCAGTGTGAGTACGACATACAGAGCCGCGATTATCGCGCCCTGTGTGAGATAGAGGATACCTTTGTGTTTCATTTGTTTTTCTCCTTTAGTTTTGTTTTAGGTGAGGAAGGTCTCGAACTCACCGTTTTTATTAAAATCACTCCAAGGAGTGATCTTTTCTTGGAAAGAAAGATATAACGGCGGACAGCGCACAAAGCACCAAAGCCGCAATGAAGGAAACAGCCACCCAATGATCGGTTATATACATAAAGCCATAAAACGGAGAGATCAAAAGCGAGCAGGCAAGAGAAAGCATGCCGAAATCAAGATCAAACAGCTCCATGATAAAGCCAAAGCAAAAGCAAAGTGAAATAATAACAAAATAACCGAAGGAAAAGAAAGAGACAGTTCTTTCTCCGAGAACATAGGCAATTACCGCCGCCGATGCAAAAACTATGATATAAAGGACGGTTCCGGCAAAATTTTCATTGCTCTGCTCCTCGGATATCAAATTAAAAAACGAGATGATTATTACAAGCGAAAGAAGCAGGGATATAAAAAGCATATCAATAACCTTTTTCTTTGAAAACACATAATCACCGCCTTTTCCGTATTATTTTATCACAAATCACTCATTTTTTCAAGTACAAAGCCGAAATTTATTGACTTTTTCACCGCTCTGTTGTATAATTTCATTTAGAAAAACACTTTTGAGGTGAAATGATGAAATTATTATTCAAGCAGAGATTCTTTTCCTGGTTTGACAGCTATGATATTTATGACGAGAGCGGTGAGACCATGTTTACGGTTGAGGGTCAGCTATCTTGGGGGCACGAGCTTCATGTCCTTGACAAGAACGGCAGTCATATCGCCACTCTGAAGGAAAGAATATTCACCTTTCTGCCCAAATTTGAGATCTACATAGGAGAAGAATATGTGGGCGAGATAGTTAAGGAATTTACATTTTTCAAGCCTTCATTTTCTGTGGATTTCATGGGCTGGTCGGTTGACGGCGACTTTTTTGAATGGGATTATGAAATAAATGACGGAACGAAAACGGTCGCAACAGTCTCAAAGGAGCTTTTCAACTGGACAGACACTTATACCATAGACGTAAATGATCCTGCCGATGCGCTTCCGGCGCTTTTAGCAGTTCTCGCCATTGATGCTGTAAAATGCAGTCAGAAATAATATAATTCAAAGGAGCTTATAATCATGTTAGATAGAATCAAAGAAGAAGCCGCAAAAGCGGCAAAAGAGCTGCTTGAGGCGGCTGAGCTTAAGAGGGGAGATATTCTCGTTATCGGATGCTCTTCCTCGGAGATAGTCGGAGAGAAGATCGGTAAGGGCTCAAGTCTTGAGACAGCGGAAGCAGTTTTTGAGGCGATCTATGCCGAGACCGAAAAGAAAGGCGTTTATCTTGCGGCGCAGTGCTGCGAGCATCTGAACCGCGCCATTATCATTGAGAGCGAATGTGCGGAAAAATACGGTCTTGAGCCCGTATGCGTCGTTCCCTTCCCCAAGGCAGGCGGTTCATTTGCCACAACGGCTTATAAGACCTTTAAGAATCCTACTGCAGTTGAAAATATCAAGGCTCACGCAGGGCTTGATATCGGAGGTACTCTGATCGGCATGCATCTTCGCGCCGTTGCCGTGCCTGTCCGTCTTTCGGTAAAGAAGATCGGCGAAGCAAATATACTTTGCGCGCGTACACGCCCGAAGTATATCGGCGGCGAAAGGGCGCATTATTCGCTGTGAAAAGCTATTTAAATCCCCCAAAAAAGGTCGATATAATACCGCCGCCCGTAATTACCGATCCGAATTTTGATGATTTTGTGGTTTTCGATATTGAAACCACAGGACTTAGCCGAACCGAAGAAATAATAGAGATCGGTGCAATAAGGGTCAGAGGCGGCAAGGGAACAGAAAAATTCAGTTCTCTCGTGCGCCCGAAAAAGAGCGTTCCCTATCTTATCCAAGAGATAACCGGAATAACAAACATCATGCTTTCGAATGCGCCGAAAATTGATGAGGTGCTTCCCTCTTTTCTTGATTTTATCGGAGAGGATATCCTGCTCGGGCATAATATAGTCTCATTTGACAGCAAATTTATATGCCGAGAAGCCGCCGAGATCGGTATCAATCTTAAAAATCCCCTTTTCGACACCCTTACATATGCCAAAAGACTGAAAAAGCGCACAGCAATGCCCGAAAGCCTGAGCCTAACTTCCCTTTGCTCTGCATTCGGGATCAAGAATGATTCGGCTCACAGGGCTTATGACGATGCGCTGGCTAATGCTAAGGTATTCTATCTGCTGAGGGCGATCGAAAAAAAGATCGAAGCAGAATAAAACACCGTATTATTCCACACATTTATTTATGAAATATTATTCTACAAAAAACAACAATGAAACAGACACTTTGGACTAAAAATTTTTCACTTCTGATCCTTGCAACAACGCTTGGATGCATCGGCGGTATCGCAGGGAGCTTTGCTCTATCATTTTTAGTTTTTGACGAAACCGGCAGCACCCTTGCGGCGGCGGTTGTAATTGCCATTGAGGTAATTCCCTATGTTTTCCTGCCCGCAATTGCCGCACCTTGGATGGATAGGCTTCCCCGCAAGCCTTTTCTCGTTTTCGGCGACCTGATAAACGGCGTTCTCTTTGCTGCCGCAGGTATTTACATGCTGAATTTCGAATTCACCTATGTTGGATACCTCTGCTTTTCGCTTCTGCTCTCCTGTCTCAATTCCTTTGACCAATTGGCTTACGACAGCATTTATCCAAATCTCATCCCAAAGGGCTTTGAGCAGAAGGGCTATGCCGTTTCCTCCATGCTTTATCCCGTTCTGAATATCATTATCACGCCTATTGCGGCTATTCTTTATGATAAGGTCGGCATTGCATGGATACTCATTGCGCAGGGCTGCTTCTGCGCACTTGCGTCCTTTACCGAAAGCTTTATAAGCATTGACGAAAAGAACTGCCTTGATGGCAAAAAATATTCTCTTTCTCTCTGGTGGAAGGATATAAAGGACGCCGCCATTTATCTTAAAAAGGAGCGAGGACTTCAGCGAATCTATTCATATGTTGCTGTAACAAACGGTATCGCCAGCGGCAATTATCCTATCCTTATCGCATTCTTCCGCACAGCTCCCGGCTTTTCACCTGCCCTTTATTCTCTCTTTTCAGCGGCGGAATTTATAGGACGTTCTATCGGAAGCGCGGTTCAATACAGAATTAAGATAGACAAAAAGAAGAAGTTCCCCTTTGTATTTTTCGTCTATCAATTCTATGATTTTATGGACGTTATCCTGCTTTGGCTTCCATATCCCCTTATGCTCCTTAACCGTGCCGTATGCGGCTTTCTCGGAAGCAACAGCGCAACCATGCGCCAAGCCGCGGTGCAGAGCTATATTCCCGATGAATTCCGTTCCAGAATAAACGCTTTTGAGACCATGCTGATAACCGCCGCTTCAAGCGTTTTCAGCCTTATATGCGGTTTTCTCGGAGAGCTTCTCGACTATAAGATATGCATGTCAGTCTGCGCATGTATTCCTCTCATTTGCAGTTGGATATTCATTTGGTTCGGCAGGTCCCATGTCCGCAAGATTTACGAGCACGGCGAGGAAGAAAATAAAGAATAACACCGATCATCAGCACCGCATTTGCCGCTATGGCAAGTGCGGTGCTTCCTTCTTCAGCGCCCGAAGAAGCGAGCGCGGGAACGCAAAGCGAGGGCAGTGAGGGATCTATGACCTTTATATAGAAAAGCATTCCGAGGGCGGAAAGTATTCCCTGCGCCGCTTTTGCGCAAAAATAGGGAACAAAGGAAACCCCATCGGAGGAGCAGACGGATATGACCTGAAAATGTATCGACAGCCCCGACCAGCCGCAGATAAGCGCGGTCAGCACGAGCCCAAGCTCGCGCGGCAGTACCTTTGCCGCTTCGCCCACAGCTCCCGACATTTCAAAAAATCCGTAGATCACGGCAACAGTTCCCTGCTCTATTCCAAAGCCTTCAAGCATTGACACCAGCGCGCCCACAAAGGACGCAAAAAACAAGACCAAGGCACAGACATTCAGCATAGATATCGCGGACTCCGACACCACCTTCGAAAAAGTCCTGATACCGATATCTGTCTGTTCGTTTTTGACAGATATATTTTCGCTCTTTTTAAGCGGAAATACGAGACGCAGAAAAACTCCGATGATAACAGCCGCAAGGATCTGGATCACATAAAGAACAGTTCCGAAGGTCGGATTTGACCAAAGTGCGCTTCCGACGGCACTGATGAGAAAGGCAGACCCGGGAATATTGGAAAACGTAAGAAGTCTCGTCATTTCCTCTCGGCTTATCCTGCCGCAGTCAAGGAGCTTATGCGCCGTAGAAGCTCCTATAGGAAATCCGCAGAGAGCCCCCATCAAGGGGGCCGCAGAGCCTGCACCGCTGATGCCGAAGAGAAAGCGCATGGGGCGCGACAGAAAACGGGCAAGTAGATCGGCACAGCCAAGCTCAACGAAAAGCCCTGAAAGAACCATAAAGGGAAAAAGCGAAGGAACTACCACCTTTGCGCAGAGCAAAAGCCCCTTCCTCATATATCCGATAGCGATATCCGCATCGCTTATAAGCACCGCGAAAATACAAAGTGCCAAGATCAGAAAGAACAGCGCGGATATTCCCTTCTTATTCTTCGTCATAGCGAGACCTCCTTCGGCATAGAATATTCCGAAAACACTTCATTTTATGTTGCGGTAAGACGAACTATACCGCACCGAACGGAGGTACAATGCGAAAAAAAGATAAAGATAAAAAGCACGGCGATCAGCTTTCTATAAGCGAAAAATTATATAAAAAATTCGATTTTCCCGCTGAGATCGTCAGCTCCTGTACCCTTGAGATCACGGGGAGAAACGAAGCGAGCATATGCGGCTGCCGCAGGATAGCTGTCTTTACTCCCGAGCTGATACGGCTGGAAATGAAGGATTTCGATCTTATTTTCGAAGGAGACGCTCTTAATTGCCCCGCTTACGGAGGAGGCAGGATAGTTCTTGCGGGGATCTTCAAAAGCATTACATATGAGAAAAGAGGTTAGGCATGGCACTGCTGGTAAAACTAAAAAACGCTCTTACGGGCTCGGCTAAGATAACCTCGGGAGCAGAAAACACACCGCATATTATCTCCTATTGCATAAAAACAGGACTGCCCTATGAAAAAATGGCATTTTCCGAAGGAAATATTACTATTCGGATGTCGCTTTACGCGGCAAAGAAGCTGGCAAAGCTGCTCCGAGAGGACGAAATACCTTTTGAGATCAGAGAAGGCGGACTGCCCGTCCTTCTCGCGAAATACAAAAAGCGTTACGGTCTGATGGCAGGTGCGCTCATAATAATCGCGCTTCTTTTCTTTTCGGGAAGATACGTTTGGGATATAAGGGTCAGCGGAAACAGCACTCTTACCGCCGCCGAGGTAAAAGCCGAGCTCGCAAATGCAGGCTTCGGGAATGGATATGAGATAGGGCTTGACGATGTTGATGACATAACCAATTCGGTGCTGATAAATTCTGAGAAGATAGCTTGGATGAGCATAAATATGCGGGGCAATGTCGCATATGTTCAGATAAGGGAAAAAATAAATGCCGAGGGTGAATTCGGCGGTGATATGTCGGGCGATTCGAATATGGTCGCAAGCCGAGACGGTATTATCGAATATATAGAGGTGATGCGCGGCACTTCCGCCGTCACCGAGGGGCAGAGTGTACGCGAAGGTGAGCTTCTTATCAGCGGAATTTCCGAAAGCACCCACGGTGAATACCGAACCGAGCATGCTCTCGGCAGAGTTTACGCCATCACAAATCGGCACTTTTCCGTAAAAATTCCTCTGAAATTTGAGAAAAAAGTCCTCTCAGAGCCCGTTTGTACAAAAAAAACTGTAAAATTTTTCTCAAAATACATAAATATTTTCAGAAACTATGGAAATTTGGGTACAAATTGTGTTAAAATAGAAGAAGAGAATTCTTTCTCCCTTTTCGGACTGCCCGATCTGCCCGTCAGCATCCTTTCCGAAATGACCATGGAATATGAGACCGTCAATGCGATCCGCTCTGCCCAGCAGGCATCCGAGCTCGCATTTTTCGAGCTGGAGAGACTTATCGAGACCGAGCTCGCCTCGGCTGATCTTCTGCGAAAGACCATCAGCACAGAGATGACCGAAAATGAGTTTCTTCTCGAATGTGAGATCGTCTGTCTCGAAAATATTGCGGTCAGCATGCCCATGGGAGAGGAATAACTATAAAAAATCGGAGTAAATATGCAAAAACTTATCAGACTTACTTCTGCGGAAACGATATCAAAAATCTTCGGAAGCTATGATGTGAACGTAAGACTAATCGAAAAGCGTCTCGGCATCGATATCGGCAGCCGCTCGGATGCCGAGGGTGACGGCATTATGCTCGACGGTGACACAGACGCCGTCATCGCCGCCGAGAAAGCGATAAAATATCTTGCGAGGATAGCAGATGCTTCGGCAGATATAAACGACAGTCAGGTGAATTATGTTCTTGACATGATCGAGGACGGAAGGGAGAGCGAGCTGATCGCCCCCGGCGATGACTGCATCTGCATCACCACACGCGGTAAACCCATCAAGGCAAAGACAATAGGTCAGAAGCAATATGTTGACGCGATAAAAAACAATACCATCGTTCTCGGCATAGGCCCTGCGGGAACGGGTAAGACCTTTCTTGCGGTGGCTATGGCTGTCAAGGCGCTGAGGGACAAGCAGGTGAACAGGATCATTCTAACACGCCCGGCAGTTGAGGCAGGCGAAAAGCTGGGATTTCTTCCCGGAGACCTTCAAAACAAGATCGACCCTTATCTGCGCCCCCTTTACGATGCGCTCTATGAGATGATGGGTGCTGAGAATTATCAAAAGCACCTTGAAAAGAATACTATCGAGGTTGCGCCGCTGGCTTATATGAGAGGCCGCACACTTGACGATTCCTTCATAATTCTCGATGAAGCACAGAACGCGACTCCTGAACAGATGAAGATGTTTCTTACCCGTCTCGGCTTCGGTTCAAAGGCAGTGGTCACGGGAGACCTTACCCAGACAGACCTGCCCTTCGGAAAGAAGAGCGGACTTGCCGAGGCTGTGAAGATACTCGGCGGCATTGAGGATATCGCCATTCACACCTTTACCGACCGTGATGTTGTACGCCACCGATTGGTTCAAAAGATAATCCTCGCTTACGACAAATACGAAAGAAAATTGGCAGAAAGATCTGCGGAAAATAAAAACGGACGCTCCCTGAGAGTTAAAAAATGAGGTAAATAAAAATGGAACTGAAAATATATTTTGAAAATCAGCAGTCTAAGGAAAATGTAAACTACGATCTTAAGATACTCATGCGCCATGCGGTGCTTGAAACACTTGAATACGAAGGTCACGACAAGATCACAGAGGTGTCTATAACCTTCACTGACAATGAAAAGATACATGCCCTTAACAAGCAATACAGAAATGTTGACCGCCCCACCGATGTCCTCTCCTTCCCTCTTCTTGATTTTGAAGGAGACGAAGAGGGATTTATGCCTTCAGAGCTTGAAACAATGCTCGGTGACATAGTTATCTCTCTCGAGAAGGCGAGAGAGCAGTCCGAGGAATATGGGCACAGCTTTGAGCGCGAGGTCGCTTTCCTCTGCGTTCATTCAATGCTGCATCTGCTCGGCTATGACCACGAAAAGTCGGAAGCTGATGACGAGGATATGCGCATCCGTCAGAGAATCATTATGAATAAGCTTGGTTTTTAAGGAGACAGACATGAAAAAGACAGGATTTATTGCAATTGTGGGCAGACCTAACGTGGGCAAATCCACACTTATGAACGCGATTCTCGGCGAGAAGGTGGCTATAGTTTCAAATAAGCCCCAGACAACGAGAAACAGAATTATCGGCATACATACCGTCGGCGAAAACCAGTTTGTATTCCTTGACACGCCCGGTATGCATTCTCCCAAGAACAAGCTTGGCGACTATATGGTCGGTGCGGCTAACAGCTCTATGAGAGACAGCGATGCTGTGATACTTGTAGTTGAAGCAGGAAAGCCCGTAACCAATGTTGAAGAAAATGTTATTGCGTATATTAAAAATACAGGCGCGCCCTCGATAATAGCAATCAACAAGACCGATCTTACCGATGCCGTGACTGTTGCGGAGACCATTAAAACCTATGCTGCACTGCACGATTTTGACGCGTTCGTTCCCATGGCGGCAAAGAAAGGCGACGGCACAAAGGCTATTCTTGACGAATGTGAAAAGTTCCTTGGCGAGACAGATGCCTTCTTCTTCCCAGACGATATTGCAACAGACCAGCCCGAGCGAGTTCTTGCCGCTGAGATCATCCGCGAAAAGATACTGCGCACCCTTGACAAGGAGGTTCCCCACGGAACGGCTGTTGTCATTGAAGAATTCAAGGAAGAGGGCAAGCTTCTAAGGATCAGAGCCGAGATCTTCTGCGAAAAGGCTTCCCATAAGGGTATCATCGTCGGAAAGCACGGCGATGCGCTGAAGCTGATCGGCACAAGGGCAAGACAGGATCTTGAAAGGATCCTCGGAACAAAGGTCTATCTAAACCTTTGGGTAAAGGTAAAGGAAAACTGGCGCGACAGCGTTGCCGCCGTCAGCAATTTCGGATATAAGCCGGGCGAGGAATAAATAGGGGGAAAATCAACATTCAAAGGAGGCACGGGCATGGTTTACAGCACGGACGGGCTTGTTCTGCGCGAGGTTGCCGTGGGAGAACACGACAAAATACTTACCTTACTCACGCCAAGCGAGGGAAGAATAACGGTCTCTGCCAAAGGTGCACGTTCTTCGCGCTCAAAGCTGGGATCGGCTACCAAGCTCTTTACATATGCCAATTTTGAGATTTACAAAAAGGGTGAATTCCGCTATGCAAAGGACGCATCTATAACAGAGCCCTTCTTCGGGCTTTCGGATGATATTGAGCGGATGTCTCTTGCCGCATATCTATGCGAGATAGCTTGTGATATAACCGGTGAGAGCGTTTCCTCTGTGGACGTGCTCCGCATGACCCTGAATTCCTTTTACGCTATCGCAAAAGGACTTTATCCGCTTCCCATAATCAAGGGGGTTTACGAGATAAGAGCCGCGGGCATATCGGGTTATATTCCCGATCTTGAGGGCTGTGCCGTCTGCTCTGAAAAGACGCCGAAAAGCGGTATGCTTGATGTTATGAACGGCTGTATCTACTGCGAAAAATGTGCCGAAAAGCACTTGAATGCGGCACAGAAGGAGATGTACGAGCATCCCGATCTCGCTGAAAGGATCATCTACTGCCGAATGACCCCTAATACTCTCGCGGCACTGCGATATGCTCTTTTTTCACCGCCATCAAGGATGTTTTCCTTTGAGCTCAAGGAGAAGGAAGAGATCGGATATTTCTCCCATGCCTGCGAAAAATACCTGCTCCATCATCTTGAAAGAGATTTCAACACATTGAATTTTTATAAATCATTATTTTAGGATAAAACATGAAAATAACAGAAAAAACACTGAGAACACTGGAATTTGACCGTGTTCGCGAGATGCTTGCCGACTGCGCTCTCACAGAGGGTGCAAAGGCTCTTGCCATGAAGCTTGAGCCATCTGACGATGCGGATAATATTCTCCGCCGTCAAAGGCATACCACCGATGCGCGGTCGCTTATGGATATAAAGGGCATGCCGCCCTTCGGTGACATTCACGATGTTGGCGACATATGCGAGCGCGCCGAAAAGGGAGCGGTGCTGAACCCAAAAGAGCTTCTGAATGTTGCTTCTCTGCTCCGCTCATCCCGAATGCTTCTCGATTATATCCGCAATAATAAAACAAAAGAGACCTCTCTTGACGATATTTTTGAGCGTCTCATGCCTGCAAGAACTATCGAGGACAGAATATCGAAAACTATCATCTCCGAGGACATGATAGCAGACGAAGCCAGCCCTGCCCTTGCGGACATTCGCCGAAAGATGCGTGCCGCCAACAACCGTATAAAGGAAACTCTGCAAAAATATATCGGCGGTTCTCATTCAAAATATCTTCAGGAAAATATCGTTACAATGCGAAACGGCAGATATGTGGTTCCTGTAAAGGCAGAACACAAAAACGAGATCAAGGGTCTGCTTCATGATTCCTCTTCCTCCGGTGCAACGCTCTTTATCGAGCCGATTGCAGTTGTTGATGCAAATAACGAGATCCGTGAGCTCGAATCCAAGGAACAGCACGAGATCGAACGCATCCTCTATGAGCTTTCGGGAGAGGTCGCAAAGATCTCTTACAATCT
The DNA here is from genome assembly GCA_017461635.1 of Clostridia bacterium. Lineage (GTDB taxonomy): Bacteria > Bacillota > Clostridia > Oscillospirales > CAG-272 > SIG710. The sequence continues at coordinate 7,408 of JAFTXK010000029.1, read as the reverse complement.
GATGCTCAATTACAGGAATGTCACCGAGCTCGCCTTCATCTTTGCCTGCGCTTCCCTCTCCGAGAGGATGGGCGGTATAAGACCGAGGCTTTCTGGTGACCGCTCAATGAATCTCACAAAAGCAAGGCACCCTCTTATCCCAAAGGAAAGAGTTGTTCCCATTGACGTTCGCATCGGCGGTGATTTCGACACTCTCGTTATCACGGGACCGAACACGGGCGGTAAAACCGTTACCCTCAAAACTCTGGGGCTTTTTGCGCTCATGGCACAGTCGGGGCTTCATATCCCCGCGGAAGAGCCTTCAAGCATCTGCGTTTTTGACAATATTCTCGCCGATATCGGCGACAAGCAGAGCATTGAGCAGTCGCTTTCGACCTTTAGCTCTCATATGGTAAATATCGTTTCGATAATAGACGGGCTGACGCCGAGTTCTCTCGTTCTTTTTGATGAGCTCGGCGCAGGTACAGACCCCATTGAGGGTGCGGCACTTGCCGTCGCCGTTATCGAGGACGTTCGTTCTGTGGGCGCGCTCTGCGCTTCAACTACTCACTATGCGGAGCTTAAAGCATACGCGCTTGAGACCCCCGGCGTCTGCAATGCGTCCTGCGAATTTGATGTCAGCACTCTTAAACCCACCTATAAGCTGATAATCGGCACTCCCGGTAAATCCAATGCATTTGCCATCTCCGAGAAGCTGGGGCTTCCCGCCCGTATTCTCGACAGAGCAAAAGCACAGGTCAGCTCGGATAATAAACGCTTTGAGGATGTTATCGAAAAGCTTGAAGCCAGCAGAATTGAAATGGAGAAGGCACGCGAGGAAACAGAGCAAATGCGTGCCGACTATGAAAAATTCAAGGAGGAATCCGAAAAGGTCATTTCCCGCCGTCTCCGCGAGAGCGAAAATGAGACCGAAAAGGCAAAAGAGAAAGCCGCAGCAATGATCCGCAGTGCAAAGGCGTCAAGCGACTATATTCTTGAAGAGATGACCAAGCTGAAGAAGCAGAAGGATGCCGAAAACCTCGGAGACCATCTGAATGCGGCAAGAAGAAATGTACGCGAGCACCTTAAAGCAAATAAGGACAAGTTCGATCCAATTGAGGAAAGGACAAACGAAGAATATGTGCTTCCCCGTCCGCTCCGCAAGGGTGACGAGGTCCTTATCGTCAGCATAAACAAAAAGGGCTTTATACTTGACGATCCCGAAGGTAAGGAGCAACTTAATATTCAAGCGGGAATTCTTAAAACAAGGGCTAAAATTTCCGACCTTCAGCTTATCGAAAGCACTGTTACCATAACCGATGCCGAGAAAAAGCAGAAGGCTGTAAACGACTATAAGCTCACCGTCAGCCGCAATTTCAGAAGCGAGGTCGATCTCCGCGGAATGATGGGTGATGAAGCTTGGTTCGTAGTTGACAAATATCTTGACGAAGCACTTGTTGCGGGGATCCATTCGGTGCGCCTTATCCACGGAAAAGGCACGGGTGCTCTCCGCAAGGCACTTTGGAATTATCTTAAGGGTGACAGGCGAGTTGCCGCTTATAAGACCGCAGAATATGGCGAGGGTGACTTCGGCGTTACGGTAGTAGAACTGAAATAATTAGGAGAATGAAAATGAAAAACTTAAAAATGCTTGGAATCGACCTCGGAGCTTCCAGCGGCAGAGGCATCATCGGTTCCTTTAACGGAGAAAAGCTGGAGATCACGGAAAATCACCGTTTTCTCAATGAACCTGTCATGCAGAACGGCAGATTCAGCTGGGATATCCTGCGCATCTTCCATGAGATCAAGAACTCTATCCGCAAATGCGTTCTTGACGGAGATGAGATCGCCACCATCGGTATCGACACATGGGGAGTTGACTACGGTCTGCTTGATAGAAACGGCAATCTTATCTCAAATCCCGTCCACTACCGCGACATGCGCACAGACGGTATAGAGGAATATGTTGATAATATCTGCCCTCTTTCCGAGATCTATGGAAAAACAGGTATTCAATCGCTGAATTTCAATACCATCTATCAGCTTGCCGCCGAGCAGAGATATAATAAGGGTCTGCTTGATTATGCAGACAAAATGCTCTTCATCCCCGACCTGCTTGGATATTTCCTTACAGGCGAGATGGCTACAGAATATACCATTGCTTCCACGGGCGCAGTGCTTGACGCAAGAACAAAGAAATATGCGGCTGAGCTTTTCGAAAAGCTTGGTATTCCTCATTCACTCTTTACCGATATCGTGAATCCCGGTCATACTCTCGGCGCGCTTCTGCCTCAGGTAATCGAGGAAACAGGCAAGACAGACGCCAAGGTTGTCAAGATCGCCTCTCATGATACCGCAAGTGCGGTTCTCGCCGTTCCCACTAAGGCTGAGAGCTTCATTTACATAAGCAGCGGAACTTGGTCACTGATGGGCACGGAGCTTCCCTCTCCCATAATCACAGAGGAGGCTTCCCGTCTCGGATTTACAAACGAGGGCGGTGCTGAAAACACCATCAGATATCTTAAGAACATCATGGGGCTTTGGCTCATTCAGGAATCCCGCCGTCAGTGGAAAAGAGAAGGTAAGGAATATTCCTTCGGCGATCTTGGCAAGCTGGCTCTCGAAGCCTCTCCGAGAAGGAGCTTCATCAATCCCGATGATAAGCTCTTCGCACCTCCGGGAAACATGCCCGGGCGCATTGCGGAATACTGCAAGAAGACGGGTCAGCCTGTTCCGGAAACGGTTGGTGAAACCGTTCGCTGTATCCTTGACAGCCTTGCGCTGAAATACAGAAATACGGTCGAATCAATTGTCCGCTTCATGCCAGAAAAGCCCTCGGCGATCCATGTTGTCGGCGGAGGATGCCAGGATAAGCTCCTCTGTAAGCTGACAGCGGATGCCTGCGGTCTGCCCGTTTATGCAGGGCCTGTTGAAGCCACCGCTATCGGCAATATCTCCATGCAGGCGATCGCCGCAGGAGAGCTGACAAATATGGCAGAAGCAAGAGAGCTTATCTCACGTTCCATTGATATGGAGATTTTCGAGCCCGCATCCTCCGATAAGGACGCATGGGATGAAGCTTATGAAAGATATTTGAAGCTTTTATAATAAAGCTCATATCTATTGAGTAAATATTTAGAAAAAGTCACAGTTTTTCGGTGCTTATTTTATGCAAAGCACCGAAAAACTTATTTTTGTCGAAAATCATCTGTTTTTGTGTTTGCAAAATCGAAAATTTGTGTTATAATATATATAACACGGTGCACGCGTCTCTTTCGTGCGCCACGGAAAACGAAATATAAGAAAATTCGGAGGACTTATGAAGGATTCACTTTACGGAGATCTCAGTGTCATCGGCATGAAAGGCTGTGAGCAGTTCGTTGCTCAGGTCGACGCCTATCTTAAGGAATGGAGACGCCATAGCGATGAGGTTTCTTTCATCGTTGACGTGAATTGCCCCAGATTCGGCACAGGTGAGGCTAAAGGTACTATCTCAAAATCTCTGAGAGGACATGACGTTTACATCGTTTGCGACCCCTTTAACTACGGCGTTACATACAAAATGTACGGCAAAGAAGTTCCCATGAGTCCCGATGATCATTTTGCTGATCTCAAGAGAATCATCAGCGCAAATGCGGGCAAGGCAAGAAGAGTTTCGGTTATCATGCCCATGCTCTATGAGGGCAGACAGCATAAGCGTTCCTCGAGAGAATCTCTCGACTGCGCTATGGCTCTGAAGGAGCTCGAAAATCTCGGCGTTACCAATATTCTTACCTTCGATGCTCACGATCCCAGAGTTCAGAATGCTATACCCCTCTGTGGCTTCGAAAATATCCATCCCACATATCAGATGATAAAAGCCCTTGTAAGAAAATTCCCCGATATCTCCATCGATAAGAATGATCTCATGATCATTTCTCCCGATGAAGGTGCTATGGGCAGATGCATGTATTATTCCTCTGTCCTCGGTCTTGATATCGGTATGTTCTATAAGCGCCGCAATTATTCCATCATCGTTAACGGCAGAAATCCCATCGAGGCTCATGAATATCTCGGAAACGATCTCACGGGCAAGGATGCCATTATCGTTGACGATATGATCTCCTCCGGAGAATCCATAATCGATGTTGCGCTCCAGATCAAGGAAAAGGGCGCAAAGAGAATCTTTATCTTTGAAACCTTCGGTCTCTTTACAGACGGTCTTGCAAAATTCGATAAGGCTTATGAGGACGGGCTCTTTGACGGTATCTTCACGACAAACCTCGTTTACCGTACCCCTGAGCTTCTCACAAGAGAATGGTACTGCGAGGTAAATATGTGCAAATATGTTGCATATATCATCGACACTCTCAATCATGATGCTACCATCAGCAAGCTTCTCAGCCCCATCGAGCGTATCAACAGTCTGCTTGAACGCCATAAGAAGGCAAGTGCACAGCAGTTAAAGCTTGAATTCGAAGAAAACAACTGATAATAATATTTTTAAAACCGACCTTTGGCAATACTGTCACAGGTCGGTTTTTTTGTATATTATTGCTGATTTAAAATTTCAGAAACATTGCAGTATGCACAAAAGTATTGATGTTCCGCACGGCTCATGTTATCCTATTCATGCGCTCAAAGGAATGCCGAAGTGCACTCCCCGAAAACGCAAAAAATATTCCAAAACAGGAGGAGCTTCAATGCTAAAACTCAGAAAAACCCTTGCAGTGTTTCTCGCCATACTTATGGTAAGTGCGGGCGCACTGTCTGCGGTAATCACCACATCGGCTAAGGATTTCAGTGACGTTGCTCCGGATAACGCTTATGCGGCTCAGATCGATATGCTGTCCGATATCGGCGTTATAGTAGGTACAACCGACACAGAATTCTCTCCTAACGAAAAGGTGACCCGCGAGCAGATGGCACTTCTGCTCTACCGCCTTATGACAGGCAAGGACAACTCCGGCAGAGTCAATACATCCCCCTTCCGCGATCTCTATGAGCCCACCTACAACGGTGCGATCTCATGGGCATATGCCTGCGGCTACATTCTCGGTACTTCCGCAAGTACCTTTAATCCCACAGGCGGCATCACTCACCAGGATGCAATCGCTATGATCACCCGTGCCCTCGGTCAGACAAATGACAAGACCGACGCAGGTTATCCCTGGTCCTTTATCGACATAGGCAACCGTCTCGGTCTCAGCGAAGGACTTGAAAACATTCCTTACGAGCAGACTCTGACAAGAGCTCAGACAGCGGCAATTCTCCATAACGCCATTACCGCTGATTACATCGTTACAAAGACCGTTTCGGGTGCTACTGTTCCCATGGTGACAACCGTTCTCCGCTATGTTTACGGCTATGAGAGCGGCACAGCCTTCATCACAGCTACAAACAGCTTTGCACTTCCCGGAACTACGACCGTTGTAAGAAACGGCTATGCAGAGATCGATATCATTAACGATGGCGGCGATATCGATGCGGCTTATGTTAAGGTAAGCGATCTCGGCATTACAGGTGACGTTAACGAATACCTTGGCGAGAGCTTCAGAGTATTCTACAATATCAACGAAAGAACCGGCATCGCGTCCGTACTCGGTGCGGCAAATGAAAGCTATGCTAAGGATGTTAACGCCTTCACCGTCGGCAGCGGCAATGCTTTTGTACAGATCGACGGCGTCAAATACAATGTTGTTGACACATATTCCGACTCCACAGCAACAAATGCAAATGAGCTTCTTGTTTTCGTCTATGACGAGGACGCAACTCTTGCGCAGGTAACAACAAATGCAGGTCTTGCAGAGCTCGGCGGATTCTTCAGCCTGAAGATGATCTATGACGGCGGCTCCGAGATCGCTTCCCGTGCGATCCTCATGCCTCTTACTCATGCAGAGCTTGATATCACAAGCGCAGGCGAGATAAATATCGCAGGCAGCAATAAGGAGTCCGAGCTTACCGGCGGTCTTATCAACCGCGACGGCGCTAAGGACGGCGACAGAGTTCTCTACTACTTCAATAATGAGGTTAAGCGTCTCGTTATCGAAGAGAAGCTTGAGAAGATCATGAATGTTAAGGTTACAAGAATTTCTTCCACCTCCGCTGTTATCGGCGGCAAGACCTATGCACTCGGCGTTGCAGGCACAGATTTCACTGCTGAAAATGTTGCAGCTAAGCTGAGCATTGGCGAAAGCTTTGATATCATCGTTCGCGGCAATTCGGTTATCGATGCAAGCGCAGCAAGCGGTGAAGAGGCTTATGCTTCCACATACCTTATCGCTATGAGCACAGCAACTCCCGTTGTTCACAACGATAGAGTTTGCTACTTCATGACCGCTAACATCGGCGGCAAAAACCTCAATGTTTACGTTACAAATGCAAGCGTTGTAAATGGCGACGTTTACCGCTATGAGGCTGACGAGGACGGCATCCTTACCCTCACTGCGGCTGATAACGAAAAGTTCGCGCAGAGCGGCGAGCTTAAGACCGTTATCGACAGCGCTTCTTCCGCAACCATCGCAAAGAACGGCAATGTTTACTACACTCTTACAAACGGCGAGACAGTAAACAAGTTCATCACAGATGATGATACTATTATCGTTGTAAAAACTGCTTCCGGCATCCTTTACAAGACAGGTGCTTATGCTTCCACCATTACCGTAAATGACGGTTCTAAGATCGTTGCGGTCATGAAGGACAGCGCAGGCAGCGTTGAAACCCTTAAGTATCTCTACATCTCAGACGGCTCTCTCGGAAGTGCTCTTGACTCCTCCTCCTTTGTCAAAGTACTTGAAAAGACTGCAACCGAGCAGGTGAACGGCAGTGCTATGACTGTTTACACAGTTTATAACTTTGCAAACGGCAAGATCGAGAGCCTCTACTCCGCAAGTGCTTCCCTCTCCGTCGGCACTATTTACATGCTTGACGAGGGCGGACACATCACCGAGAGTGAAAAGTCGCTCGAGAGCGGTGAAGTAACAGGTTACGCAGGTAACACAGTTACCATCGGCGAGAACACCTACACTCTTGCATCCGATGCGATCATTTCCGAGATTGAGGTTTCCTCAAGCGGCGAGTTCAGCGCTAAGTCGCTCAACCTTGCAGAGCTTTACGGCAAGAACGTAAGCTTCGTTTCCGACGGAACAACTATCTCCCGCATCATCGTTAATAACTGATAAATAAATCAAGGCGGTCGCTTCGGCGACCGCCTTTTGTATTGCGGACAAATGAAAAACATAAACAATAGGCAACCTCTACACACTCAAAATAAATAACCAAACAATAATTTATCGCGGAAAAGTAACTAATAGTTTATGAGATCCTTCACCGAGGCTCAGGATGACAGTACTGTACTATTCGCAATGTTTCCTACGTTAAATCACGGTCAACTTAACAGTAGGAAACCAAGTTGGCGATCCCTTATTGTCATCCTGAGCCTCGGCGAAGG
>JAFTXK010000028.1 GCA_017461635.1 Clostridia bacterium | reverse complement strand
TCCAGCGTAAAATTACCTTTATATCCATTTTGTTTCATATATTTGATATGAGAATCCCAATCGATAGAGCCAAGTGTCGGCACAAGATGCATATCTCTGATGTAATAATTGTCATGGGCATGGGTGCAGGTAATATACTTAAACGCTTGCTTGAAAGCTTCAAAATCCTCATTCTTTCCATAAGGATAGGCGCATTTCGCATGTCCGAAATCCCAGCAACAGCTAACAGCCTTGTCACCAAACATCTCTATAAGAGACAGAAGCTCCTCGATCTTTGAGGTATAGCGGTGACGCACAGGATCCTCGGGCCCTTCAAAAAGATTCTCAATGGCAATTCCGATACCCAGCTTTATAGCATGCTCCACATATGGGGCAAGAAAATCATACATCAGCTGTCTTATTCTGCCGCCGTTATACGGAATCCCCTTTGGAGTTATGTATTCATCTGCGTGAACCGCAACATACTTTGCTCCGAGTATTCCAGCGATCTCTATGGAACGGCGGAAGCGCTCCTCAAAAATCTCCTTCGATTCGTATCTGCCATAACGGTTATAAGGAGCATGACCCTGATGTATCTTCAGTCCGTTTTCATCCAGCATTTCTCTGAAGCGCTTTGCCCTTTCCTCCCAGTCCTCGCGGTCATAGCTCGTCAGAAAATCAAGAGCTGTAAATCCAAGCTCTCTGCAGAATTTTGCGCCTTCAAGAAGAGCTTCAAGAGATATATCCCCCTTATCACTGCGATAAAAGCCGAGATTTATTCCAAGTTCCATTTCTCTTTCTCCTTACATTGCCAAAAGATGCTTCCCGACCATGGAGGCAAGCACCAGAAATTCATGCATAACTTCTTTGGTCATTTTTCCGAAAACAAACTCAAAGGTGAAATCGCCCTGATAATTATTTTCCTTCATATAGCGAACGAAGGGTTCCCATTTCATTTCATCAAAAAGAAGGGGAAGAAGATGCATATCACGGACAAAATAGTTTTCATGAACATGTGTCATTCTGATATAAGGAAATATCTGCTTAAAGCACTCAAAGTTTCTGTCTCTGTACTCTACCTGCGCATGACCGAAATCCCAACAGCAGCCCACATTGGGATCATTATATTTCTCTATCAGCGCGATAAGCTCTTCACTTAGATCCGCAGTGAAAATATATCTTCTCTTGCGGAGCGGATCCTCAAAAACATTCTCAAAATTGAAGCCGACATGTTGTTTTTTTGCCTGTTCTACAAAAGGAGCAAAGAAATCATAAGTCTCTTCAAGTATCGCTTTGCTGTCATATACTTCATTTTCCGCGGTAATATGTGTATCACCATGGAAAACCATCTGCTTTACTCCAAGAATACTTGCCGCCTCTATCGACCTTCTGAGATATTCGCGGTAAACATCATCCGCATCCTGTATAAATCGGTTAAACGGGGCATGAGCATCGCGAATCGCTATTCCTCTTTCATCAAGCATCTCACGCAGACGAAGCGCTCTTTCCTTCCAGTCTTCTCTTTTTATATTAGTAAGATACGCGAGGGAAGTAAATCCAAGGTCATTACAATATTTAAGTGTATCCGCTATCTCTTTCAGAGACTTTTCACCTGCATCCGGGCAGACATAGTCGGCATATATTCCCAGTTCCATTCATATCACCTTTCGAAAAATTCAGTGCTATTATAACACGGCAAAAATGTTTTTTCAATATGAAAAAAGTATTCTCAAATTGCACATTTGTGTTTTTTCAAAATTACAGACTCATAAGGCTTCATTTCTCTTCTGCCGATCACCATTTCACCTGTCTCCATATCGGTATATTCCGCATCGGCAATGAAATAGGATGGATTGCCTGAATAGTTGCCGACAAAAACATAATCTGTCTCACCGTCTGTTCGGCTGTGTGAAACAACGCCCCCTCCAAGACTGCCGCAAAGGCTGGCCTTGATGCCGGCATCCGCAATTATACCGTCATAGAGCTCGCGTATATAGTCGCCCGTATCTCTGAAGGCTATATAATATGCCTGTCCATTGCCGTAATTATTGCGGCAAACTGCGGCAGTTCCTGCATAAAAATCTTCCTCGTAGACGCCGAGAACCTCGGCAGTGCTCGGATGGATAATTTCACAATAATCAACAGCCTTATAGGATTTATCTCCTATCCTTACGGAATTTGAATCTTCGGGATAGAGTGTGTCTATCTCCTCGTTCCAGAGACCGAATACCTCCTTAAGCTTTCCGCCGGGAAAGCCTCCAAGATAACAAAGATCGTTTTCATTTGCCATGCCTGCCATATAAGTGGTTACGAAAATACCGCCGCCCTTAACAAATTGAGCGATCTTTTCTATAAGCTCGTCCGTCACCATATACATCATGGGTGCAATGATGACCTTGTATTTTGAAAAATCATCCTCATATCCGCGGGAATCTACGTTGATACCCTTGTCCCAGAACATTTTGTAATGCGCAATAAGGGTCTCTCGATATTTCTTATCCCATCTTGCAAAGCCCTGAGACATATTGATAAGATGTCGGTTATCCACCTCATAAAGAATAGCAACCTCACTTTCGGTATATGTACCGATTATCTCATCAAGCCCCTCAAGCGCTCTGCCGAGCTCGCTGACCTCACGAAAAACACGATTATTCTCATGTCCGCAGTGATCTACCACCGCGCCATGGAATTTTTCACTGCTTCCCCTTCCCTTTCTGAACTGGAAATAAAGCACAGAATCCGAGCCGTGAGCTATTGCCTGAAGAGCCGAAAGACGGTTTACTCCGGGGCGCTTCAGCTTATTATAATCATGCCAGTTGGTAAGACTTGGGGTACATTCCATAAGAAGGAAGGACTTATCCTTATATGAACGGAAGCAATCATGATTGAAAGCAAAATATGCATATTCATCGCTTGCATCATCCATGTGCCATCGGGGATAGGCATCCCAAGAAACAAAATCTATATGCGGAGCCAGCTTGCGGTAATCAATTCCGTCAAAAAATTCCATAAGGTTAGCGGTTGCGGGTTTGTCAGAATACTTTCTCAATGCCGCGATCTCCGCCTTAATAAAATCTATGGTCTGATCCGAAACAAAACGCTTCCAATCGATAACAAGACCGTGCATATCCTTCTCTCCGAGAGGCGAAGGTGAATGTACTTCATCAAAATCCGAATAGGTATGGCTCCAGAATTTTGCCCAATAAGCATAATTCAGCTTTTCGATAGTGCCGTACCTTTCTCGAAGCCAATCTCTGAAAGCTTCCTGACAAAGCTCGCAGTGACATTCACCTCCGAATTCGTTTGAAATATGCCATGCAATAACGGTGTCATTATTTCCGTAACGCTCCGCAAGGAGCTCAT
>JAFTXK010000027.1 GCA_017461635.1 Clostridia bacterium | reverse complement strand
TACCGAGCGAAGTCAGCACGTTCTTTGAAAGATAATAATCGTGAGTTAACATCATACCGACGAAGATCAGGAGACCGAGCAAAATGTAACCGACAGTAACAAGAAGGGACACAATAGCAGTTTCGGACTCAGTGATAACGTTCGAAATAATAGTGGAAGGGATAACCATAAGCGGAATGGGAGCGAGAGAGTAAGAACAAGCAATAAAGATGTCCTTAAAGCTGCCTTCGCCCTCAAAGAGAGTGGTGAGACACCAGTTGCCGACAACCCAAAGGAAGAGAGGAGCCAGCACCGCCGCAAACTGAACGAGAATGGTTGAATATTCACCTTCAGGGTTCATGATATAACCCTGGCCTATAGCCTGATAGTAGAAAGAAATAATCGTGATGGCGATGATAGTAATACCTGCACGAACAGAACCGCGCTTTTCATGCTTAAGATCCCAGAATCCGTCGAAAGGATGGAAAATGAGATGGAAAGCATAGAGCAGCTCCTGCTTATAAGTACGCTTACCGACCGTAATACTGGTCTTGTAATTGACCTTCTTGGCATACTTCATAAACTTGGACCAAAGTACGATAAGAAGTATAACGGCAGCAACGAGAACGAACAGATATTTGGATATCCATTCCTTGCGGAGCTCCTTGTAAGCATCCGAATAGTTAGCGGTGTCATAAGCAGACTGGTAATATTCGATAGCCTCGGAGTATTCACCCTGGCGGAAGAGAGACTGACCGATACCGATATAAGCGGTGTCGAAGTTACTGTTTCTCTTCAGGATCTCAGTCCATGCATTTATCGCCAGATCATACTGACGGTTGTTCTGATAAGCCAGAGCCTGGATCAGAGCATCGCCGTATTCGGTTCTCTTAAAGGTAGTAATGGAATTGTTAACGCCGTCAAGGATCATCATAACGTCACCCTGATAGCAAACAGACTGAATAATGGAGATGTTACCGAGCATAATGCCGGAATCACCGAAAGCAAAGAGGAGATTACCGTCAAAGTCATAGGTAAATACCTTGGAACGCTTACGGTCAACAATAGACCAGGTCTTTTCGGGACCGACCGCAACGTCTGTGATAACGGAAGGACCTGTGATAGTATCTGTAGAGAGCTGAGAAACATCAACCTCACCGGAGGGAGGATAGAAGCCGTTACGTCTCATGATCTCAACACCGGAGGCATTGAGCATCTTAACGGGAGCATAGTCACCGGACTTATCCTGACCTGTGATAGCAGACTGCTGCTTGCTCGCGTCAAGAGACTGGGTTGTAACATAGATAAAACCGTCATCGGTAATATCGATGTTGTTAAACTCTGTGGAAATGAATGATTCCGTAAGAGCTCTCTGCTCTTCTGTCTGGAAGTTTCTCCAGATCAGCTGCCAGAGGTTAGCAACGACCTTCTGAGCACCGATAAAGCTTGTAAATACACCCTCATCCGTCATAACGATAATACCCTGATATGTCGTGGAGGATACAACGTAGAGACGGTCGTATTGGTCAACCGCAAGAGCGATCGGCTTGTAAGCCGAGCCCTCGGTAAAGAGGTTTGACTCGGGCTGAGGGATGACCGAGAGGAAGTGACCGTCAAGGTCAAAAGTAACAATACGGCTGGCATCGGTATCGCAGACAAATATCCTGTCCTTGGTAACGAATACGCCCTGAGGATTGGTAAATCCGTCGGGAACACCCTGATCGTTAACGAAGCTTGTTACAGTAAACTTCTTCTTAAAGTAAGAATCGAGAACGATTAGCTCGTTATTTGCGGCATCGATAAGGTAAACATTACCGTTATCGTCTGTTACCATATCCTTTATGCTGCGGGTAGCGGCATAATCGATTCCCCAATACTGATAGTCCATATTCATGATCGGAACATAAGCATCGGGAGAATAAAGAGCAAAGCCGTTAATAGAGTAGGTATAGGTCTGATAAGGAGCAGCGGCAAAGGCAACGGGAGCCATCACCATTATGAGAGCAAATATCAGACAAAGTATGCTTAAAAACTTCTTCATTTGCTTTCCTCCTTAATCCTTCATACCACTGGAACCCATGGTTTCAATGATATTAGACTGTGTAATAACGAAGACGAGAATCGGGACGAGCATCATGATAACTGTGGAAGCCGCAGAAGCGCCCGAACGTCTGATACCGCCGGCAACGATCTGGTTGATAGCGTAGTTGAAGGACTTCAGCTGTTCGCTGTGGATATAGATCGAAGCACCTGCATTCCAGAGCCCCTGGAAAGAATAGATGATAAGCGTCAGCCATGCAGGCTTAACCATCGGCATCGCAATGACCCAGAAGGTCTTAATCTCGCTTGCACCGTCAAGACGCGCACTCTCAAGCACCGCATCCGAAACGTTTGTCTCCATGAATTGCTTCATAAGGTAAAGTCCGAGGGAGGTACAGAAAGCGGGAACGATGATAGCCCAGTATGTATCTACCCACTGAAGTGCCGCCATAATAATGAAGCTGGTGATCGCAGTAACAGTGGAGTGGAACATCAGCGATGTTCTTACGGTTGAGAACATCAGCTTGCCGCCGGGGAACTTGATCTTCGCCATGGCATATGCCGCAAGAGAGGAGAAGAACAGGTTTCCGGTAGTACCTACAACAGAGGTGAATACCGTGTTGAAGATGTATCTCGAGAAAGGTACCATCGAGGTATTCATAAGAGTAAAGAGATCCTTGAAGTTCTGCAGTGTGGGGTTAACAACGTAGAATCTCGGAGGGAACATGAAGAGCTCATCCAGAGGCTTCAGAGACTGCATTACAACATAAACCATGGGAAGGAACATGAATGCTCCGAGGATGATCAGCATAAAGGATATGCCGGCGTCGCCTCCCGCACTACGGTTAAGGACAACTTTATGTTTTCTGGTTCTTAACTTCTTTGCCATTTTATTGTCCCACCTTTGAAATCATATTTTTAACGAGAGTGTTTGCGCCTATCATTATCGCAAACAGGATAGTCGCGATAGCTGAGGCATAACCTGTTTCAAATCGCTGTCCTCCATAGTCGTCCAGGTGGTGCATGATCGTATGTGCCGCATAGTCGACAGAGGGGAAGCCGCAGAGGGCAGTAACGATACCGCCGAAGCCGAAGGCGGATGTAATGGACATGATAGCACCGAACATCAGCTGAGGCTTCATCGTAGGCAGTGTTACATACCAAAGCTCCTGCCAACGGTTTTTGATGCCGTCAACAGCCGCCGCCTCATAGAGGGAGCGGTCAATACCCTGAAGACCTGCGATAAAGGACAGGAAGGAGGTACCGAGAGAGGTCCAGAGTGAAACCACGATACAAAGAGGCATAACATAGTCCGCATTCTGGAAGAACTGGATAGGCTCGGTGATGATACCGAGGTTGAGAAGCGCACCGTTTACCCAACCGTAAGAGTCGCCCGAGAAGAGCGTACCCCAAATAAGGTATACCTGACCCGAAATGGATGGTGCGTAGAAGATAAGTGTAACGATAGCTCTGATCTTGGGGCCAAGCTCGTTGATGAACCAAGCTACAAGCAGAGACATCAGGTAAGACGAAGGTCCGACGATAACGGCGAATACGAAGGTATTCTGAGCCGCAGTCAGGAAAATATCGTCATCAAAGAACAGTGTGATGTAGTTCTGCATGAAAACGAAGTTAGGCATTTCCAGCAGGTTGAAGTCGGTAAAGCTGATAACGATAGACAGAAGCACGGGAAGGACGGTGAATACCGTGAAAAGGATCATAAAGGGTGCAACCATTGCGTAAGCGACCCAATTTCGCTTCATTTCCTTCCAAGTCCACTGAGCTTTTGTCATATCCTTGCGAGCTACCGCTTTTTTCTGAGCCGTTTTCTGTGACATATGCTCTCTCCTTATTGTTTAATCTGATTTAAATTGTTATATAATTAATAGGTAGACAATGCTTCGGCTGCATCTCGCATATAACCGATCACTGCCTCAAAGAGCGTCGCATCAGCGGCTTCAAGAGCGTCAGCTGCGGCACTGATTGCCTCAATATCCGTCTCTGTCAGTATCGCGGCATCGGCAGCCTCGATCTGAGCGGAGTAGGAAGTGTTCTTGATCTCGTCAAGAGCGTCTGCTGCCTGACCGAGGCGTTTTGAAGCCAAGGTCTGACCAACCTCAAGTGTTTCAAGACCGAATTCCTCACGCTTACGGGTGATCTCCTTGTTTATCGTGTTGATATAGCTGAGAAGCTCGTTTACGGGGTTCGCATTATCGTTGTATGCGGCGAGGAATGCAAAGTTTGTATAACGGTCAATGTAGTAATAACCGGGATAGTTAGGAATGGAAGCCAGATTGTTGAACTGGAGCTGAAGGTTGCGGAGCTCATCGGTAGTCCAAGGCAAGCTGGAGAGCGCATTTTCATTCGCTGTAGGATGCTTAGCCGAATCACCGAGGATAGCAACCATTTCGTTTGAATACTGGATCTGGCAGCTCTCGCCGCAATACCAGCTCATAAATTTCCAAGCCTCTTCGGGCTTATCGCACCCGTCGATCATAACCGTTGCCGTAACGGTGGAGATCGAAACGTTGTTTATCTCGCCCGTTTCAGGATCAATGATACCGGGCAGAGGAGCGAATTCCCAAAGACCGTCGATCTCGGTCGCAAATACGATGAGGTTGTTGTAGGTATCACTGTATGTGGCAATACCGATAGGCATCTCACCGGTTCTGAAACGGTTTGTGAAGTTGTAGGTATAGGGGAATGAGTACATGGTGAACATGTTACACATCATCTCAAAGGATTCAAGAGCAGTGTTGGAATCAAGATTGATTCTCATACCGCCGTCGGCATAGAGATTACCGCCCATCTGGTAAAGGAACATTTTATATTCGGTTGTAAGACCGATCTCCATGTTGTTCGCCTGAAGGATCGGAACTGCGGCAAGAATATCATCCCAGGTCTTGGGGATATCGATGCCCAGATCTGCAAGAACGTCCTTGCGGTAGAACATCATCGGGAATCTCTGAGTTTCGGGAAGACCGTAGCAGTGGTAAATACCGTCAGCATCCTCCATACCGAGAGTGACCATTGCCGCGTCATTGTAAGCGGTGATGACCTCTTCGTAATCGGGCATCTCCTCGATAGGCATGATCGCTCCGCGGATAGCGTAGTTGATAACCTCCGCCTGTCCGAGACCGATGTAAACATCGGGGCCCATGCCTGCAAGAATGGAAGGAAGCAGTGTACCGCCGGCAACCAGCTTGAGGTTTACGGGAATACCTGTTTCGGGAGTAAACTCATTGTTGATAAGTGTACGGATAACCTGAGACTGGTCACGGCCGTATGCGAGCCATACCTCAACAACGTCGTCGTTATCATCAAGCTCTTCCTGTGTACCGACACGGTCGTAGTTACGAACAAAGCTCATAAAGAACTTCTTGATTTCGAAAGCGAAAGCCTTGAAGAAGCCCTCTGTAGCCTCGGGAAGCTCTGCTTCTGTTGACTGGATAGAGATATAGTCAAGCTGGAGGGGCTGAGTTTTCGCCGTTGTGATCCAAGTACCGAGGTTACCGATGTAAGCCTTGAGCTCGCTCAGGTTCTTAGCGATAACGTCTTCATCGCCGCCCATCTTTTCAAGCAGCCAGGATACGCGGTCAAGAGTTGCAACCTGAGAACCCTTAACACCCGCAACGTCGGAGAGGTATTCGGAAACCTCGTTGATCTCTCTGGACATGAGGATGAACTCGTTAAGTACCTCAGGCATTACGCGTGAGAAACCGTAGTCACGATAGCTGTCGGGATTGGAACCGGTAAGCTTTATAATATTAAGGTAAGCATTGTTGATTCTCGTAAGAGCGTCTTCAACTCTGCGAACCACATCGCCCATCGATCCGAGAGAAACCTCCATCTCAATGGTGTATTCGGTGCCTGCCTCAAAATAGAATTCAAAATCAGTATTTCCGTCCGTCAGAGCAGCAACCTGCCAGTCGGAGGAATAACCGAAGCGAAGCTCGGATGCTTCGGTAAAGGGAAGTCCGTTGTATTCACCGCCGTAGATATAGAGAGTACGGGAGCTGTAAAGACCGTCGTTGATGCTCTGCTTATATCTTGTAACGATATTATAAAGACCGCTCTTCTCGGGAGTAAAGGTGTAGCGCACCCACTGACCCGAGGTCTGCCACTTTTCGCCGCCGATAGTGTTCAGCATGATTCTGGTGGTATCGGAGGGAGAAGTGATAGAAGAGGAAACGTCCTCAACGGGGTAAACGGTCTGAGAGGAGATTGCGGTAGGCTCTTCAGCCTCGATCTTGATCACCGCATCCTTGTCAGCCGGAGCATATCCGTTTGACTTATAGCCCTCGGAAACAGCCGAATATTCGGGAGTATCCTCATGAGGAACGAGTGTAATGCTCTTCAGAGCCATGGGCTCACTAACGCTTTCAAGAGAGATCTGGTTATGACCGGCCTCGAAAACGAATTCAAAGCTCTCGCTGTAGAAGCCGTCGCCGTCGCGAAGCTCATATACTCTCCATTCGGGAGACTGAAGCATCGTGGGGCGAAGCTCGTTTCTGTCGATATCGAGCTTGAACATACGTCCCGTTTCAGCATCGGGTACTTCATATACGTTCGTCCAGACCTTGGTCATAGATATGTAACGCGCCTCGGCAAAGGGGATCTTATCATTGAGACGGAAGATCCTCTGGATCGGAACCGATTTTGCCGCAACGGGATAATACTCAACCTGAATACTGTACTTAGCCGTTTCGGGGATCTCCACAGCCCAAACAACAATTCCGTCGCCGGGAATGTAAAGAGCTTCCGCGTCGCTTCCGTCCTCTGCGGGATATTCGGTAGTAACGCTTACCTCAGCGTCCGTCTTATCCGCAATATAGTCAGCCGCCTTGATAACAATTGCTTCGGCTGCTCTCGGAACATTCGCATATTTCGCGGTATATTCCTCATAGGACAGAGCGTTAAGGATCTCCCTAACGTCTTCGATAGTCGCATCGGAGACCGAGGTCGAACCCTTGTCTTTTTCATCAGCCACAGGTGCGGCGGTGATGACGGGAGCCTCTTCCGGTGCAGCTTCTTCTGTATCGGTCGCGAAGACGGCAGTGGCGCCGCAGCCGATAACTGTGATCAAAGCAAGTAAAAATGCTATTGATCTGGTGAAAACTGTTTTCTTCATCTGCAAATTCCTCCTGCAAAATTGTGATGCTCCATGCCGAATAGCATGACGCATCGGGGGTAAAATGATTTGCGCGGCAGCATGCGGTCTCCAGCGTTTCTTCTATCCCCTGCCCTGCCGCGGCATAAGATAATATGAAGGAAACGCAAGCCGAAATAACCGCAAATGCGCCGACAGACAAATCGAATCGATTCTCTTCGGAGGAAAGCCCCAAAAGAAAACCGCACACCGCGGCTTATCATCACCGCGGGGATAAAGATCGGCAGCATATCGCTATGCGCAGAAATATAGAGAGCAAGAAAGCGCCGAGTTCCAAAGCGTATCATGCAGTTCCGATCAGTACCAAAAGGCATCCAAAACAGCATTTAAGAGTTCAAAACCGCGCAGTTTTGCCCTATTTTCATATGGTTATAATACCATATAAAAGGTTAAATTGTCAAGTATAGTATTTTAAACATAAAAGCTTCACAAGCCCCTCAAAATCCTTGGTAAGCCTTCAGATCAGCTCCTTCGAAAGCTCACAAAAACGGGCTTTTTTTGCATCGTTTTTGAGCTTTTTATTATAGTAAATCTCTTTTACCTACATTTTAAACAATTTCGATCCATTTCAGGGAATTTTTGTGCATTTTTATCTGTATTTTCGCTTATTTCAGGGCTTGACAAAAGTCGAGGTAAATATTTTTTACCCATTTTGTTTAATAGCCAAACCTTTTGCCGCCGCAACAGTTCATTCAATATTTGTGCATTTGTCACAATTTTGACATCATTTTTTCTACACATATACAAATTGCACAAAAAACACCAAAATTCCATTTTTGGCATAATTTCGCCCCTAAAACGGGCACTATTTTACAGTTTTTTACATTTATGTTATTTTCAAACACCCCGCATAAAAAAAGCCCCAATAATTATCCAAAATCGGTTGACTTTAGGAGAAATAACAGTTATAATATATGTATATGCAGCCCGAAGCCCGCATTTTTCATGAAAGCTTCGGCAAAATATAAATATCAGAAAGGTAAAAAAATTATGTATCGCATTGGCATCGACCTCGGCGGAACAAATATTGCCGCAGGTATAGTTAATTCCGAATTTAAAATTATTGCAAAAGCAAGCGTCCCCACCGTTGTAACAGAAGGTGCTGACAAGGTCGCAAACGATATTGCAGAGCTTTGCAAAAAAATTACTTCCGATAACGGCATCTCAATGAAAGAAATTGAATCTATCGGCGTTGCTTCCCCCGGTATTGCAAACAGCGCAGACGGCGTAGTTGAATATGCAAATAATCTTCCCTTCAGAAAATTCCCCATCTGCTCTCTTATCTCTTCACTCACAGGCGTTAAGAGCGTTCACGTTGAAAACGATGCAAACGCTGCCGCTTGGGGCGAAGCAATCGCAGGCGCAGCAAAGGGTACTTCAAATTCTATAATGATCACCCTCGGCACAGGCGTCGGAGGCGGCATCATAATCGACCATAAGGTTTATTCCGGCTTCAACTTTGCCGGAGCCGAGCTCGGTCACATCGTTATTGAGCACGGCGGTAAGCCCTGCTCTTGCGGACGCAAGGGATGTTGGGAAGCATACAGCTCCGCTACAGGTCTGATCAAAATGACAAGCGAAAAAATTGAAGAATGCGAAAAGGCAGGAGCTCACACTCTTATGACAGATATCGCCAAAGAGCACGGCAAAGTCAGCGGCAGAACCGCATTCATGGCTATGAACAAAGGCGATAAAGCGGCAAAAGAAGTTGTTGACAAATACATTGCTTATCTTGCAACAGGTCTTGCAAATATCGTCAACATCTTCCAGCCCGAGGTCGTTTCTATCGGCGGAGGAATTTCTAACGAAGGTCAGGTTCTGATCGATATGCTTGATCCGCTTATCAAATCAGAAACCTACGGCGGCGGTGTTGTTAAAGCAACAGAGCTTCGCATCGCAGAGCTCGGCAATGACGCAGGCATCGTCGGAGCAGCTACACTCGGTATGTAATCCATAAAAAGCAAAGAGGACTGTCACAAAAACGGCAGTCCTCTTCATGTTTATATTTGCAAAAAACCGACCGTTTATCTTCCTTCAAACGGTCGGTTAAGCATATTATTCGGTTACTTGAGGAACAACATAGTTAAAGTTGATGTTTTCCCTATTATAATCGGGGAAGATAGAAATAAAAGTTTTGCCGCGGTTAAATACCAACTCTTCTCCATCCGAGCCGTAATAAGTTGTCGGAGAATCCTGAGTAGGCTTACTCCAGCTTATCTGCTCGCATTTACCGCCGCAAACGTAATATCCTTCGCCGTTTTCATTTTCGGTGGTGATATCGAGATGTCCCGCCGCGTCACCAACAGCCTGAACATCGCAGAAAAGTATAATCAAATTAGTATAGCTTATCTGCTCGCCTGTTGTTCCGTCGATATGAGGAACATCCTCAAACTGATAACGGTAATAGGAATTCGTGTCCTCGCTGTAATCGAATCTTGCAGTCTGATACTTGGAATAAGGAAGAAGCACGCAAACCGCACTATCGCCGTCAAGCTCGCGCTTTGTACCATATTCTACAAAGTTAAAAGCATCCTTATTCTTGAATTCTTCCGAAAGCTCGGTGCGGTATTTCTTATATGCAATACCGTCTGCAATCTTCTCACCTGTAGTCATGAGAGTATGCTCATAGCTCATAGTCTGAAGTCTGATCTCATCGCGATAGAACATATTCGGAACATACATATTGACGCCGTCGAGGTTGTTTATGCCCCTCTGCTTTATCTCAATATATCCCTGATCGCTTCCGCC
>JAFTXK010000001.1 GCA_017461635.1 Clostridia bacterium | reverse complement strand
CATCCTGAGCCTCGGCGAAGGATCTCATAAACTATTACTTAATTTTCCCCGACAAATTATTATTTAATTTATTGTAGTTTTTACATCATTTTTTGTATTAGATTTCAACCGCCGTGCGGAGCTTTTTTACGCCTTCCTTGAGGGTAAGATCTTTTGTGAACACGCTTGACGTGCCTGCAACAAAAATATTTGCGCCTGCTTTGCTCATCTTTGCCGCGTTCTCAAAGCTGACGTTTCCGTCAACCTCGATCTCGGCATCGTTTTTGCCGTTTGCGTCCAGCATTTTGCGGGCTTTTGTGATCTTTTCAAGAGTTTGCGGAATAAGCTTCTGACCTGCAAATCCGGGATTTACCGTCATGACCAGCACGCCGTCGATATCGCAGAGGACTTCCTCTATCATGCAGAGAGGCGTTGCGGGATTTATGGCAACATAAGCCTTTGCGCCCCTGTCCTTGATGGCACGCAGAACCTTTTGCAGGTGCTTTGTGCTTTCGACATGAACCGAGACTATATCGCCCTCGCCGATAGGGAACCAATCAAGACGTTCCTCGGGGCGATCTACCATAAGATGGAGATCAAGGGGAATGTTTGTTGCCTTTTTCAGTATTTTGCAATAGTCTGTTCCAAGGGTGAAATTTGGTACGAATGAGCCGTCCATTATGTCGATGTGGAGATATTCGATGCCGTTTTTTTCGAAATCTTTAAGCGTAGCTCCGAGATTGAGGGCGTCGGCGCACATCATGGAAGGAGAAATCTTATTTATCATTATCTGTCATCACCTTTACAAAAAATTCTTTCTTGTCGCGCATCATGGTAAGCCCCTTAAGCGTATCTGCAAGAGGGAAGCGGTGGGTAATAAGATCACGGATGATAAGCTCACCCTTTGAGACTGCTTCAAGCGTATCGCGCCAATCGTTATCGAGATCAGCATAAGAGGAATTCCAAGTGCCGAGGAGCTGAAGCTCGGAGCGCAGGATCTGCTGATAGTCATTTGGGGCAAGATTTATCTCACAGCTCGGATTGCCCATGAGAACTACCTTTCCGCGCGTTTTAACTGCGCGTAGGATCATTGAAAGCGGCGCGGACGCGCCTGTTCCTTCAATGGCGCAATCGTATTTTTCGCCTTCGTTATGTATCATAAAGCCAAGCTTCTTTGCAAAATCTATTTTGGCAGGGTCGTTTTCAATAAATTTAACGCTTGCCGCACCTTTACCCATAGCCCATCTTGCGGCAATGATGCCGATGGGCCCTGCGCCGGAGATAAGGATACTTTCGCTGCCCTTGATGTTCAGCTTTTTAATGGCATGGCAACCGACAGAAGCGGGCTCGCACATTGCGCCCTCTTCATAGGTGACATTATCGGGAAGGGGAACAAGATTGAATTTCTTAACGGCGATATACTGCGTAAAACCGCCGTCTCTGCGAGAGCCGTAATAGTCGTAATTTGCACAACAGGCATAGTTTTGAGCCTTGCAAGCCTCGCAGTTAAAACAGGGCAAAAGAGGGAATACGCTGACGCGCCTACCTGTCCATTCTCCGCTCTTGTCAAGGACTACTTTGCCCGCAAATTCATGACCTATAACGGTGGGAAAATGATATGTACCGTTCTTAAATACTCTGCCGATGTCACTGCCGCAAATTCCGCAGTTCTTTACATTGACAAGAACCTCATCCTCGCCGATTTCGGGTATTTGGCGCTCCTCTGTTACGAGATCACCGACGGCATGAAGACTGATGGCGGTCATATTTTTCGGAAATTTGTGCTCGGGAGCCTTGCGAAGCCCCATTTTTGCAAGATAACGGATGGCGGGCATGGGGTCATTTCCTGTAACATTTGTACAGCCCAGTTTAACGCATTTTGCTACATCATCTTCATTGTCCGCGCAAAATAGCCAACGCATAAGTCCCTTTGACTTTGCCATTTCAACGTCTGCTTTGATACTCTCGTCCGAGCAGTCTCCCCAATTTATCGGAATACCTATGCCGTACATGCATTCATAGGTATCCTCGGTGAAATTGCTCATGTATCTGCCCGGGAAGCCCTGAGTTTTCATTTCGGGATATGTGCTCTTCGTATAGCGGATGATCTCCGCGTCAAAGCAAGCGATAACGCTCCGCTCGGCAAGACCGAATTTGCGGAGCATAGCAATTGTCTTGTCGACTACCTTATGGTCTGAGGGCTTTATCTCAACATTGAGAAGAACCTCATAGGGAGCGTTCTTCATCAGCGTAAGAACCTCTTCGAGAGTGGGGATCTTTTCGCCCGCAAATCTTGTATGCTTTTTAATGCCTGCATCAAGCTTTTTGAGTTCTTCAAGGGTCATATCCTTGATCTCGCCCTCGCCATCGGTGGTTCTCCGAACATTGCCATCGTGGCAGACGACAGGGATTCCGTCCTTTGTCAGATGAACGTCAAATTCGATGAGATCCACGCCAGCATCAAGAGCCGCGGCAAAGGAAATCATCGTGTTTTCAGGAAAAAGATCGCGCATTCCTCTGTGACCGACAACCATTATGTTGCTTTCGGATTCATTATTCCACATGTTTTTCTCCTTTGGGTATAAACAATAGTTTATAGTTTCAAGAATATTATATAGTCGAAAAAAACGAAAATCAATATTGGCGAAAATATTGACAAACACTCACAAAAAGTGTAAAATATAATCACAAATGATCAAAAACGAAAATGGAGATCAAAATATGTTCTATTCCAAAAGGCATGAGGATATTTTAAGAATACTTCGTGAGCGGGGAAATGCGACCGTTCATTATCTTGCAAAGGAGCTTTTTGTAAGTGAACCGACCATCAGACGCGATCTCGATATGCTTGAGAGAGACGGAAAAATTAGGCGAACCTTTGGCGGTGCAGTTCTAAGTGAGCTTCTCAACCGCGAGGTGCCGCTATCGCTTCGCGAAAGAGAGGGCAGGGGGGCAAAAGCGGTCATTGCCGAAAAGGCTTCAGAGCTTCTCCGGGATGGACAGGTGATCTTTCTTGATGCTTCCTCCACTGTTTCTTATCTGGTGGAATATATTGCCGCTCATAAGGATATGACTGTTATAACCAACAGTCCGAAAACTTCCTTGGCTCTTGCCGAAAAGAAGATACGTTCCTTTTGCACGGGAGGGCTGTTGCTTGAAAATTCCATTGCATTTGTGGGCAATCGCGCCGAGGATTTTGTAAGACATTTCAATGCGGATATTTTCTATTTCTCCTGCCGCGGAGTTGCCGAGGACGGTCAGCTTACCGATTCCTCAACAGAGGAATCAGAGCTGAGAAAGGTTATGATGAGACATGCGAAAAAAAAGATCTTTCTCTGTACTTCAGATAAGATCCGAAAGAGTTATATGTATAATCTCTGCCGAGCCTGGGAGGCGGACGGCATTTACTGCGATGATGATGAATCCGCTAAAAAGCTGACGGATTTAAAACAATAATTTACTATAGAATAAGGAGCTGTAAAACAGTTCATAAACAAAAGGCAATAACCCTCCCGCCGAAATTTGACGGGAGGGTTATTGCAGAAAAACTATGAAATTTTCAATTATAAAAACGATTTTTTACTTTTTTACAACGATTGCGCACCAGCCGTTATCCTCGAGGATCTCAACAAGTGTTAGATTATTTTCGAGAAGAACATTAAGCACCTCGTCCTTGCGCTCGGATATGATACCCGAAGCGATGAGGGGCGCGCCCTTCTTCATATATTTGCCGATATCGGGAGCCATGCGGATGATGATATCCGCAACGATATTTGCTGTAACAATATCGTACTGACCACCTTCGAGCGAAACCTGCTTAAGAAGGTCGGATACCTCGCAGATGATATTTTCCTGCCCGCTTTCGGCAATGTTATCTCTTGCAACACGCACTGCAACGGGGTCGATATCATATGCCGCGCAGTGATCTGCGCCGAGCTTTGATGCACAGATAGCGAGAATACCGCTTCCTGTGCCGACATCAAGCATTCTGTCGCCTTTATTTACATATTTTTCGAGAAGCTCGATAACAAGGCGGGTGGTCTCATGAGTTCCTGTGCCGAATGCCATGCCGGGATCCATTCTGACAACGATATCATCGGGCAGTGGCTCAAAGCGTTCCCAGGCGGGAACGATGACCATATGCTTTCCGATCCTGATGGGCTTATAATAAGCCTTCCAGGCATTTGCCCAGTCATCCTCGTTTACGCCGATAAGCTCAAATTTTGCGTCGATGCCCTCAGCATTAAAACGCTCGCGGAGAAAAGCCATTGCATCTGTGGGGCTCTTTTCGCAGGGGATAAAGACCGAGATGGAAGCGATGGTTTTATCTGCATTCAGCAGGCTTTCATCGATGAGATCGCCGTAGACGCTCTTAAGGTCGATATCGCTGTAATCCTCGATCATAAGGTTATTATCTATCATGCTCATAATGGCGGTGGCGGCATCAAGAAGCTCAAGCTTCACCGTCACGCGGAGCTGTGTCCAATCCTTTGTCTGTTCCAAGTCGATTGATCCTTTCATTTATTTAAAGAATTTTTTAAAGAAGCTTGTTTTCTTTGCATAATTGCTCTCGCCGCAGCTTTCGGCAAAGTTGCGCATATTTTCCTTCTGCTTTTCGCTTAGATTCTTCGGGATCTCAACATTGACATTGAAATAGAGATCTCCCTTGCGCTGAGAATTCACCATTGTGATACCCTTCTGGCGTAGGCTGAACTGTGTTCCCGGCTGAGTTCCCTCGGGAATCTTGAATTTAACATTGCCCTCAAGTGTGGGAACATCGATCTCAGCTCCAAGAGTTGCCTCAACTACCGTTATCGGCACTTCGCAGTAAAGATCATATCCGTCACGCTCAAAGAGATTGTGGGGCTTAACATTGATATTCAGAATAAGATCGCCCGTAGAACCTCCGTTACGTCCGTCACAGCCCTGACCGCGGAGCGCAATGCGCTCTCCGTCATCGATGCCTGCAGGAATGGTAACTTCAAGCTTCTTTGAAACCTTTACAAAGCCTTTGCTGTTACAATTTGTGCAGGGAGTTTTAATGATAGTACCTTTACCGCCGCAGGCATTACAGGTGGTGGTGGTCTGAAAAGCCATACCGCCCATGCGCTGTGTAACTCTCATCTGCCCGGAGCCTTGGCACTGAGAACAGGTCTCGGGACTTGTGCCCTTAGCCGCGCCTGTGCCGCCACAATCCGAGCATTTCTGAATTCTGTTATATGTGATGTCCTTTTTTACGCCGAAAGCGGCTTCCTCAAAGGAAATGGTTATGTGAACTCCGATATCATCGCCGCGTACAGGACCGTTACGGCGTCTGCCACCGCCTCCGAAGCCGCCAAAGCCTCCGCCGAACATTGAGCTGAAGATATCTCCGAGATCGCCGAAATCTCCAAATCCGCCAAAGCCTCCGCCGCCGTATCCGCCGCTTGCGGGATCGAACGCGGCATGACCGAACTGGTCATATTTAGCCTTCTGCTCGGGGTCGGATAGGACTGCATAGGCCTCGTTGACTTCCTTGAATTTTTCCTCTGCCGCCGCATCGCCCGGATTGAGGTCGGGATGATATTTTTTTGCCAGAGAGCGATAGGCCTTCTTTATCGCCGCATCATCTGCGCCTTTATCAAGCCCCAGCACCTCATAATAATCGCGTTTATCTGCCATTTGTCTAAAATCCTTAATTTATTTTATAAACTGGTAAGCGGAAAAGGGCATTTTGACCCTTTTCCGCATCTATTAAATTACTTGTTTTCGCCTGTTTTGTCTTCGAAATCGGCATCATAATATGTGCCGTCGCCGCCGGGCTGTCCGCCAGCCTGAGCATTAGGATCAAAGCCTGCGCCGCCCTGAGCCTGCTGATAGAGCTTTTCGGAGATAGCATAGAATGCCTTTTCAAGTGCTTCTGTATCAGCCTTGATAGCTGCTGTGTCGCCGCCCTGAAGAGTTGTGCGGAGCTTTTCGATAGCCGCCTTAATGGGAGCTTTCTCATCTTCGGTCACCTTATCGCCAAGCTCACCGAGAGTCTTTTCGCTCTGGAAGATAAGGCTTTCGGCATGGTTTCTTGCGTCAACTGCTTCCTTCTGCTTCTTATCCTCTTCGGCAAACTTTTCAGCGTCCTTAACAGCCTTTTCGATATCAGCCTCGCTCATGTTTGTGGAGCTTGTGATGGTGATGTGCTGTTCCTTGCCTGTGCCGAGATCCTTCGCGGTTACATTAACGATACCGTTAGCGTCGATATCGAAGGTGACCTCGATCTGAGGAACTCCTCTGGGAGCGGCAGGAATACCGTCCAGCTTGAAGCGGCCGAGAGTTGTATTGCCCGAAGCCATTTCGCGCTCACCCTGAAGGACATGGATCTCAACGGAGGTCTGACCGTCAGCGGCTGTGGAATAAACCTGACTCTTCTTTACGGGGATGGTCGTATTTCTATCGATGATGCGGTTGAATACGCCGCCGAGAGTCTCGATACCGAGAGAAAGGGGAGTAACATCGAGAAGGAGAAGATCCTTGACCTCGCCGCCAAGTACGCCTGCCTGGATAGCCGCGCCGATAGCAACACATTCATCGGGGTTGATGCCCTTGAAGGGATCCTTGCCTGTGAACTTCTTGACTGCTTCCTGAACTGCGGGGATTCTGGAAGAACCGCCTACGAGAAGCACCTTATCGATCTGATCAGCGCTGATTCCTGCATCAGCCATAGCCTTCTTTGTGGGGATCATGGTTCTCTCAACGAGGTCTGCTGTTATGCGGTCGAATTCCGCTCTTGTGAGAGTTGCCTCAAAGTGGAGAGGACCTGCCTGTGTTGCTGTGATGAAGGGAAGGTTGATATTTGTGCTCATCATTCCGGAGAGCTCGATTTTTGCCTTTTCAGCCGCATCCTTCAGTCTTTGGAGGACCATCTTATCGTTTCTGAGGTCAACGCCGTTTTCTGCAAGGAATTTGTCAGCCATCCAGTCAATAACCTTCTGGTCGAAGTCGTCGCCGCCGAGACGGTTGTCACCGTTGGTTGCGAGAACCTCGAAAACGCCGTCCGAGATCTCAAGAATCGAAACGTCGAATGTACCGCCGCCAAGGTCGAATACCATGATTCTCTGATCGTTTTCCTTATCCATGCCGTAGGCGAGAGCCGCGGCTGTGGGCTCGTTGATGATACGGAGAACCTCAAGACCTGCAATATGACCTGCGTCCTTTGTTGACTGTCTCTGATCATCTGTGAAGTAAGCGGGAACTGTGATAACGGCCTGTGTTACGGGAGAACCGAGGTAAGCTTCCGCATCGGATTTCAGCTTCTGAAGGATCATTGCCGAGATCTCCTGAGGAGTTCTTTCCTTATCGTCAAAGTTTACCTTAAAGTTTGTACCCATTTCGCGCTTGATACTGCTGACTGTGCGGTCGGGGTTTGTGATAGCCTGGCGCTTAGCGACCTGACCTACCATTCTTTCGCCTGTCTTGGAGCAAGCTACGATAGAAGGAGTTGTTCTCGCTCCCTCGGGGTTGGGGATTACGATAGGCTCGCCGCCTTCGAAAACGGCAACGCAAGAGTTAGTTGTACCAAGATCTATACCAATGATTTTTCCCATGATTATTTTTCCTCCAAATAATGTTTATATAAATTTTTTAAAAACTCAGTTAGCCACTTTTACCATGGCATATCGGAGAACCTTTTCTCCGATCATATAGCCCTTTTGCAGGACTTCAACGATCTCCTGTTCACCGTAGCTTTCGTCATCGGTGTGGAAGACCGCATTGTGAACCTCGGGGTCAAAGGTCTTGCCCAAGGATTCGATCTCCTTAACGCCCAGCTTTTCCATGATCTCGGTAAAGCTGCGCAGGGTCATTTCAAGCCCCTTTGCAACATTCTCGGCATTGCCGTCACCGTATGCTGCCGCGCGCTCCAGATTATCAATAACGGGAAGTATCTGTGCGAGAACATCTGCATAGGCATCAGTATATGTGCTTTCCTTTTCCTTTGCGCTTCTTCTGCGGAAATTATCATATTCTGCCAGCATCGTAAGATACTTATTATTTGATTCCTCGAGAGTTTTCTCTGATTCTTCAAGTGCCTTCTTGGTTTCGTTGAGCTCTTTCTTTAAAGAATCAAGCTCGTTATTCTTTTTTGATTTCTTCTTTTCCGACTTATCCTCGTTTGGAGCTTCTTCGCTTATCTCTATTTCTTCAAGGATCTCATCAAGCTTTTCTTTTGACATTTTGTTATCCGTCATTATTATCTCCTTCTCCTAAAAGGTTATTTCCGCCCTTGCCAAGTGCAGAACCGCCCTCAAGCATGCTTGAGATATTTCCGCTGATGGAGGATATGGTTGAAAGGACCTTTGCATAGTCCATTCTGGTAGGACCTATAACTCCGATGGCACCGACGGTTTTTCCGTCTTTATCTTTGATTGCTTTGAAAACCAGTGAGGAATTATTCATCACCTTTACAGGGCTTTCCGAGCCGATGTATACGCTGATGTCCTCCTTATCATTATCCGAAACGATGCTCAGAATATCGTCCTGCCTCTCAAGAACCTCAAGAAGCTCACCCAAGCGGGACATATCCGAAAATTCGGGATAACGGAGCAGATGATCGATGCCTGAATAGCGGAGCGAGCCGCCGTTTATCTCGTTCATTACCTCATAAACGCTCTTTATCAGCGTCTGCGAGAGGGAAGAGAAGGCAGTCATCATGTTCTCGAATTTCATAACGATAGGGAGCGTGATCCTATCTGCCGAGAGACCTGCAAAGCAAGCGTTGAGGCAGTCGGTGATATGCTCCGCACCGTCGCGGTCAAGCTCTCTGTCGGAATGGATGCTTCTGGATTTAACGCTTCCGATGGAGGTTAGCATGACGATGATGAAATTGCTTTCATCGAGATACATTATCTCAAATCTGCTGATAAAAGCCGAGGCAGGGCGGGGCTTGATTGCAATGCCCGTGTAATTTGTAAGAGAGGATGCCAGCTTTGAAGCGGATTCGAGAACCTTATCGATCTCATGCATCTTGACCTTCATCAGCTCGTTCATCCCATCGATCTCGGCTGTTGCCAAAGCGTAGCTGTCTGCAAGAGAATCTACATAAAATCTGTAGCCAAGGTCGGAGGGGATCCTGCCCGAAGAGGTATGGGGCTGTTCCAGATAGCCGAGACTTTCAAGCTCAGCCATTTCGTTTCTGATGGTTGCGGAGGAGCAGGCGATCTGCATATTTTCCGTCAGATACTTTGAGCCGATGGGCTCGCCTGTTTCGATATGCGCTTCGATGATGGATCTTAGAATTAACTTCTTGCGGTCGCTGAGTTCATTTCCGCACATATTTGCCTCCTTGATCGTAGTTTTTAGCACTCGGACACGCTGAGTGCTAACCGACATTAAAAATTTACCACATATTTTGTTTTTTGTCAATAAGATTTATGAGATATTTTATTAACGAACTGTAAATATCGCAAAAAACAAGTGTTTTTAAGGCGTTTTTTAATAAAAAACAGCTTTTTGCCCATCCCTTACGGATAATCATTTACCCTTTTTTGATAAATTATTCCTCAATACCCGAAAAGTTCGCAAATTAGCACTCGGACACTCTGACCGCAAAATATTTGGGTGATAAAGCGAGAATTGACTTGTGTATATAAATTTATCGTAAGAAGTCCCCTCTTATTTATAACTCAAATACAAAAGGCACTCTTTTAATCGAGAGTGCCTTTACAGGTATTAAATTATCAGGTAATGGTTTTTCCGTTATTGAGTACCAATGTGCTGTAGAGGAAGAGTACATCCTGATCCTCAAAATCCACATAAAGTCCAAGCATGGTGGAAGGAAGATATCTGATATCAATAACCGTTATCTTTGCATAATCCTCTGCCATAAGCGGGATAATGCTTCTTCCGAAGGAATCGCGGAATATGATAAGCTCTTTATCTGTTTTTGCATTTGGATTCTCTATGGTAACAAGAGAAAGCTCACCCGACATAAAGAGATCATAAGGATCCTTTCCGTATGCTTTTTCCATATCATAAAGAGAGATCTCTTTATTATTCTGATGGTCATATACCTTGACATTCATGAGATTTTCATTTGTCAGATAATAGATCGTTTCCGAGGGCATCGGAAGCGCAGCCTGACCGTAATAGACTCCGTAGAAAGGATTTTCAAGAGTATTCCTATCGAAGGTGCTGTTATAGCTTCCGCCCATGGAGTTTACGAGTATTTCCGCAATGTCAACAAGATTTTCCTGTCTCCAATGGGTATCGGTTTTGTAATAATCCTCAATGGAAAGAGCTCCGAAAATATCAATATATTCAGCATATTCGGTCTTGCTCGTAAACTGCTTTACAAACTCTTCGTAATCCATCGAGAGATTTCCGTTATCCTCCGCAAGGAAATAAGCCTTATCGGGAATTATAGAAAGATACGGAGTGATGTCCTTATCCTTCAAGTACCTGTCGTAAATAAACTGAAAACGGCTTGTAACATGATCGATGGAATCCTCATTCATCGGATACTGCATCTCTGCGGCATACCCGTCCGAAATAAAGATATTATTATTATCTTTATGAAGGAAAATGTAATTTGAGCAAATCGCTTTCAGAGTTCTGAAGGCATCTCGGAAGGGGAATGCGTCAAGGGCATATTTTTCGAATTTTGACATAAAGCTGTCTTCGTAGTCGACCCCG
Organism: Clostridia bacterium; assembly: GCA_017461635.1. GTDB lineage: Bacteria > Bacillota > Clostridia > Oscillospirales > CAG-272 > SIG710. Next base: position 36,504 of record JAFTXK010000001.1, on the reverse strand, counting down.
TCCTTCATAACGCTTTCGAGGGTAAACTCGGGAAATTCTTCGGGTTCTCTTCTTTCTGCATCAAGGAAATCCTCCTTCGGCATAAAGAGACAGAGAGCGGCAAGTGAAAACAGGACAAAAGCCATTGATACACAAACAACTATATTCTTTATTTTTGTATTCATTTACATTGCCTCCTATCAGAATCTGAAATAAAGGAAGGGGCTGAAAGAGCCGTCAACGAGATAGCTTGTAACCACAAGTAAAACAGCAACAAGAGCGATAGGCTCAAGGATATTGATGATCTTTCCTGTCTTGCTTGATTCGGAAAGCTTTATGGCGATTTTTCTAACGATGGGGGTAGCTCCGATAATAGCGAGAATAAATATTACCGCATAGCTTCTGAGATAATATATGCTTTCGGCAGAGGTGAAGGGAATACCGCCTGCGCCGAACATTCCGCCGATATATGTTGTAGCCTCGCCGAGATCTGCCGCATTAAAGAGAACAAAGCTGAATACTGCCGCAAGCAGTGTATAGACATGTCCGATGACCTTGCTCTTATCAAGATATTTGTAAAGCCAGAATTTTTCTATGAGCAGGAGCACTCCGAAGAATATGCCCCAAAGGATAAAATTCCAAGCCGCGCCGTGCCAGAAGCCCGTAAGAAACCAGACAACGAAAATGTTGAAGACATGGCGGAGCTTTGAAACTCTGTTGCCGCCGAGGGGGATATATACATAGTCACGGAACCATGATCCCAGCGACATATGCCAGCGTCTCCAGAATTCGGTGGCGCTTTTTGAAATATAGGGATAATTGAAGTTTTCAAGGAATTTGAAGCCGAACATCTTTCCGAGACCGATCGCCATATCGCTGTATCCGGAAAAGTCGAAATAGATATAAAGGGCAACTGAGATTCCGTAGATCCAATATATCAGCACGGTTTTTTCATCGACCTCGGCTTTGAGAATATCGCAAAGCTGACTTAAACGGTCTGCGATGAGTATTTTCTTACCGAGACCTATAATAAATCTTCTTATACCCTCAGCGCATTTGTCGATTGAATGTGTGCGCTCTTCAAGCTCTGCCGCAACATCGACATATCGAACGATAGGACCGGCGATAAGCTGAGGAAACATGGAGACATATGCCGCGAGATTTATGAGATTTTTCTGAGCGGGAACGCCTCTGTAAACATCGATAACGTAGCTTATTGTCTGGAATGTATAGAAGCTGATGCCCACAGGGAGAGTGATCTGAAGGAAAACCACATCCATACCGGTGATCTTATTGAAATTGTCAATAAAGAAGTTCGTATATTTAAAATAGAGCATAAATGCAAGAATGGAAGCAACCGATAGCCACATAAACAGTCTTGCTATTTTCTTGTTCTCACGGAATTTGTCTATAAGCAGACCGAAAATATATCCGATCAAAATGGCAACGACCATGAGAATTGCATATTTTACTCCGCCCCATGCATAAAAGACCAGGCTGAATATCAGAAGCACAGCATTTTTGAGCTTAAACGGGACTGCAAAATACAGCAAAAGAAAAGCCGCAAAAAAATAAAACAGAAAACTTATACTCGAAAACAGCATCGCTTATTTGAAGTTCCTTTCTACATTTATTGGGCATCTCTAAATACTCGGCGTGCGGCGAGCGAAGAGAGATTTTTTCGTCAGTCTAAACAAAAATTCGCGCGCAAAGTTGATCCTCTGCGAAGAATTTTTGTGACGAATGACGGAAATAGATCCGCCGATTCGCCGTGTGGGGAGTTTTTAGAGATGCCCTATTATTTTGGGACTGTCACTATCGATCAGCGGCAGTCCCATTTCAGTGTAAGCTATATTAATTATGCAAGAGCCTCGTCAACAAGAACTGCTGCGCCTTCGATAGCGGCAGTGGTCTTTGCAACAAAGGTATCAACTGCGCCCTCGCCTACACCCCACATAACAAGGAGATAGTCGCCGGGAACGCTTATGATAACGAGCTTCTCGGGGAAACCGCAGATCCACTGTCTGTTCTTGATGTTCTCCTTGATGGTGTCAACCATTGCACTTGCGTCATCGCCGTTTGTGAAATGGAAAGCAGAGCAGGTGAAGGTATTAACATTCATACCGTGGAACATGGAAGCCGCATCGTCGAGCTTTGCAACGTCTGCTGCGGGATAACCGAGGTTTTCATCATAATCGGTATCTGCGAGTGCAACGAATGTGCCGGGAGCGTCCATGGTCATTGTGTCTGCATTGTAGGTGTTGCCGCCGCCGATGAAGAACTTCTCGTCATCACCGTATGTAGCCCAGATGGTCTCAAGAAGAGAAACTGCGCTGCTATAAGCGGCATCAGAGCCTTCTGCATCGGCTTCTGTATCAGCAGAGGTATCCTCTGTGTCGGAAGCTTCTGTGTCTGTGCCTTCTGCGGTGTCATTTGTGTCAACAACTGCGTTTGTGTCGGTGTCTGTATCCTGACCTTCATTATTTGTGTTGCCGCAGGATACTACAGCGAAGAGCATTATCGCTGCAAGGATGAGTGCAAGAAACTTTTTCATAATAGTTCTCCTTTGAATTTTGTGTTTTTTCGGGAGCCGATCCTCGCTCCCCTACCCATAGACGCAGAAGAAAAAGAAATGTTCCCGAAAATTTTAAAAATTTTTTATTACAAAAACATAAGCCGCCAAACAAAGATGACGGCTTACATTTATTGTTTACAATGGAGCTACTAATCAGATTCGAACTGATGACCTCGTCATTACCAATGACGTGCGCTACCTGCTGCGCCATAGTAGCAAAATTGCTCAACGTGTGATATTTTATCATAAAACCACCTGTTTGTCAATAGTTTTTTGAAAAATTTATTGACAAATGCAAAAAAATGTGTTATAATCGGCTCATAACGCTATGACGGGAAGTAGTAATCGGCAGATTTTGCCCATAGAGAGCAGGGGACGGTGGAAGCCCTGCGGTGAAAACCGATGAAGTAGTCCCCGAGCGGCTTCCGTGAACGGCTAAGTAGCCAATTAGCGGCAGACGTGTTCTCACGTTACAGAGAAGCTGTATTTTTGTACAGGCAGAGAGCGTGCTTTTGCACGAAATCAGGTGGTATCGCGCTTCAGCGTCCTGAATAAGGATGCAGAAGCGTTTTTTTGCTTTTATTTTAAGTAACTTTAGACACGGACAATCCCTCAGTCACGGCGAATGATGATATCTTTCTACGGAAAGGTATTCCGCCGTGCCAGCTCCCTTTCCACAAGGGAGCCTTGGGTAAGTGCGAATCCCTTGTAACTTTTTCTACGCAGAGAATTGTAAAATCTTATGTAGAATGATGTGGAAACGGTCATGATTATTAGGCTCCCTTGTGGAAAGGGAGCTGGCACGGCGGAATTATTCATGTAGAATGGGGATATTATTTCCGTGACTGAGGGATTGTTCCATAAGATAAGATACTATAAAGGAGAAACACTTTTTGGAAAAGAAACATAATAAATGTCTTGTTCCTGTAGCCAGAATGCTCAGAAAAAACATGACCAAAGAAGAAAAGCATTTGTGGTATGATTATCTAAAAAAATCTCCTTATCGTTTCACTCGCCAAAAAATCATCGGGAAATATATTGCGGATTTTTACTGTGCTGAAGCTGATCTTATTATAGAGCTTGATGGTTCACAGCACTATACTGATGATGGTATTGCAAATGATACCCAAAGAACGAATTTTATAAATCAATTCAATATAACAATCCTCAGAATAAAAAATAACGATATTAACACAAATTTTGAAGGTGTTTGCAGATATATCGACAGATACCTGCGAGAGAATAAATAATATGTATATAAATCAGGAGGTCACAAAATGAACATGACAGAACTTTCAAAGACCTATGCGCCGAAAGAATTCGAGGATCGAATTTATAAAAACTGGTGCGATAAAGGTTATTTTACACCCGATCCCAAGGACGGCAAGCCTGCCTTCAGCGTGGTTATCCCTCCCCCGAATGTAACAGGTCAGCTTCACATGGGTCACGCCCTTGACGAAACTCTTCAGGATATCCTCGTCCGCTATAAGAGAATGCAGGGCTTCAGCACCCTTTGGGTTCCCGGAACAGACCATGCCGGCATCGCAACTCAGATCAAGGTTGAGGAACAGCTCAGAGTAAACGAGGGACTTACCCGTTACGATCTCGGACGCGAAAAATTCCTTGAGAGAGTTTGGAGCTGGAAGGAGCAGTACGGCGGACGCATTATCAGCCAGCTAAAGAAGCTTGGCGCGTCCTGCGACTGGACAAGAGAACGCTTCATAATGGATGAGGGCTGCTCAAAAGCGGTACGCGAGGTCTTTGTAAACCTTTATGATAAGGGGCTTATCTACCGCGGAAACCGCATTATCAACTGGTGTCCTCATTGCATTACGGCTCTTTCGGATGCTGAGGTCGAATACACCGAGCAAAACGGTAATTTCTGGCATATCAAGTACCCCATCAAGGGCGAGGACGGTTATGTTGAGATCGCAACAACACGTCCCGAGACTATGTTCGGCGATACAGCCGTTGCCGTAAACCCCGAGGATGAGAACACAAAGCACCTCATCGGCAAAACGCTCATTCTGCCCATCGTTGGCAGAGAGCTTCCCGTTATTGCGGACGATTATGTTGAGATAGGCTTTGGTACGGGATGTGTTAAGATCACTCCCGCACATGACCCCAACGACTTCCTTGTAGGTCAGAGACACGGTCTTGAGCAGATCAGAGTTATGAACGATGATGCAACGATGAATTCCTATGCGGGCAAATATGAGGGCATGGACAGATACGAATGCCGCAAGGCTCTCATAGCAGACCTTGAAGCAGAAGGTTATCTGATCAAGACAGTTCCCCATGCCCACAATGTCGGCACGTGCTACCGCTGCCACAACACAGTTGAGCCTCTGACCTCAAATCAGTGGTTCGTAAAGATGGAGCCTCTGGCAAAGCCCGCTCTCGAAGTTGTTTACGACGGCAGAGTTAAGTTTGAGCCCGAACGCTTCACAAAGACATATACAAACTGGATGGAAAATGTCCATGACTGGTGCATTTCCCGTCAGCTCTGGTGGGGACACAGAATTCCTGCCTTCTATTGCGATGCCTGCGGAGAAATGACTGTTTCCAAAACGGATATCGATAAGTGCCCGAAGTGCGGCGCACCTGTAAGACAGGAAAATGACGTGCTTGACACATGGTTCTCCTCGGCTCTTTGGCCCTTCTCAACAATGGGATGGCCCGAAAAGACCGAAGAGCTGGCAAAATATTATCCCACAAGCGTGCTCGTAACAGGCTATGATATCATCTTCTTCTGGGTTGCCCGCATGGTATTCTCGGGAATGGAGCATATGGGCAAAGAGCCTTTCTCAACAGTATTTATCCACGGTCTTGTTCGTGATGCACAGGGCAGAAAGATGTCAAAATCTCTCGGTAACGGCATCGATCCCCTTGAAATTATCGATCAGTACGGCGCGGATGCTCTGCGTTTTGCCCTTGCAACAGGTAACTCCCCCGGAAACGATATGCGTTTCTCGGACGAGAAGATCGAGGCGGCAAGAAACTTTGCAAACAAGCTTTGGAATGCTTCCCGTTTCGTTCGCATGAACCTCACGATCGACAAGATCACACTTCCCGAGGAGAAGGATCTTGCCCTTGAAGATAAATGGATCTTAAAGAAGCTGAATGATCTTGTCACTACAGCAACAAAGGCTCTCGATTCCTATGAAGTTGGCGTTGCGCTCTCCGCAATTTACGACTTTATCTGGGATATTTTCTGCGATTGGTATATAGAGCTTTGCAAAATTCGACTTTCCGATAAAGAAAATGGGAACAATTTGGTAGCGCAGAACGTCATATCTTATGTACTCACCGTGGCGCTTAAGCTTCTGCATCCCTTTATGCCCTTCATCACGGAGGAGATCTATCAGTCACTTCCTCATGATGATGAAAGCATCATGATCTCGGCTTATCCCGCTTATGATGCGAAATTTGACTTTGCCGCAGATGCGGAAAGAATGGAGCGTCTCATTGCCGCTATCCGCGCAATTCGCGCACGCAGAAATGAGATGAATATCGTTCCCTCGCGCAAGGCTAAGGTCTATATCGCAACAAAGTACAGCGATTCCTTCAATGAAAATACAGCGGTATTCTTCAGCCGTCTGGCTTCCGCCTCCGAAGTTGAGATTGCCGAAGGCTTTGATTCTTCGGTTATCTCCGCAGATGATGCTGTTCAGATCGTAACCGATGCTGCAAGCATCTTCCTGCCTCTCTCCGATATCATCGATGTCGAAAAGGAAAAGGAAAAGCTGGCTGTGGAGCTGAAAAAGACAGAGGGCGAGATAGCACGTCTCGAAGGCAAGCTCTCGAATGCAGGCTTTGTTGCCAAAGCACCTGCGGCTGTTGTTGAAGGCGAGAAGGAAAAGCTGGCTAAATACAAGGAAAAGCTGGAAGGCATCAAGCAGGCGATAGCAAAGCTTCAGTAAACGAATCAAAGCCACGGAATTTTATAACTTGGAGGACATAACTATGTCAAAAACAGGTAATTTCGTGAAGCTTATTTCTGTCATCTCGGTTCTTATCATCTTGGCTATGGCACTTGCCTCTTGCGGGGCGGCAAACGACATGAAGAGCGAGGCACATTACGACAGCTATAACGGCATTACGGCTTCGGGCAGTGCCATGGATATGGGCTATGATATTGAGCTTGAATATAAGGGGACATCGGATGCTTATTACAGCAAGGTTGAAGGCGATGTCAGCGAAAGCATTGTCGAAAGCCCCGAAAGCGATCCTCTTGAGGGCAGAAAGATCATCAAAACCGTAAATATGGTTTCGGAGACCAAGGAATTTGATTCGGTTCTGTTTCAAATCGAAGCAGAGGTAACAGCTCTTGGCGGCTATATTCAGTCATCCAATGTTTATGGTAAGAGCTATGAGAATTATTCAAACCGCCGCGCATCTTATACCATCCGCATTCCCGCTGAAAAGCTGGATGGCTTTATGAATACAGTTGGCGATCTCATGAATGTGACCAGCAAAACCGAAAAGGTTGATGATATCACCGATACTTACACCGATATTGAAGCTCGCCTTACAACACTCAAGGTTGAAGAAACAAGATTGCTGGAGCTTCTCGCAAAGGCTGAAAAGCTTGCTGACGTGATCACGCTTGAAGAACGCATTTCAAATGTCCGATATGAGATCGAGAGCTACGAAGCTCGCATCCGCAATTACGACACACTGATAGCTTTTTCAACGGTAAACATGGAGATCTCCGAGGTTATAGACTATACCCCAGAGCCGATAAAAGACCCGACCTTCGGCGAACGTATAGGAGAAGCCTTCAGCGAGAGCTGGAAGGAATTTGCCGAGAATTGGAAAGACTTTACCGTCGGACTGGTCTATGCTCTGCCCACGCTTCTTATCCTCGTGGTAATTGCGCTTATTATAGTTGCTGTTGTTGTAATAGCGGTGAAGCGCACGAAAAAGCATAATATCGCTCCCGCAGAGAATAAGGAACAGCCTAAATAAAAAACTGTAAAAGCAATTTATAAGTAAAAGACAGCATCCCGTCAAAAACATTTCGTTTTTGACGGGATGTTTATTGTATTAAAATTACTGAATAAAAATAATTGAGAGAAAAACAATAGGCAGCCTCTAAGAACTAAAAATAAATAACTAAACAATAATTTATCGGGGAAAAGTAACTAACAGCCTATGAGATCCTTCGCCGAGGCTCAGGATGACAATAAGGGATCGCCCACTTGGTTTCCTACTGTTAAGTCAACTGTGATTTAACGTAGGAAACATTGCGAACAGTACAGTACTGTCATCCTGAGCCTCGGAGAAGGATCTCAGGGGAGATTAACTATCTAATCGATAAATTATCGTTTGCAATAAAACTATATAGCTCATGCAAGAATACCCTACGGTTTTACTCCTCATCCTCTTTGAGATTTTCGAGAGCTACGCGTACGGCTTCAATTACAAATGCGCTGAAAGTGCAATCAGTGCCTTTTGTTGCTTCGTTAACTTCATCTATTAATTTGTTTGGAAATCGGATACATTTATTTGTGGATTGCGGTACACTCGGAATTTTAAATTTACTCATAAAAACTCCTCCATAATGGTAGTAACACAATTGTATTACAAATAATATATCTTGTATACATAACAATTTGTATTGCAATTTGTTATGCGTTGTGGTATAATACTCAAAAAGGAGGTTTATTATGATAGATTATTATAATATTGAATTGACACCGAGCGTGGGAGGGAAGAACTGCCTTGGTAACGGCGAGAAATTTGATGAAAACGGAGAGAAGATCGATTGCTGTTGTGACGAATGTGATCATTTTATGATTTGTCATAAGAAAATGCTGGAAGAGGAGTTCGGATATACTTTTGATGATTGACAAAAATATTAGATGTTTAAATGCTTATAAAAATGTGACCTCTTAAAATCAAAATTGAAGGCTAAACAATAATTTAGCTTATGAAAAGTAACTGATAGTTTATGAGATCCTTCGCTGAGGCTCAGGATGACAATAAGGGATCGCCCACTTGGTTTCCTACTGTTAAGTCAACCGTGATTTAACGTAGGAAACATTGCGAACAGTACAGTACTGTCATCCTGAGCCTCGGCGAAGGATCTCATAGGGTATTAACTAACTATCCGCTAAATTATTGTTTTTGGTTCAATTTTGTTTTTTAGATCAATTATTATGCATACCTTAAAATAAAAAAGATCCTAACGAATGCGATAGGATCTTTTTATGTAATTATTTCAGGCTGACTTTTGCGGCGGTCAGGGTGTTTTTAAGAAGCATTGTGATGGTCATGGGGCCAACGCCGCCGGGTACAGGGGTGATGTAAGATGCCTTAGGCTCGACCTCGGCAAAATTTACGTCTCCGCAGAGCTTTCCGTCTGCACCGCGGTTGATCCCAACATCGATAACGACCGCGCCATCCTTAACCATATCTGCACCGAAGAAATTCGGCTTTCCGATAGCGGCAACGAGAATATCGGCACGGCGGCAGACAGCCGCAAGATCTGTGGTTCTCGAATGACAGATGGTAACCGTTGCATCAGCAGCGAGCATCAGCATAGCCTGAGGCTTACCAACAATATTACTGCGTCCGACAATAACACATTCCTTGCCTTTTGTTTCAACACCGCTGCGGCGCAAAAGCTCCATAACTCCTGCGGGAGTGCAGGGCGCAAGGTCATAATTGCCTGTCATTATCCTGCCCACATTAAAGGGATGGAAGGCGTCAACATCCTTTGCGGGATCGATGCTCAGAAGTACGGATTCTTCATTTATATGTTTAGGCAATGGGAGCTGAACGAGAATGCCGTGGATCTTTCCGTCACCGTTCAGTCGGTCGATCACGCCGAGAAGCTCTGCTTCGGTGGTCTCCTCGGGCATTTCGATGACCTCGGAATAAAAACCCACCTGCTCGCAAGCAAGCTTCTTGTTTCTTACATATACTTTGGAAGCGGGGTTTTCACCAACTATAATGACCGCAAGACCGGGCTTAAAGCCGTTCTTTGCTTCGAACTCTTTTACTTCCTCGGTTATCTCAGCTCTTATCTCGGCAGATATCGCCTTACCGTCAATTATCTTAGCCATTTTTTGTCTCCTTTTTCTTTCTGATTAGAATAAATATTATTGCAGCACTGCCAATGAGTGCGCAAAGCAGTCCGATAAGCTGTGAGATTTTTACAGGACCTACATAAAGGCTGTCAGAGCGAAGTCCCTCGATGAACATTCTTCCGAGCCCGTACCATGCAAAATACATAAGGCATATCTGACCGTCAAATTTTTTCTTTTTATAAAGCGCGTTTATGATGATAAAACCGATCAGATTCCAAATCGATTCATAAAGGAAGGTGGGATGAGCTGCAACTGTCTCGTATCCGCTGGCATAGGAATTGACCTCCATTATCCAAGGGAGATTGGATGCGCCGGGGGTTGCAAAGGTCTTGCCGAAAAACTCAAACTGAGTTATATCTCCATAAGCCTCGCCGTTGCAAAAGTTGCCCCATCTGCCCACAAGCTGACCGATCATAACGCCCGGTGCTATCATATCAAAGGCTTTAATAAAGTTCTTTTTCTTCACCTTGCAGACGATGAAGATGGCAAGAGCACCGCCAATGATGCCGCCGTAAATTCCGAGACCGCCGTTCCAGACCTCAAAGATCTGCCAAAAGCGATCATAGCGGTCAAGGCTGGTCAGCACATAATAAAGTCTCGCGCCAACAACGCCGCCGAGAACGGTATAGATAAAGAGGTCAAGCATATCATCGGTGGTAAAGCCTTCTCTTTTACTGCGGTAGACCGCATAGGAAAAGGCGAGGATTATTCCGAGGACTATTATAAGCCCGTACCAACGGATCTCAAGCCCGAAAAGCTTTAATGCCACGGGATTGATCTCAAAGGTTTCTATCCCGAGACCGGGAAACGCGATTTTTGTCATGTTTGAACCTCCGTTTTATTTATTATCGATCGGGAAAACAGCAGAAAGCGTGAAGCACTGCTCGGAGAATGAGGAGCGGAATACCTCCATAACTTCATCGAGGGTTATAGTTGAGATAATATCCGCATAGCCGAAGAAATCATAGCCGTCAAATACGAATTCGATCAGATCGTTTGCAATATCGTCTGCCGAATCGAGACCGCGGACAAAGGAGGAATAGAACACCTTGCGGCATCTTTCAAACTCCTCTTCCGTAAAGCCCTCGTTTCTCTTTTGGAGAACATAAGACTTTATCTTTTCGTATACCGCTTCGGGATCATCGGCTTCGCCCGAAACGGCGCAGAATCCGAAGGTCTCGGAAACGGTATAAGCGCTGTTAAGGCTTGGAGATATCATGCCGCTCTCATAAAGCTCGCTGAAAAGCTCACCCGTTTGAGAAAAGATCAGATCTGTGACGATGGACATTGCCACCTCGCGTCTCTCGCGGAGAATCGGATCGGCAGGCACGGCGGTATCTTTAATACCGATATCAAAGAGCGGCTTTGCCAGCTGCATTTTACATTCTGTTCTCGGCTTTGCGACTCTGTCACTTTCCTTGACCTTGCGTCTGATTATTTTTACGGGATTTTGGGCTTTCAGATGCTTATCGGCAACCGTAAGGACTTCATCCGAAGTTACATTTCCGCAGATTACCAGTGCCATATTGGAGAGGTTATAGAAGACCTCATGACAGCGGTAAAGCAGAGCGGGAGTTATTTCGGCAATGCTTTGGGCAGTGCCGCAGATGTTGTTTTTGATATCGTGCTTTTCGTAAAGCCCTTCAAGCATTCCGTAATAGGATCGGGTTGCGGGATTATCGTCGTACATGCCGATCTCTTCTGCGATTATCCCCTGTTCCTTTGCCACGGATTCATCTGTAAAATATGGGTGGGTCACAAAATCTATAAGCTCGCCGAGACATTCGGAAAAATTAGAGGTACAGCTGAAAAGAAACACCGTTTTGTCATATGAAGTATAGGCGTTTGCGTCAGCTCCAAGCTCTGAAAAACGCTCAAACGAATCGCTTCCGTCCTCATTTGTAAACATTTTATGCTCAAGAAAATGAGCGATTCCGCCCGGAACTTCGGTAACAGAGGAATCTCCCTCAAGCATAAAGCCATTATCAATAGAGCCGTAATGAGTACCGAAAACGGCATAAGTAGTAGTCAGATTTTTCGGAAAAACATAGATGTCAAGTCCGCTTTTGTGCTTTATATGCTCGTATTTTTCGCCGAGAAGTGCGCTTTTAACAGTTTTTATATCATTCATCTTCATCGCCCTCCTCATATCCCTTGCCATCGCCTAAATTACCTCTCACGAAGGCACAGGTATCCGCCCCGAAGCGGTTTGCCGCGCGGACAACATCCTCTTTTGTTACGCTATGGATAGCTTCTATCGCTCCGTCAAGTGTTGTGTCGATTCCTGCGATAGATCTTGTGCGGTAATAATTTTCCATAGAATATGCCGAATCGCTCGCCTGTCTGTAATAATTCTCAATAGAGCGCTTTGAGCATTCAAATTCATAATCTGAAATATTGCCACTTTTGATCTCCTCAAACTGAGCAAGGATCTCCTTTATCACGCGGTCCTTATTCTCATTGCTGATCCCCGAACGAACGAAAAGCGCGCCCTTAACAAAATCAAAGGAGGAAGAGCAGGAATAGCACAGGCTCTGCTTTTCTCTGACATTTCTGAAAAGCTTTGAAGAGGGAGAACCGCCGAAAATGTCATTGGTGAGTATGGCGGCATACATGTCCTTATCGACTGCACCAATATCCGAACGCATACCGAGAGTGAGCTTGCCCTGAAGAACAGACATCTCTTCTTCCACGCTCCTCATTGAAGGTACGGCATTTTTAAGTATAGTTTTATTCAGCCGGGCTTTTTCACCGCCGAAATCTCCGAAATATTTTTCTATGAGAGCTTTTATTTCTTCGGCATCGCGCCTGCCGATATAGATGAAGGTCGGCGATGAAAGACCGAGATATTCGCGTCGGAATTCTTCAAGCTCTTTGCCATTTACCGCCATAACGTCCTCAACCGTTCCCGCTGCGCGTTTCCCATAGGGCTCGCCCTCAAACATTATTCCGCGGCAGAGCTGAAAGGAATGTATCTTTGGATCGTTATCCGAGGTTCGGATGCTGTCGCAGAGATTGCGTTTTTCAAGCTCCAGAGCCTTTTGGGAGAAATTTCCGTCAGCATCGAGAAGGGGCTCGAAAAGCATTTTCCTCAGTGTATCAAGAGTTCCCGCAAGAAGATCATTATCCTCTTTTACATATGCGCTGTCAAGACATTCGCAGGCAAAGCCGGCTGAAAAATTCTCACCCGTCGGAGCCGCCATGGTAGCGATATTCGCATCATAAAGATCGTCAAGGCGGCGGCTGAGTGACGCTATATCGGGATAAGCCTTACAGCCGCGGCGCAGAATACTGAAAAGGAGAGTACAAAGCCTCTGAGTTCTCTGTGCCATAGGCAATGGCAGAGTTAAGGTCAGCATTTCTGTTTTGAATTTATCTGTTTTAATGGCAAGAAGAGTTCCTCTTCCTGCCGATATTTTTTTCGGTATCATTTATAACCTCGTTTCAGAATTATATCGAGTGCGCCCTTTGGCAGCAGAGCGTTCGCTTTTTCATACTCGCCTTTTTCAAGGAGAGAACGAACGAGAGTAGAGCTTATTTCGCCGAGCTTATCATCGCATGGAAGAAGGAAGGTCTCTATTTCGGGAGCGAGAGCTCTGTTATAGAGTGCCATTTTCATCTCATAGGTGAAGTCTTTTTCGTTTCGAGCTCCCTTTATTATTGCTTCACAGCCCAGCTCTCTTGCAAGATCTGCAAGCATTCCGTCGCTGTGAACCACTTTCGCATTTGGAATATCCTTTGCCGCACATTCGGCTATCAGAATTCTGGTTTCAAGATCGAAAAGATATTTTTTGCTTGGATTTATGAGCAGTGCGAGGTAGACCTCGTCATAAAGCTTTGATGCGCGCTTCAGAATGTCCTCATGTCCTACCGTCATCGGGTCAAAGCTGCCGGGGACTATCGCACGGCGCAGTTTTTTCTCATTCGGCATCATTTGATTCCTCACTGTGCTTCGGTGTGAGAAGGTTTACATATGCAATGCCGTGCTTTATGCTTCGGAGCACTTCAAAACGCGCTTCAAGCTCCTTATTTCCGCCGAAAACGTCCTCATTCGAACCGCTTTCGCAGACGATAAGCGAGGTTCGCTTGATAAGTCTGCCCGAAAGGAGAAGATCAAGAGCTCTCGGTATTATCCTTTCGGCATATGGAGGATCGAGAAAGACTATATCGAATTTTGAGCTTTCGTTTCTCTTTCTTCCTTCGCTTCGAAGAAATTCAAGGGAATCGGCGCAGATCACGGACGCGCCTTCGAGCTTGGTCTTTGCAATATTCTGCTTTATAACTGAAATCGCTGCCTTTGCATGATCTACCATAACAGCATTTGCGGCACCGCGGCTGAGGGCTTCAAGCCCCATCTGACCCGATCCTGCAAAAAGGTCGAGGACTCTTCTGCCCTCAAGCTCAAACTGTATCATTGAAAATATAGCTTCCTTGGCGCGCTCGGAGGTAGGACGTGTATTTTCTCCCTCAAGTGTTGCAAGTCGGATGCCTTTGGCACGCCCTGTGATTATTCGCATCATGATTCTTACCTCAAAAATTTTCGTTATTGATTAATCATTGTTACCGTGAAAATATTCGTAAATGTTATCTGCATCCCTCTGACCGATGCCTCCGACAGAGGAAAGCTCTTCGCGAGAGGCATTTCTTACTCCCGCCAGACCTCCGAAATAGGTCAGCAGAGCCTTTGCTTTTGCCTTTCCTATGCCGTTTATCTTTTCAAGAGAGGAGGTCGTAAGAGTTTTTCTCTTTGCTCCGTCCATTCTGGAAACGCTGTAGCGGTGAACTTCCTCCTGTATCCTGTATATCAGAGAAAAGACCGACTGTTCTCTTGCAATGCTTATCTCACTTTCCTCATCGCAGAGAGCTCTGGTCTTATGGAAATCGTCCTTGACCATTCCGAAGGTCGGGATATCTATACCCATCTCGCGCATAAGGGATCGAACAGTTGAAACATGACCCTTGCCGCCGTCCAGCAGGATCAGATCGGGACGCTCGGAAAATGAACCGCTATCATCTGAAAGATGGCTCAGTCTGCGCCGAAGAGCTTCACGCATACTTGCATAGTCGTCCACTCCCTCAACCGTCTTGATCGTAAAGCTGCGGTAATCCGAACGGCGGAATTTTCCCTCGCGGCAGACCACCATTCCGCAGGTCTTGTGTTCCGAACCGAGGTTTGAAATATCGTAAGCCTCGATGCGCTCGGGAAGCACCTCGAGACCAAGCATTGATGCCAGCAGTATAAGTGTGCTTTCATCCTTTTCGGCATTCAGCTTGTATAGCTTTGCCTTGTCCTTGGCATTTGCATAGACCATTCGGCAGAGCGTTCGCATATCGCCCCTTTCGGGTGTGCGAATCTCAACTCTTCTGCCTGCC
The DNA here is from genome assembly GCA_017461635.1 of Clostridia bacterium. Classification (GTDB taxonomy): domain Bacteria; phylum Bacillota; class Clostridia; order Oscillospirales; family CAG-272; genus SIG710. The sequence goes on along the minus strand of JAFTXK010000001.1, from coordinate 21,480 downwards.
ATTTCGGCAAGATAGCCTGAGAGTATTTCTGAATCTTCTTCATCAATGTTAAAATCAAGCAGAATTTCATGAGGAACATATTCCCGTTTAAGATAATAGTCGCCGATAAAGGACGGCATTGTAGTTTCATCCGCTATCTGATCAGCTCCGAAATAGAATTCCATCTTGTCGGTAACTGCGCCCTCGCGGATATTGAATACGGAAATGACCGAGCAGTTATCATCGGAATAAAGCGCAAAAACATCCTTGTCCGCGTCGGGCGCTGCAACCACCTTCTGCTTCTGGCTGAGGCTTTCCAGCGCTGCAATAGCGTCTCTGCATCTTGCCGCAACCTCGAATTTTTCTTCCTCGGCATAGCGGAGCATCTGTTCGGTAAGCTCCTTTTTGGCTTCTGAGGTATTTCCGCGCAGAATACTTACGGCGCATTTTATGGTTTCTCCATATTCCTCCGAGCTAACCTTTCCTGTGCAGACACCGAGACACTGTCCCATCTGATAATAAATACAGGGGCGCTCCTTGCCGATATCCTTTGGAAAAGACCGCTTGCAGGAAGGTATTCCCAGGCTTTTTTGAAGAAGATTTATTACAGAAAAAACAGTGCCCGTACCCGAATATGGGCCGAAATATCTTGCGCCCTTATCTGCCGTTCGCTTTCTGGTATAAACTATCTGAGGGTATTCTCCTGCCGTTACCTTTATATAGGGATAGCTCTTTGAATCCTTCAGCCTTATATTATATTTAGGACTATACTGCTTTATCATTCGGTTTTCAAGGGTAAGAGCCTCGATCTCCGTATCGCAGAGGTAATAGTCAAAATCATGGACAAGAGAGACCATCTTCATGGTCTTAAGATTCTTTTCGCTGTTCTGAAAATACTGCGAAACTCTGTTTTTCAGCTTTCGCGATTTTCCAACGTAAATTACCTTACCCGCCTTATCCTTCATAATGTAAACACCGGGAGTCAGCGGAAGTGTATTCGCTTTTGAAAGAAGTCTTTCAATCCTTGTTTCCATATATCCTCCCAAAATGCTTATTAAACAAAAAGGTGGTCATGCAGAAGCATCACCACCACCGTGCATAAAACTTATTCGACAAAGCCGGTATTGATAAGCTCGGCAAGTCCGTCAAGTGCCTCACCCTCATCGGGGCCGTCGGCAATAAGATTGATAGACATACCCTTGGAAATTCCGAGGGCAAGAATACCGAGAAGGCTCTTTGCATTGATCCTGCGGTCATCCTTTTCTACCCAAATAGAAGACTTATAGCTCTGAGCCTTCTGAATGAAAAATGTTGCAGGTCTGGCATGAAGGCCAACGCTGTTGATAATTTTTACTTCACGAGATACCATATTCTAACTCTCCAAAACACATTGATTTTACACTAAAACATCTATTAATAATAGTATATCAAATTTTCGTCACAAAATCAACAAAAATTTTCGGGCATTTTTGATAAATATTTTTCGGAAAAGCATCGCTTTATCATGCAAAAGTGACATTTTTGCTCAAAAACGCTCATTATTCTGCATATTCTGTGATCTCCGAGAGGGTGATATCAACGAAAACGTGACCTGTATAGATAGAGATCTTTTTGCCGGGAGCAAGGAAATAACTGCCGTTTGCAAAATAGCCGTCGTCATTCATTACGCCCTCGGAAATGATGGTTCCCGTAAGGTCTATCCTTGTCCCCTCAGGGTAATAGACCTTGACTATACCCGCGCTCGGATCTTCGGCATAATAAGCCGCGGGATTATTTGAATCGAGACGTTCGAAAACTCCTATGCAGGTATCATCTGTTGCAACATAAACCCTGTCGCCCTTAACGAAAGCATCGGCTGTGGTATGCCGAACGTCACTTACGATGAAAGAGATCGTATATTTGCCCGTAAGATCCTCGCCGCTTATCTCAGCTCTGCCATAAAAGCGCAGGGCAAAGACAATGGCACAGAGAACGAGCACGATGATTATTGCTAAATCAAGAACACCGAGTCTTCTTTTAGTATTGTTATCCATCTTCAGTCCTCCTTAATCGATCTCGCGGATATTGATGCAATAGCCCGAGCCCGCAAAGCCCGGCGACCAGATATTGGTAGCTCTGCCAACGAGAAATCTTGCGTCGTTGACATAATAACCGCTGTCGGAATGTGTCGCCTCCGCGCGGATGGTTATGACCAGATCCGAAACATCGGGGTTTTCAGCCATATAAACACTGCCGTCATTGGGATTATATGTGATTTTTGAATATGGAACGCTTTGAACCGAAATAACAGTGCCGATATTTCTCTTGTTATCGGGGTCGCGTACTATATCGCCTTCCTTGACCGTGCCGAGCGCGGAGTTATTTACCTGTCTGAATTCAACAGTATATTCGATGGTAATGCTTTCAGTCTTTGCGCTCTGTTGGCTTTTGTTCATATTTCCGATAACGAATACCGCAGCGGCAATAACCGCCGCTATTATAAGCACGAAGAAAAGATCCATGCCGTTCCAGCGTTTTTTCTTTCCTTTAATATTTATAGCCATTTTTTGTCATCCTTTCAATATTCGTTTTTTGAACGGGTCTTTCTTCCGCTGATCCTCGAGGCCGCAGAAATAAAGGCTGTGATGACCCAGAAAAAGAAGAAGATTCTGTAATTGAACCAGATAAAATCGGTCATTCCCTGAAGAAGCGCCGCCATAAGTCCGCTGATCGCCGCAACAGCGATAGATTTTTCAGCCGCGGTATCGGCCCTGCTTCTTCTTATAAGCTCAAGTCCGCTCTTTATGCAGAGGATAAGCGCCGCAAGGAATATGACGATGCCGAGTACACCTGTTTCAATAAATATTTGTAAGAAGAGATTGTGGCTGTGGACTGCGGTTTCAATACCCGATTCGGCAAATTTTATATATACCTTTCTGAAAGCCTCTGTGCCTATGCCGATTCCCGTCAACCAGTTTTCCTCAGCCACCTTAAGTGCACCGCGCCAGATGCCGAGACGGTATACAGAGGAGGTATCGGACATGGTCAGAATACTGGAAAAACGCGTTGCAAGATCTGTGACAAGTCCGTTGCCGCCTATCTTATCCCAAAGAACCGTTATGCCAAGCGCGCCTGCGGGAATAAGAAGTGGAATGATATAATAGTCATAAAGCAGAATGAACACAAAGCATGCGAGAACAAGCCCGAGCCAAGCCCCTCTTGACCATGTATATATAAGGCAGATTCCCATCGCACCGCAGGAAGCGAGAGACGCGAATTTGATCCATATTTTCTTCGATCTGAAAATATATGAAACGGCAAAGGGGAAGACCATGATAAGGAAAACGCCAAGCATATTGGAGTTTTCAAAGGTTGAGGTTATCCTTCCGCCAAGGTCTCCGAACATGTCCTTATCCATTGTGCCCACCTCCATATTTCCGCTGAGCTTCTGATAAAGACCGTAAAGGGCGGTAAGAGTTCCGGAAGCCACAAGCGAGAAGGAGAGGCGGTCGAGCCATTCTCTTGTAGTTATAAGAGAAACTATCATGAAATAGATCAGCATGAAGCAGACATATATTGCTGATTCTCTGAGAGAAGCCGCACCGCCTACAGAGGCAAGTCCGCCCATGAGCATGATAAGCATGAAGATACCGACAAAAGCATCGGATATTTCGAGCTTTATCACGAGTTTACCTAAAAACACCTTAATGCACATACAGACGAAGGTGAAAATAATAAGTGCGGCAAGGAGAAGAGAAGGCGAGCCGAGGAATGTAAGAAAGGGTGCAACGAATACCGAGGAAAGAACACCGATCTCGGGGTTCTTATATACCATAACAGCCCAGATGAAGCCTAAGGCACCGAGAGCGATCAAAAGCGGAGATGCAAAATATGACAGACATCCAAGCAAAGCTCCGAAAACTGCCGCCCAAAAATATCTTTTTGATGCGTACTTAGGTGAGGCGTATTTTTTTAGTTCTGTTCGTGAAAAACCGAGAAAATCAAAAATAATGGTGGAGAATATCAGGCTGTCTCCAACAGCCGAGGCAAGATTCTTGCCTGAGATGAGCATGGGAAATGCCGCAAATGCAAAAAGAGCACCGATCACCCAACCAAGATAGCTTGAAGAATCACCAACAAGCGCAAAACGCTTGATAAGATTCATCAGAAGAACGCAAAGTCCGAAATAGAGGAAAAAGAAGCCGTAGAAGCGCATATGACAGCCAAGAAGCCAGTTCCTCGCAAGGGTCAGTCCTCCGAGAATGCGGCTGTTTTCATAGCTGACGATAATTCGTCTGCGCACTCTTGAAAGAAATCCCTTTTCCCAAGAACTGCTGTTTTTTCCGCCGCCGAATAATCCCTTTTCAAAGCTGAGCTGCTTCGAAGAATAATTCGTCAGAAGCGAACCGAAAAAACCTGAAAACATTGCATCATAACACTTTTTTGAAAAGCGCATGACCGCGCTGCCCTCGATCATATCCTTAATTCTGCTATTTTGAAATTTCAATTTCTATCCTCCTCTCCGAGAAGATCGGGGCGCATGCGGCGGGTCATTTCAAGAGCCTGCTCGGTGCGCCATTTATCGATATTGGCATGATGCCCCGAAAGAAGTATATCGGGAACTTTAACGCCGTGAAATTCAAGAGGACGGGTATACTGCGGATATTCAAGCATTCCGCAGGCAATGCTTTCGCTTTCGTAGCATTCGTCGGCTGAAAGAACGCCCGGAACAAGTCTCGAAACACAGTCAACGAGGATGCAAGCCGGGATCTCACCGCCCGTAAGCACATAATTGCCAATGGAGATCTCTTCGTCAACTATCTCGTCGATTATCCGCTGATCAACACCCTCATAATGACCGCAGAGAATGATCAGATTGTCGTATTTCGAAAGCTCTGCTGCTTTTTTCTGATCCAAAAGCTTTCCCTTTGGAGACATGAAGATAACTCTTCTGCTGCCTTCCGGATTTTCTTTTGTTATTGACTCATAGCAGTTATAGATTGGCGGTGCCGCCATCAGCATTCCCATTCCGCCGCCATAAGGTGTGTCATCGACTCTGCGGTGCTTGTCCTCTGAATAATCGCGGATGTTATGAGCCTTAACTGTTATTGCTCCGCTCTTCTGTGCTCTGCCGATTATGCTTTCTCCAAGAACATAGGAAATGAGCTCGGGGAAAAGTGTCATTATATCAAATCTCATTTCAGTCTCCTTCAAGCATACCTGGTATCGGACTGACAAATATACCTTTTTCAATATCGATCTTCTTAACAAATTCACTGACTGCAGGCATCATTCTCTCTCCCGAAGGAGTATCAACCACATAAATATCGGAAGCACCTCGGTTGAAGACTTCGAGAAGCTTTCCGTAGACCCTTCCGCTTTCAGCATCGATAATGTCAAGTCCTTCAAGATCGGCGAGGAAATATGCACCCTCTTCAAGAGGAATATCCTCGCGATCGGCATATATCAGACGGTTTTTAAGCAGGAGTGCCGCGTCCATATCCGAGACCCCTTCAAGCTCCATTATGACAGATTCCTTGAAGACGGATGCATGAAGCACCTTTCTTTCGCTGTAAGCCCCGTTGCTCTCAAGAAAGATCTTTTTAAGCGATGCCAGCACCTTTGGCGTATCACAGCGGTTTTCAACCTTTACCGTTCCCTTAACGCCATGTGTGTTCACAATCTTTCCGCATTCCAGATATCGAGACTTTGCCATAATTAACGCTCCTAAAAAGTATATTTATTATATTGTATCACAAAAATGATTTTATTTCAATAGTTTTCTATTTTATAAAATAATTTGCAAAAACTGTTGCAAATATGGAAAAAATATGATAAAATAAATGCAATATTGAAATTGGAGGTACAAAACATGTTTACAAGATTACTCGATGCAGCCGCATCAGGTGCTGAAAATGCAGGAGGCGGTATTCAGCAGTGGATGTCGATCATTATGATCGTTGCAATGCTCGCTATCCTTTATTTCTTTATGATCCGTCCTCAGAAGAAGCAGGAGAAGGAAACTCAGGCTATGCGCAATGCACTTCAGGTCGGCGATGAGATCACCACCATCGGCGGTATTATCGGCAAGATCGTCAGCATCAAGGAGGAGACCTGCATGATCGAAACAGGTCATGACAGAACAAAGATCCGTATTCTTAAGAGCGCAGTCAGAAATGTTGATGTTAAGGCTGAGGATGCGCTGAACTAAGTAAACAAATAGTCATAAAAAACGCCGCCGAAGCATTATAATTTAGTAAAATTATATTTTCGGAGGCGTTTTTATGGAAAGCAGAAAACAAAGCGGTGCCAATGCGAGGCGGGCATCTGCGGCAAAGGACGATTTGGGAATAATGGAGCTGATAAGATCGGTTCTTTTCGGACTTGCTGTTATGGCGATATCCGCACTCGTGCTTTTGCTCATCGGAACGGGGATCGCATATTCAAACGAAGATCCGGCGGCATTTGAAATGCCCCTTTCGCTGGCGGCTCTCTATATCAGCATTTTTTTCGGCGGCTTTGCCGCGGCGAAAAAATCGGGGCAGAATAAATTGCTTGGCGGTATCATATTTACTGCTCTCGCTTTTCTTCTGATCTTTCTTCTTAAGCTCATAATGTCGGGAAGAGGCGAGGATCTTAACGGATCCACATACTATCTTCTCGGAGCACTCGGCGCTTCTGCCGCCGGAACTGTCATGTCGGTATTTTCGCCGAGAAAAAAGCCGATGAGCAAGAAGAAAAGAGCGGAAAAATTCGGAAAGAAAAAATAGATCTGTAAAAAAGAAAGGAAGTGTCAATTTTGCTTCATATTTTTAAGGTTTCGGGTAAAAAGATCGCATTTGACAGTGCGAGCGGAGCTTTCATTCAGCTCACAGCTCTTGCAAATAAAATGCTTGGCGCGCTGACTGCACCTCTGCCGCCGCTTTGTCCCACATCACTTCGCTACGAGCTTGCAAAATACGACAGTGAGGACGTTTCGGACACATATGATTCACTTTATTCTCTTCATGAAAACGGAATTCTTTTCGCACGGGGCGATGAAGCCAAGCTTATGCTTGAAGGTGAATACGCCGCAGAGAGCGAGGACGAGATTTCAGAGGCTCTAAGATGCATCAAGTCTGAGGGCAAGACCACGGTCAGCTTCATCGGCTCATCCGAGATCGCTTCAAGGCTTGCAAAAGAAATATTATAAAAGAAAACGACCGCATTGCGGTCGTTTTCTTATATAATAATATGCACGGGAAGGCCGTCCTTATATTCGGGTGAGGCTTCACCGCGGATGAGAGGGAGCAGGTATTCGATGCATTCATCTGTAACTCCGTTTCCTTCTTCATTTATGAATTTATCGGGGACGGGTTGCTCACGGTTTGCAACATCATGGACATTGACCTTGCCTATCTCAACCGAATAGGGATCATTTGAAAGTCGGTTGATTATCATCATAACTCTGCTTGCGCCCTCGGCTGCTGCGCGGACTGCGCTTCTGCCGACGAGAACCGATTCTTCAAGGTCGGTCTTAGATGCAAGATGAGATGCGCATCTCTGGCAGAGGTTAAGCTCTACGGAGCGTACCTTACAGCCGATCTCTTTTTTGATGGCGGCTTCAAGGGCTTTTCCGCTTCCTCCGAGATATTTATGTCCGAAAACATCGGTTGCACCGCTCTGGGTGGAGGATCCGACATAGGAGCCGTCCGCAAATCTTATGCCCTCGGAGATAGCTATGACAACATTCGGATGCTTGTCCAGTGCTTTTCTTACGTCGTCAAAGAATTTATCCATATCAAAAGCTCTTTCCGGAAGATAGATAAGATCGGGCTCTGCGCCGCAGATATGCCTTCCTGCCGACGATGCTGTTGCCAGCCAGCCTGCATCTCTGCCCATGATTTCGATAATGGTGACTGCCTTTACGGTGTAGACAGCGCAGTCTCTTATGATCTCCTGGGTCATTGTTGCGATATATTTTGCCGCTGAGCCGAAGCCCGGAGCGTGATCTGTTGCGGGAAGATCGTTGTCGATGGTCTTGGGAACACCGATAACCCTCATTTCATATCCGCAAAGCTCGCTGTATCTGCCGAGCTTATCAGCGGTGTCCATAGAGTCGTTGCCGCCGATATAGAAGAAATATCTGATGTTGTATTTCTTAAAAATATCTATCAGCTTTTCATAGACCTCATCCCCGGAGTCAGCTTCGGGGAGTTTTTTTCTGCATGAGCCCAGCGCCGCCGCGGGTGTATGCTCAAGTGTCGTAAGCTTGCTTTCATCTTCAAATACCGCGAAGAGATCCACAAGTTTTTCTTTAAGAAGCCCTTCGATTCCGTTTCTCATTCCGTAAAGCTTTTCGATGACGCCCTCGCCTCGGAGCTCCATAGCACCTCTGATGACGCCCGAAAGGGTTGCGTTGATGGCGGAAGTAGGGCCTCCGGACTGACCTACCACAGCGTTTCCGATTAGTTTATTCATTGTTGACCTTTCCTTTGCCCAAAGGCATATTTAATTTCATTTTCATATATATAATAACATTTTTTTGAGTTTCTGTCAATGTACAGGCAAAGATTTTATATATTTTCATAGAATTTTATATGAAAAGAGGTGATTTTTTGCTGACATTTTTATTATCCGCAACATTTAAGGCGGCTTGCATGATACTCGGTATCGCAACACCGCAGAATTTTCCGCCGCCCCTTCCCGAGGATGAGGAAAGACGGTATTTCGAACTGAAATGCGAAGGAGACGAAAAGGCAAGAGAAAAGCTGATATTGCATAATCTCAGACTTGTTTCGCATATTGTGAGAAAATACTATTCCTCGAATAAAAACAGCGAGGATCTTGTTTCGGTGGGAACGATAGGACTTGTAAAGGCGGTGGATTCCTTTGATCCCGGAAACGGAGCAAGGTTTGCTACATATGGAGCAAAATGCATACAAAACGAGATCCTTATGTTTTTCCGATCTCAGAAAAAGCTTGCAAATGAGGTGTCGATAAATGAGACTATTGATATTGATAAGGACGGAAATCCGCTTACATATATCGATGTTATCAGCAGTGAGGAAAGCATATGTGAGGAGGTAGACAGGGCACTTCGTTCGGCGCAAGCTATCCGTTATGTTGAAAATCTGCTTTCGGATAGGGAGAGGAAGATAATCATATTGCGGTATGGTCTTTCGGGAAAGGAACCGATGCCTCAAAGAGAAGTAGCTGAACGGCTGGGAATATCACGCTCCTATGTCAGCCGAATAGAGAAGGGGGCTCTTGAAAAGCTCCGCGAGGCTCTCGGGGAGTGATGACATAATTAAGTAAAAAATATCAAAATGATTTCTGCGGCTGTCGCTTTGGTGACAGCCGTTTTTGTGTAAACAGAAATATTGCGCAGAATTGATTTTATTCGCCATTTTGGTGTTATTTTAATGCCTTAATTCGATAAATTGCGGTTTTAACCGTGTTTTTTCTTGCATCAAGGTGTGATTTTTCGACATTTTTGTGTTCCTTTTGCGTTCCTTTGCGGAAAAATAAAAAAAGCTGTCTGATAATGACGGGAAAACAGCGACTGAAAACGACAATGTATGATTTTGTTAGATATGCCATAATATGTAAAATTATCAATAATTAGTAAAATAGATTTCCTAAAAAATGGAAGCAAAGTCGCTTTTTTGGTAGATTTGCGAAAAAAACTTTTAAATTTTTTCAATAAATTTTCCAAAACCTATTGCAATTTATGTCCTTATATATTATAATAAAAGCAACGTGGGGCAAAATGTCGAATAAGAACATAAAAATGCATCAAAAAATTACCCCAAAAGCAGTCGTATTTTTATCATTATATTAAAAAGGAGGTGCCAAGCATGAATCTTTGCGGTGAGTTTTTCCATTCACTGGATGCAAAAAACAGACTTTTTATTCCTGCCAAGTATAGAGAAATGTTTGGCGAGAAGGTCATGATCGTCCGTGACCGCAAGAATAAATGCCTCCTTGTATATTCCATTCCCGAATGGGAAAAATATCAGGAAAAGATATTCTCGACTATTCCTTCAACTAAGAGCCGAGATATCAAGCGTTATATTTACCGAAACTCTCTCGAAACCGGATATGATTCTCAGGGAAGAGTAATGCTCACCTCGGCTCTCTGCGAGCATGCCGAGCTCGAGAAGGGAACTGCTGTTATAGTAGGATGTGGCGATATGGCTGAAATCTGGAACGAAGCAAATTACGCATCTAAGATCGCAGATGAAAATCCGGATGATATGGAAGATATTCTCGAAGAATACGGAGTTTGATCCGAATGGAAAAAGAAATAGTTTTCAATCACCGCTCGGTGTTGCTTGATGAGTGCATAGAAGGGCTCTCTATAAAGCCAAACGGAATTTATGTGGACGGAACTGCAGGCGGCGGAGGACATTCCTTCCATATAGCATCCGCTCTCGGAGACGGCGGAAGGCTTATAGCTATCGACCGCGATGCCGCCGCAATTGAAGCCGCAGGACGCAGACTTGCACCTTTCGGCGATAAGGTTACACTTGTCAGAAGTAATTTTTCCGAAGTCGGCGAGGTTTGCGCCGAGCTCGGCATAAAAAAGATAGATGGGATCTTGATGGATCTCGGAGTTTCCTCTTATCAGCTGGATACACCCGAACGCGGTTTTTCCTATAATGCGGATTCTCCGCTTGATATGAGAATGGATAACCGCAATCCTCTTGACGCCTCGGTGGTCGTCAATACCTATTCTGAAGAAAAGCTGAGAGAGATCATTTACGGCTACGGCGAAGAGAAATTCGGAGGAAAGATAGCCGCAGAGATAGTCAGAGCAAGATCTGCAAAGCCCATTGAAAGCACGGGTGAACTGGTCGATATCATAAAGAGGGCAATGCCCGCAGCGGCAAAGCAAGGCGGTCATCATCCTGCAAAAAGAACCTTCCAGGCAATAAGGATCGAGGTCAATGGAGAGCTTGATGCCATAACACCTGCGATAAAAAGTGCGGTAAATCTCCTTAGCGAGGGCGGCAGGATAGCGATAATCACCTTCCATTCTCTTGAAGACAGAATAGTGAAGCAGTCATATGCTTCTCTTGCTCAGGGCTGTACATGCCCGAGAAGCTTTCCCGTATGCGTATGCGGAAATAAACCTAAGGTTAAAATTATTACCCGAAAGCCCGTGCTCCCCTCGGAGACGGAGCTTGAGGAAAATCCTCGCTCCAGAAGTGCGAAGCTGAGAGTGGCGGAAAAAATATAAAAATTACGGAGGAATCAAACCATGTACAATCACGGCATGCAAAATAACAACCAGGATCAGGCGTTCTATAATCTTAACCGAAAATTTGCGGGTCGTGGACTTGCCAAGCAGGCGAGAACTTCAGCCGACAGTTATGGCTCGGAGGGAATGTACGGTATGAGAGGCGCGAATTCCGCTCCTCTTACCCTTGATGAATTCGCGAATAATTACAGAAGACGCAATTCCTTTGCGCCTTCCGGTAGCTCGGCTGTAAAAAGCGCTGCTCAGTATGCGCAGATGCAGAGAAATACTCAGCATGCGTCTTCTATGAGAAATACTCAGAGCAATGCGAGAGCTTCCATTCAGTCTCAAAAGCCGACCGTGAACAGAAGCAGCGGTGCTGTTCTCCCAAATGAACAAAAGAAAGCTACAGTCAAGGCTCCTGTGCTTAAGAAGAATAATACTGCCGTTTCAGCGGAGCAGAAGCGCAGAGCTGTTAAAAACGAAGCGGTAAGAGAAGATGTTGACGCTTGGTGGAATTCGGTGGTTCTAAGCTTCCGCCGTATCCCTGCCGGTATGCTCTTCATGGTAATGCTTTGTGCAGTATCTCTTATGCTTATCGTAAGCAGTTCTGTGCTGGTAAGCGATGCTTCGGGCGATTATGCCGATATTCAGGATGATGTTTCGCTTATGGCGAAGCAGGAGGACGAGCTCCTGATAGCACTCGAGGTCAAAAATGACCTGCGAACGATCGAGGATATAGCGGTAAATAAGCTGGGCATGGTCAAGAAGGACCTTGTTACAAGACAGTATATAAAGCTGAGTGACGAGGACGTGATAGAGACCTTTGAGGAAGAGGACAGAAACGTTGGACTTTCAACGCTCCTGAGCGCGATCAGCAAAGGAAATTGATATTTTGAGAAGTCCGCCCGCATATTTCGGGCGGACTTGCAATAGGATATAAAGAAAGGTTTTTGGATGTACCCTTATACACTTTGTCTCGGAACGAGCGACTCCTTTGGATGTGGCATTATTGATCAGATAGGAAAATTTTCGGATGCGGGCTTCGGCGGCTTTTTCACAGGTCGGACGCCCGAGACCGATATTAAGAAAATAAAGACCTTTGCCAATGAGATAGGCATGATCTATCAGTCTGTTCATGCGCCTTTTGAGAAAATGGCGGATATCTGGCAGGAGGGCGAGAAGGCACAGGCGGCGATTTCTGAGCTTATTGATTGCGTCAGAGACTGCGCAGAGAATGATATAGGAATTATGGTTGCTCATGCTTATATCGGCTTTGAGGATCATATGCCTACACCCGAGGGTGTTGAAAATTTTTCACAGGTTGTGATCGAAGCGGAAAAGCTTGGAGTTAAGATAGCTCTCGAAAATACCGAGGGGGAAGAATATCTCCGTGCGCTTATGGAGGTTTTCAGCGGCAGTAGTGCTCTTGGATTTTGCTTTGACAGCGGTCACGAGCTCTGTTATAATAAGGGCAAGGATATGCTTGAGCTTTACGGAGCGCGTCTTCTTTCCACACATCTTAATGATAATCTCGGCATAAGCGGAAGAGACGGACAAATAAAGTGGACAGATGATCTTCATCTGCTTCCCTTTGACGGCATTGCCGACTGGAATGGCATAGCCGAAAGGCTGAAAAAATATAATTATAACGGTGCGCTGACATTTGAGCTCAAAAGGCAGAGCAAGCCGGGCCGACATGATAACGATAAATATATGAGAATGACAACGGAGGAATATATTGCCGAGGCATATGCCCGTGCATGCCGTTTCGCGGCAGTCTTAAATAGCAAATAAGATGATCGGAATATCGAAAGGAGGGAAGGGTCATAAAGCTGAAACTTCTAAAAGCACCTAAGAAAAACAGTCAAGCTGCTTTTTGGTTTGTGACATTCGGAATCCTTATAGCCTTTGCCGTCCTTGCTGTTCGGATATTTTTGCTTCAGACCAGAGATTATGAGAAATATCAGAAGTCGGTAATTTCTCAGATGACTACCGAATCGGTAATTCCCGCAGAGCGCGGCGATATTTATGATACAAACGGTGTTCTTCTTGCCACGGATATAACGGTTTACCGAGTTTTCATATCTCCGACGGATATTCAGAATGCCATAAAGGGCGTTGACAAGGATGGAAAGAAAACAAACGATGATCCGAGACCCGGGCTTGATGTCCTAATAGCGGATTTTCTTTCGGAAACTCTTGATGTCGATCATGCATCCGTTCTGGAAAAAGCATCGAAGATCGGCAGACTTGATGAAACTATTGCAAGAAATGTTGAAAATGATGTTGCGGAGGAGATCCGCAAATTTATAAATATAAATGAACTGGAAAATCAGATACATCTGGAGGCAAATCCAAAGCGTTATTATTGCTATGATAGTCTTGCCTCTACAGTTCTCGGCTTTACGGGCTCGGATCATACAGGTCTTTACGGCATAGAATATATGTATGACGATGAGCTTTCGGGAACGAACGGTATTTATATTACTGCCCGCGATTCCAAAGGCGGTGAAATGCCCACCGAATATGAAAATTATGTTGAAGCCATCGACGGTTATGATATAACCACTACAATAGATATGTTCATTCAATATGAGCTCGAAAACCAGCTCAGAGCGACCCTTGCCGATAATGGCGCGGACGAAAGAGTTTGCGGAATAGTATTGGATGTTAAAACAGGCGGAATCCTCGCTATGTCCACGATCCCCGATTTTAATTGCAACGATCCTTGGACTCTTGATGAATATTTTCTCGCAGAGCTGGCCGAGCTTGGCCTCTCCGAGGGGAGCGATGAATATAATGCCGAGGTTCGTGAGCTTCGCAATCTTTCATGGTCGAATAAAGCGATCACCAGTACATATATGCCGGGTTCAACCTTTAAGGTCATAACAACGGCGATGTGTCTTGAAGAAAAAGTAGTTCAGGTTGGAGAAAGGTTCGTTTGCACGGGAGCATATTTCGTTCCCGGATACAGCAAGCCTATCCACTGTCATAAGAGAACGGGGCACGGTGCTCAGAATTTTGCACAGGCGCTTCAGCAGTCCTGCAATCCAGTGCTTATGACTATCGCTCTCCGTCTCGGATCTGCTAAGTTTTATGATTATTTCACTGCCTTCGGGCTTATGGAGAAAACGGGTATAGATCTGCCCGGAGAAGGAAACTCTATCTTCCATAAGGTAGAAAACTTCAATCAGGTCGAGCTGGCAACGGCGGCATTCGGTCAGAACTTTACCGTAACACCTATTCAGCAGATCCGCGCTATTGCATCTGTTGCAAACGGCGGTTATCTGGTAACGCCTCATGTTGTGCGTGAAATGACCGATTCGGATGGAAATGTTGTTTATTCCTATGATGACAGCGGAAGCAGCAGACAGGTGGTAAGCACAGAGGTCTGCGATACCATCACTCAGATACTCGAAGAGGGTGTTTCGGGTGACGGCGGTGCTAAAAACGCTTATGTTGCCGGATACAGGATCGCGGCAAAGACAGGTACTACCGAGAAAAAGGATAAGAAGCTTCCCGACGGAAGTACACCATTCCGAGTAGGCTCCTGCGTTGCATATGCTCCTGCGGACGATCCTCAGGTTGCAGTGCTTATCATGGTGGATGAGCCGAATAAGGGCTCTGTTTACGGAAGTATCGTTGCGGCGCCTTATGTTGCAAATGTTATGGCTTCTATATTGCCATATCTCGGAATAGAGGCGGTTTATACCGATAAAGAGCTTGAAAATCTGACGAAAACTCTTCCTAATTATGTAGGATGGAGCACAGAGGATGCAAGAACAAGTGTTGGATACCTCGGACTTGACTGTGAGATCGTCGGCGACGGCGAAAAAATAGTGAAAATGGCTCCCGAGGGCGGAAGCGGCGTTCGCAAGGACGGTAAGATCTATCTTTACACGGGAGAGCTTGAAAAAAATGATAATGTAACGGTTCCCGATGTAATGGGACAGTCTGCTACTCTCGCAAATATGATGATCGTCAATAATAAGCTCAATATTAATATCACGGGAACGACGAATTATGAAACAGGCGCAGGTGCCGTGGTCGTTTCTCAGTCGCCCGAAGCGGGCGCAGTAGTGCCTAAGGGCACTCTGGTCACAGTTGAATTCAGATATCTCGACGGAACAGACTGATCATATATTATAATGAAGGATTCGGTGACTGCCGTTTTATCGGCGGCAGTCAGACCGAAAAAAGGCTTATTTAATAGCAAAATGAGCGGAAAAAGCCTCAAATTAGATGGACGTTGAACGAAATATTCAAAAACTATCTAAATGAGAGGTGAAAATGTTTGAAACTTATCGAACTGATATCGGGTGCAGACATCGAACTTGTTAAGAAGGAAGCCGAATCTAATGATTTGTTAGACGAGCTTGAAATATTCGATATTTCCTCAGACTCAAGGCGGGTAAAGAATGGTTCGCTCTTTGTCTGTCTTAAAGGAACAAAATCGGATGGGCATCGCTATATAGGAGATGCTATAGAAAAAGGTGCTGTTGCTGTTATCATCGAAGGTGACGGTGATTTTGACAGATCTGTTTTTGATGAAGAAGGTGCACCTCTGCTTCTTAAAGCAGAGAACACCAGACGGGCTTTGGCTTTCCTTTGGAATACCTGGTTCGGTCATCCGGGTGACGGAATGAAGCTCGTTGCCGTTACGGGAACGAACGGAAAGACCAGCGTCACTCACATGCTCCGTGCGATATTCAGCGCATCGCTTTATATAACCGGACTTATCGGAACGGTTGTATGCTATTCCGGCGAGAACCGCCTTTCGATCCGATCGGAGGATGAAAACGCCAATATGACAACTCCCGATCCGAAAGAGCTTTTTGAAATGCTTTCGGTGATGAAGCGAGACGGTGCTTCTGTTGTCTTTATCGAAGCCACGTCGCATGCGCTGGCACTTGATAAGCTGGCACCCTTGCATTTTGCCGCGGCTGTATTTACCAATCTTACGCCAGATCATCTTGATTTTCACGGCTCGATGGAGAATTACCTTGAATCAAAGAAAAAGCTTTTTTCAATGACCGATATTGCCATTATTAACGGCGATGACGCATATGGCGCTCGAATAGCCGAAGCGGCGGAGAAGGGCGGCTGTAGAAACATCAGGATATGCTCTGCGGATGAAAATTTTCGCGGAGACTATTCCGCAATGAATGTAACGAGCCTCGGCACAGACGGTGTTGAATATATTCTGAGCTCTGTATGCTCTGTTTTTAAGATCAGAAGCCCGATCCCGGGTCGATTTACCGTTATGAATACTCTTGAAGCGGCGGCAACGGCACTTTTACTTGGTATCGATTGCCGAAATATTCAGGATGCTCTGAGACATATGGGCGGTATTGACGGACGTTTTGAGCGCGTCAGACTTTGCGCGGGCGCGGAATTTTCGGTTTTTATCGATTATGCCCATACACCCGATGCGCTTGAAAATCTGCTGAAAACAGCAAGAGGCTTCAGAAGGGAAGGTCAGAGAATAGTTCTGCTCTTCGGATGCGGCGGCGACAGAGACAAAAGTAAGAGAAGCACCATGGGTAGGATAGCCTCGGTACTTGCGGATTTCGTTATCATAACCTCGGATAACAGCCGCAGTGAGGATCCCTCAGACATAATTTCCGACATCACGGTCGGTTTTGATTTTACGCGCGCGCACGCGGTAATAATCGAAAATCGGGAAGAAGCAATATATTATGCAATCAAAAATGCCCTTAAAGGAGACATAATACTCTTTGCGGGCAAGGGGCACGAAGAATACGAAATCGACAGAAGCGGAAAGCATCCCTTCAGCGAAAAGAAGATCGCAAGGGAGGCGGCGGAAAGATATTACGGCATCGGTAACAGCTATAGCCGCAGAGCTTCGGAAGGAATTTGATATGAAATCAGTATTTGCAACCAAAAAACTGACTTTGAATGAAATAAACGAAATATGCGGCGGCAGACTTATCTGCTCGGGAATTGAAGGCGATGCAGTCATTGACGGCATTTGCACCGATTCAAGAGAGGCGGATGAAAAAACGCTTTTTGTTGCCATTGAGGGCGAGCATGTTGACGGACATGATTATATTTTGTCTGCGGTAGGGCGCGGATGTCCCTTCTCACTTGCGAGCAAAATGACCGAGATGAATACCGAAAAGCCTTACGGAATCATTCTTGTGGAGGATACCGTGGCAGCTCTCGGTAAGATAGCAAAGGCTTATAAAGCGAACTATGATTGCTTCACCGTAGGTGTTACGGGAAGCGTTGGAAAGACCACAACCAAGGAATTTATCGCCGCGGTGCTTTCGGAGAAGACAAGAACCTTTAAAACAGAAGGCAATCATAACAGCGTTATCGGCATGCCTCTTTCGATGCTCGAAATGCCCGAAAAAATGGGCGCGGCAGTACTCGAAATGGGAATGAGCGGCTTCGGTGAGATATCCTCCATGGCAAGAGCGGCAAGACCCGATGTTGCGGTAATAACCACCATCGGAACATCTCATATGGAGCAGCTTGGCTCAAGAGAAAACATTTGTCGCGCTAAAATGGAGATAACCGAGGGACTTTCGGAGGATGGTGTTCTTATTCTCAACGGCGATGAGCCCCTGCTCGTCTCCGCGGATAAGGGAGGAAAAAAGGTCTTCTATATCGCCATTGAAAACAGAGATGCCGACTGCAGAGCTCTGAATATCAGAATGAGCATCGGAAAAACGGTATTCGATCTGCTTTCGGGCGGAAGGATATATTCGGATATCGAGATCCCCGTTATGGGTCAGCATAATGTTTATGCGGCTCTGTTCGCATTCTCTGTGGGAAAGCTTTTCGGCATGGATATCGAAGCTATACGCCGAGGGCTTATGAACTACAGAAATATCGGCATGCGCCAGAATATATATGGGCTTGGGGGAATAACTCTTATTGAGGACTGCTATAATGCCAGCCCTGAATCGATGCGCTCGGCGATAGACGTTATGCATGAGCTTTCCGAGCAGAAGAAGGGCGCAAGAACTGCCGCATTGCTTGGCGATATGCTTGAGCTTGGGGAGAATTCCCCCATGCTTCACCGCGAGGTGGGCAGATATCTTGCAAGGAGCGGCGCGGATCTGCTTTTTGCCTATGGCCCGAGAGCTGAGAATATAGCTCTTGCCGCTATCGAAAACGGTATGAAGCCCGAAAACGTCTATGTCAATCTTAAGGCAGGAACTCCTGAGATCACGGGAGATATGATGATTCATGCATTGAAAAAGGATGATATTCTGCTGGTCAAGGCAAGCCGTTCAGTGGCGGCGGAAAAGGTCATCGAATATCTGAGAGAGAATATTGACAAATTATTAAAGTGAAAGGCGACTTTATGAAAACTGAAATTATAGCGATGTTAATATCAGCCCTGCTTATCTTCCTTGTTACGGTCCTCGTTTCAAGAAAGGTCATTCCAATCCTTAAGAGCCACAAGGTCGGTCAGAAGATACTTGATATCGGACCCAGATGGCATAAATCCAAGGAAGGCACGCCGACGATGGGCGGTATCTGCTTCATTCTTTCGATACTTCTGGTGATGACCGCCGTTTTCGTTTATTACGGAATAAAGGGCGAGGCAGGCAGGCTGATCCCTCTTGCGCTGACATTGGGACTCGCCACTGTCAACGGAATGGTGGGCTTCATCGATGACTATACAAAGCTGGTGAAGAAGCAGAATGAAGGTCTGCTCGCTTATCAGAAGTTTCTGCTTCAGGTGATAGTTGCCGTTGTCTATATTTTCGTTCTTAACAGAACAGGACATCTCGATACTGTTCTTTATATACCCTATTTCGGTATCGAATGGGATATGGGGCTTCTCTATTATGTTTTTGCACTTATTCTTATCACGGGTATTGTTAACAGCGTCAATCTCACCGACGGTATCGACGGTCTGGCAAGCTCTGTTTCTCTTGTGGTCGGTATCTTCCTCTGTATCGTTTCGCTCTTTATTGAAAATCTCTCGCTTGGACTGGTCTCCTCCTGCCTTATCGGCGGAACGCTCGGATTCTTAGTCTTCAATTTCTATCCCGCAAGGGTGTTCATGGGCGATACGGGCTCTCTATTCCTCGGAGGAATGATAGTGGGCTCGGCATTCGTGATGAATAATCCTCTGCTGGTGCTGATCTTCGGACTTATGTTCGTTATCGAGACCTTCTCGGTAATGCTCCAGGTTACTGTTTTCAAGCTTACACATAAGCGTGTTTTCAAAATGGCTCCTATACATCACCATTTTGAAAAATGCGGATGGAGTGAGATCAAGATAGTTTGTATTTTTTCTGTTTTAACTGTCCTTTTCTGCCTGCTTGCATGGTTCGGAGTTAGGATCTGAATATTTGATTTTTTTCGGAGGTGACGGATCTTGAATAACAGAGATGATGATTATTTCGTAAAGCGCTCCGTCACTCGTGAGGAGACAGCAAAAAAGGATACTTCCGTACACGGACAGGTAAAGCGTCCTTATGCCGATGAGAGAATAAGACCCTCGGGCGATGATCCTCGGAGAAGGGGATCGGAGAGAGCTGTAACAGTACCGACCAAGGAAAATGATTTGACAAAAAAGACGGTCAATGCTCTGACCTTTGAAAAGCTCGAAAAGCCCGGCAGTATAGATACGGTGTTTCTTCTGCTCCTTCTGATGGTCATTACGGTGGGAACCGTTATGAGCTTCAGTGCCAGCTATGCTTATGCCGAGAAAAAATATGATGACAGCTATTATCTTCTTATCGAGCATCTGAAGAATCTGCTATTTGCGGCGTTGTTCTTTATCGGCGCGATGTTTTCACCGCCGGAGATATATAAGGCTTTTACATATATCATCACCGTCATATCGGTAATATTGCTTATTTTGGTGCTTTTTGTCGGTGTGGTACGTAACGGCGCAAAGCGTTGGATAGATCCGCCTTTATTTCCGATGTTCCAGCCCTCGGAGCTGGCAAAATTGGCTCTGGTAATGATCCTTTCGCTTTATCTTAACCGTTACAGCGAAAAGGTGGAGAGCAAAAAGCTCGGAACCTCCTTCCTCTACGGAATTGTATTTCCTATGATGATGTTTGGAGTTTTCCTTGTTCTTCTGTATTTTGAAAATCATTTTTCCGCTATCATAATCTTCTTCTGTATCACATTCTTTATGCTGATAATCGGAAAGACGAAGCCGGGATGGATACTTCTGATAGTTCTGGTAGCCTTTGTGGGTATAGGATTGCTTATCAGCTTCAGTGATTATGCCGTTGAGCGAATCAAGATCTGGCAGGATCCGTGGGCTGATCCTTCGGGTGACGGATGGCAGACCATTCAAGGGCTTTATGCCATTGCCTCGGGCGGTATATTCGGCGTAGGACTTGGAAACAGCCGTCAGAAATACGGTTATGTATCCGAGCCGCAGAATGACTTTATTTTTACCATAGTTTGCGAGGAGCTTGGCTTTGTGGGCGCACTTGCGGTGATAGTGCTTTTTGCGGCGCTTATCCTGCGCGGCTTCTATATCGCAAGAAAATCGCCTAACAGATTTACGTATTATCTTGTGATGGGTCTTATGATAAAGCTGGCACTTCAGGTTGGCTTCAATATTGCCGTTGTTACCAACACCTTCCCAAATACCGGAATCTCTCTGCCCTTTTTCTCCTCGGGAGGAACTCAGCTGGTATTGCAGATGATAGAGATGGGACTTGTGCTTTCGGTATCGCGCTATTGCCATTTGAAGAAATAAAGCCATGGCGAAAGGAAATTTGTAAATGAGAGTAATAATGACAGGCGGCGGTACGGGCGGACATGTAAATCCCGCAATTGCCATTGCCAATACGATAAAAAGAAACGATCCCGATTCAGAAATACTGTTTGTCGGTACTGCGCGCGGGATAGAAAACAAACTGACAGCCGCTGAGGGATATCCCATAAGGCACGTTGAGATAAAGGGCTTTAAAAGATCCCTCTCGCTCAGCAATATCAAAGCGGCATATCTCGCATTTGTTTCACCGATGAGGGCTAAAAAGATAGTAAAGGAATTCAAACCCGATATCGTTATCGGTACGGGCGGTTATGTTTGCTGGCCTGTGCTGGTGGCGGCATCGAAAATGGGAATACCGACGGCGGTCCATGAGTCCAATGCCTATCCCGGAGTTGCGGTTCGAAAGCTCCAGCCCTATGTGGATAGGATATGGCTCAATTTCGAGGAAAGCGCAAAGCATCTTACGGCATCGGATAAGATAAAGCATGTGGGAAATCCTCTGCGCACTTCCTTTGGCAGTATAGGACGCGAGGCGGCAAGAAAAAAGCTGGGTATAGACGGAAAATAT